>JBQTGW010000001.1:0-56144 GCA_052390495.1 Pseudonocardiales bacterium
GATGCGCTACTCGATCTCCGACACCGCCGAGTACGGGGACCTCACCCGTGGGCCGCGAGTGATCGGACCCGGGGTCAAGGAGGAGATGCGCCGGATCCTCGCCGAGATCCAGGACGGCCGCTTCGCCACCGAGTGGGTCACCGAGGACGACAACGGCCGCCCGAACTTCGCCAAACTCCGCGCCGAGGGCGAACAGCATCCCATCGAGCAGGTCGGCGCTCGGCTGCGCGCCGTTACCCATGTCGGCCACCAGCACTGTTGGTGGCACGGCCACGCCAGGGCGGGTGCAGTACCCGATGCCGCTCTGGCTCATGCGGCTGGTGACTGTCTCTGATTCGGTCATGAGTTCCCTCGCACCGTTCTTCGGGCTCGTCTCCGGTGGATCGGCGCCCAGCGCCGGGGGTAGCAAGACCGATCGGACGTCCGGGTCGTCCGAGGGGGGTACCGGCTTGCCGCCAGCCCGGCGCTGGGGCCTTGGCGGTTAGCGTCGTGTGCTTCACTGCCGGTAGTCGAGCGACCACGAACGTGTGTCGAGAACCGTCAAAGGGGGTTCAGTGCCAGGTGATAGCAGGCTCGGAGCGGTACTGCGTCAGCTTCGGATGGCGCGGGGGTTGTCGCTGGCTGCGGTGGCCCGGCAGGCCGGATGTGATCAGTCGCTGATCTCGCTCATCGAGCTGGGGCAGCGTCAGCTGCACCACTGGCTGGCCGAGAAGCTGGATCGGATCTACCGAACGGGTAGCGTGGTCGCATCCCTCGCGCGGGAGTCTGGCGGCACGCTGCAGGACAACTCCGCTTCCGGGGTGCCTGAAATGGACGTGTTTGTGGTGCTGCTGCCGCAGGGAGGTGCTGCGATGCCCCTGTCCCGGCGGGAAGTGCTGACGGCTCTTGGCCTCGGGATAGTCAGTGGCGAATTGCAGGGTGAGTTCGAGCGGGCACTTGATCGTATCGAGTTCAACGATGAGGTCTTTCAGTTTTTTGAGGACGCTTTTCGTGGTTTCCAGGAGGCTGCCCGGATGCTGCCACCGGTGCAGCTCATTGACGGGATGACGGGAAATATCGCTATTCTGGATGGGTTGCGCCGCCGGGCGGCCGACACGAACCGACGCCGGTGCAGTACACTGCAGGCCCGCTGCGCGGAACTGCTAAGCTGGTTGAGCGAAGAGGCGGGAGATTTTTCAGGCGCAATCTGGTGGAACGATCGGGCGTCACAGTGGGCGCAAGCGGCTGGCTGGCCGGGGATGACTGTGTACGGTTTTGTCCGGCGGGCGATGATGGTCGGAAGAACTTCGAGTGAAGGGCTTCGGATCGTTGATCAAGCGAGCCCCGTGCTCGAGATGCCCCAAGCGTCGCTACGAATGAAGGGGTGGGCGGCCAACGAGATGGCCCTCGGTTATGCGCTGGCCGGCAACAGGGATGAGAGCCACCGTGCCCTTGATACGGCGGTTGGCTGGCTTGCTCAGTCTATGGGTGATGATGACGCCGCACTCCAACGCAGCATGGCTGTTGACGATCTTTTTACTGTCTACCAGGCGACGCGCGATATCTACCTCGGCCACGGGGAACGGGTCATCCCAGTGCTCGAACCTCGCCTCGATTCGCTAGTGACGTCGTCTTTCCGCACTGCCACTATCACTCGCGCCAAGCTGGCTCGGGCCTACGCCAATGCTGGCCAGCCGGAGGAAGCATGCCGTGTGGCGTGGGAAACGCTCGATGCCATTGAGCAGGTTGGCTCGCTGTCTGCCCGCAACGAGTTGCGCCGCGCGCTGCCCGTTCTGAATCAGTGGCACGGCCGCAGCGATGTGCAAGAAATCGTGCACCGGTTGGGGGCGTAACCGCGGAGAACCGCGTGTAGCCGATTAGGGCAGTGCAAGGACTATGCGAAGTGCGTTGTTGACTGCTCGCAGGGTGGCTGGGGTGAGCGAGCCGAGCAGGTCGTGAAGTTCGTCGCGGTGTAGTTGCTGCAGGTCGTCGGTGTTAACGTAGCCGACGAGCGGGTCGCCGGTGCCCAGCCGGACCCAGGTTGGCAGGTTGGCGTGTCGGTCGGTGGTGGTGATCCGCACGGCGAGCAGGTCGGACAGTGCGCGGTTGCGGTGGTTGTTGCTCACGACGAGCCATGGTTTGGCGCCGAACCCGATGTCGGCGCGGTAGATCTGGCCGCGTAGCGGAGCGCTCATGCCTCGGTGACACGGTCGACGCGCTCGGCATAGCGTCGGCGGCGTTCACGGGCTTCTTCGGTGTCATGAAGCTCGGGCCACAGGTCGGCGAGCTCGGCGTATCCGCTCTCCAGGGCGCGTTCCCGAAGGGCGTCGGCGCCGGCATGCACGAGGGCGCGGATGATGGTTGCTTCGGACGCGCCCGGTTTTACGGCGATACCCTTCTCGGCGGCTGCCTCCACGAGAGCGGCCCACTCCGCGCGGTCTGGGTCGCTGACCGAGTCGATGGCTCCCTGGTCCCGCTCATCGAACGTCACCGTGGTTCGTTTCACCATGCATCAACCATAGCATCGCTTAGTGGTGCGCAACGCGCATCATCGTCGGATGGGTAGCCGGATGCGGAGGTGGCCTTCGTCGTCGGTGTGTACCCGGGCGTCGATGCGGTACACCTCGCGCATCAGGTCGTCGGTGACGACGGTGGTGGGTGGGCCGTCGGCGGCGGCTTGGCCGTGGTGCAGGACCACCAGCCGGTCGCAGTAGGCGGCGGCCAGTTCGATGTCGTGCAGGGCGGCGAGCACGGTGATGCCGAGGCCGGTCACGAGGTCGAGGACGGCGATCTGGTGGGCGAGGTCGAGGTGGTTGGTGGGTTCGTCGAGCAGCAGCAGGCGGGGTTGCTGGGCAAGCGCGCGGGCCAGGTGAGCGCGTTGGCGCTCGCCACCGGACAGTGTGGCGACCGACTGGTGGATCAGTTGGAGCAGAGAGCAGCGGTGCAGCGCGTCGGCCACGATCTCCCGGTCCTGTTCGGTGGCGCCGCCCAGCGTCGACTGGTGCGGTATCCGGCCGAGCGCGACCAGGTCCGCCACGGTGTGTTCAAGATCTGGCGGGGCGTCCTGAGTGACGGCGGCAACGGCCTGGGCGACCATCCGGGCGCGCTGGCCCCAGATGTCGGCGTTATCGAGCAGCACGGTGCCGCCGGTGGGGCGGTAGCGCCGGTAGATGCAGCGCAGCAGGCTGGATTTGCCGCTGCCGTTGGGGCCGAGCAGCCCGACCACCTCCCCGGGGGCCACGGCCACGTCAACGCCGCGCAGCACGTCGCGTCCGGCCGGTCCCCAGCGCAGGCCGCGTACCTCCAGCCGGGCCGGGGTCATCCGGTCTGCTTTCCGGCCCGACGAAGCAGGGCGAGGAAGAATGGGGCGCCCAGCAGCGCGGTGAGCACCCCGATGGGTACCTCGTTGGGGTCGTTGACGATGCGCGCGGCCAGATCGACCCAGACCAGGAACACCGCGCCGAGCAACGCGGCGACCGGCAGCAGCCGGCGGTGGTCCGGCCCGACCAGCAGCCGGGTGGTGTGCGGCACGATCAGGGCGACGAACCCGATCGCGCCGGTGACCGCGACCAGGCTGGCGATGACCAGCGCGGCGGCCACCACCAGTCGACGGCGGATCCGCTGGCCGTCGACGCCGAGGCTGGCCGCGGTGTCGTCGCCGAGGGTGAGCGCGTTCAGCTGGGTGATGTGGGTCGTGAACCAGGCGCCGAGGCCGATGGTGACCACAGCGGCGACCGGCAGGTGCCGCCATTCAGTGCCGGATAACCCGCCCAGGGTCCAGTACAGGGCGGTGCGCACATCGCGGTCCGGAGTGGACAGCACGAGGTAGTGGGTGATGGCCTCGCACAGCGCGGCGATGGCGACCCCGGCCAGGATCAGCCGCAGCGGGCTGGCCCGGGACAGCGCGAGGACGGCAGCGAACGCGCCCAGCGCCCCGGCGAAAGCGGCCAGCGGCAGCGACAGCAGCCCGAACGGGGCGAACCCGAGGAGAATGACGCTGACCGCGCCGAGCGAAGCGCCGGAGCTGACGCCGATGACGTACGGGTCGGCGAGCGGGTTGCGCAGGGTGGCCTGCAGGACCGCTCCGACCAGGGCCAGACCGGTACCGGTGAGTGCGCCGAGCAGCACCCGCGGCAGCCGGATGCCCCACACGATGGCCCGGTCGGCACCGGCCAGGCCGGTTGCGTCGACCAGCCCGATCTCGTGCCCGATCACCCGCCAGACGGTGGTGAAGGGGATCGTCACCGGGCCGAGACTGACCGCGGCGATGACCGAGCCGACCAGCGCAGCGGCCAGCCCAGCCAGCCAGTAGCCCAGCGGCAGCCGACGGGCCGCTCCCGCCCCGACCGATCGCGAGCCGGCTGGTCGCGCCGAGACGGGAGCGTCGGTGCGGACGCTCACGCGGGCGATCCGGACAATCCGTCGACGATCGTGCGCAGGGCGCGCCCGGACCGCAGTCCCGGCTGGTTGTCGTTGACGGGCACCACGATGAAGCGCCGCTCCTTGACTGCGGTGACCTGCTGAATCGGGGCGTAACCGGTGAGGAACGCGATCGCATCGGCAGCTGGGGCGAATGCCTGGTCCTCAATGATGATCGCGTCCGGGTTGCGCTTGACCAGCTCTTCCCAGCTGACCTCACCGAACCCGGTCACCTCGGGGAACACGTTGGTGGCGCCTGCCCGGGTGAGCAGGTCGTCGACCAGGGCCAGCGAGCCGGGGGTACTCGGCGTGTCCGTGCCGCCGGAGTAGACGAACACCGCTGGTGATCCGTCCACCGGGGAGACCGCCTCGACGTCGCCGCGCAGCGTGGTGACCAGCGCCTGCGCCTGCTCCTCGGTGCCGAGCAAGGTACCCAGGGCTTGCAGGTCGGCATAGATGTCGTCGATGGTCGCCTTGTGCCCGTCGCAGGCGCCCGAGAGCAGGTAGGAGTTGATGCCTTCGGATGCGAGCGTGCCGCGATCGCCCAGCGCCTTGGGGCCGTAGTCGTCCGGGTAGGCGCTGACCACCAGGTCGGGCCGGGCGGCGAGCACGGTCTCCTTCGACGGGGGTGGAAACGCCTGCTCGGCGATGATCCGCACGCCGTCGAAGTCCGCGACGTATTCGGGCAGCAGCTCGCCGGGCGCGACCGCGCCGACCAACCGATTCCGGGCCCCGAGGGCCAGCACGATCTCAGTGGCGGGCGTGCTTGAGGTGACGATGCGTTGCGGGGCCTGCGAATACGTGTACGACTGACCACAGTTGATCACCGTGCTGGGGGCGGCACCGCTGCCGGGCGCTGGTGCGGCCGACGGATCGGTACCACCGCAAGCGGCCAGTCCCAAGGCCAAGGTGGTGATAACGGCGGCAGGCAGTGGTCGGGTGATGCTCATCGGTGTCCTTTCGAATATGGGTCAGACAGGGGGCACTGGTCAGACATGGGGTAGGGGGATCAGGCAGGGGTGGGCGGGCAGCGGGTCGGCGCCGTCGCCCAGGAACGGGAAGGCGGCAGGCGCGGTGGACCGCAGCCCCGGTACGACCACGCGGGCCACGGCGTACCCTGCGGTGGCCACATCCGGTGTGGTGAGCTCGACGGTGAGCGGGACGAACCCCTGCGTGGCGAGCGCTGTATCCAGCTCCAGCCCGACGTCGGACCAGGTGTGCCCGACGGGTGGTGCGGTGCCGCCTGCGAGGCGTGCACTGACCGTGCGGACGATCCGCGGGTCGGCGAGCAGCTGGGCGTGGCAGATGATGTCAGTGACGTCAGCCCAGCCGGGGGCGTAGGAGTCGAGATATCGGCGATCGGTACGGTGCGCGGCGAGCGGGCCGTCCGGCCGTTCCCAGGCCGGGACCCCGGCCGCTACCACCTGAACAGTCCGCAGGCTCTGGGTGGCCTCGGCCGCGGCCTTGGCCGCACCGGCGCCGAGGTCGGTACCCAGCGCGCACCCGATGCCGAGCAGCCCGTCGCGGCGGGCGACGGCGATGACCACCGGTGCGCCGAACCGGTTCGGCACCGCCCGCAGCTCACCGGCCCACCCGGGCACCCGGCGGTGCAGCACTGGCAGTGCGTACCCGCCGTGCCAGGCGGTGGCCAGGCCATGGCGCTCGACCACCTCGGCCAGCGCGGCGGCGCGCGCCCACTCCAGCGTCGGACCGGCTGCGATCCCAGCCGAGATCGGAAGGTGAGCCGGCCGGTCCTGATCAATCGGCGACAGGGAGCACAGTGTGGCGGGCAGCCAGGTGGTTGCGCCGTCGGGTGTGGTACCGACCGTCCAGGCGATCTTGTCGTCTCGGGTCAGACCAGCGAACGGGGTCGGTTGACCGGGCCGGTAGAGCGCCAGCGCCGCCGGATCCACCGCAGGCAGGCCGCGCTCCCGCAGGCCGTGCCAGGTGTCCATAGTGGAACCGGACGCGACGCGGTGGCCGCAGTACCGTTCGACGGCTTCACCGAGCGCCGCCTCGTGGGCCACTGCCGGATCGGCCCACGAGGCACCGGCCACAGTCGGCCGACCGCCACCGACCAGCGCCAGATCGGCGTAGACCACGTGCAGCCCCCCGGGCAGTCGATCACTATGTAGCCCGGTGATGAGACCCGTTCGCGGGTCGGACAGGGTGCTCATGTGTGTGGCAACGGGACGAGATTGAGGTCCGCCTCAGCCAGCGGCTCGGCGCGCAGGCCGAGCCGCACCGGATCGGTGTAGAGCCGATCCCCACCCAGGAACGGATACGCAGCAGGCTGGTTCCCGTAGGTCCCTGGAGCGACGACTCGCACCACGGCCAGCCCGGCGCAGGCCACGTCCGGGGTCGTGACATCGACGGCGTGCGCGTCGATGTCGTGGGCGCTCAGCCGCCCCAGATACCCAACCAGCGGATCCCCGGCGATCCGGGGCAGTTCCTCGAGCCGCACGGTGTCCTGACCCGCGACGATGGGCGTGAGATGGGTGCGCAGGTCTGGGTCGAGCCACAGCTGCCCGTGACAGCCGAGGTCCACCACGTCGTGGAAGTCGGCGCGGTAGGAGCGAGCGTAGCGCCGGTCGGCCCGCCACGGCTGGAAGACCGACCCGTCGATCAGTCCGGCGGCTGCGGCCTGCCAGATCTCGCCGTCGGGGTCGAGCAGGCCCAGCGCGTACCGGCGCAGGGTGACCGCTTCGGCCAGCGCCTTGGCCACCGCTGGTTCCGGTGCGGGCCGGGCAGCCACCCCCAGCGCGGTGATACCCAGCGCCGGGTCGTCGAGCAGCACACCGATGACCGAGACGTCGAACACGGTCGGCAACGCCACCACGCGGTAGCGGATATCGGCCCTGGTGGCGGCGCCGCGGGCCCAGCCGGGCCCGAGCTCGGGGGCTGGGATCAGCAGCCGGTCCAGGGCCGGGTCGGTGACGTCGACCGGGCGGGCAGGCAACCGGTTGGCCCACCAGATCACGGTGGCGTCGCGCTCGATGACCTCTTCCAGCCCGGCTGTCTCGGCGGCGGTCAGGTCCGGTCCGGCGGCCAGTCCGGCCAGCATGCTGAAGTGCGTGCGCGGCTCGCCGTCGCGCGGCGCCAGGAGATAGTTGACGTACACCGCAGATGCGGGAACCGCGATCGGGACGCGGTCGGCCAGGCTGTACCCCGGCACCCACAGCACCTCGGTCTCGGTGGTGAACGGAATGAACGGGAATCCGGACGTGGCGTACTGGGCGGTGGAGTGCAGAGCCAGCGTCCCCGGGTCGATGGCGCGTCGGCCCTCGGCGGCCAGCGCGGCGAAGCAGGCCCGGGGCAACCCGGCCGGAACGAAGTTGCCGCAGTACCGCTCGACGGCCTCGCCGATGGCTGCCCGCCGGGCCTGCTCCGGATCGCCGAACGCGGTCCCGGTGGACACCCGATCGGCTGGCCAGGGCAGCAAGCGCAGCATGTCGGCGAGGTCGGTGACCACGATGTCCAGGTCTGCCGGCCACCACGGCTCGGGTGCCAGCCGGGTGGTGCCGCGCACGATGCCGGTGCGGGTGTCGATCAGCTTGCGCATGGCGTGAACTCACCGCCTGCGGGAACGGGCAGCAGCAGTCGCACGCCGCGGACCCGCGCTGTCGCGGTATGCAGCGGGCGGGGATGGCGTGGGTGTCGGCTGGTGGTCAACTCCAGGTGCAGCCGGTACCCGGCGGGCAGTTCGACCGCGACGGGCGTGGTTTCGATCAACGTGATGCCGGTACCTGCTGTGGACGTGGCGCCGTCGACGAGCACCGTTCGCACTCCGGCTGGGTCCTCCTGGATCAGGCTGACGACCAGCGGCAGTGGTTTCAGCGTGCTGATCGTCACCGCGCAGCGAGCCACGCCGTGCCAGGCAACCGGGCCGTTCAGGGAGAATCGGAGCGCGCCCGGATGGTCGGCCAGCAGCGTCAGATCGGCTGAATAGGGCAGCGACGGGTATGGGGCTGCCGGGTCAGCAACAAGCTCGGCCTCCAGCGGCGGGGCGTCCGGGGACGGCGTGAGCCACCCGTCCG
Organism: Pseudonocardiales bacterium; assembly: GCA_052390495.1. Lineage (GTDB taxonomy): Bacteria > Actinomycetota > Actinomycetes > Mycobacteriales > Pseudonocardiaceae. The sequence goes on from JBQTGW010000001.1 coordinate 8,436, forward strand.
AGGTGCCTGTCCAGGACACCAGTTCGGCCTGCGCGGACGACCCCGGCGGATCATCGCACCAGCGGCCCGACCCCAGCAGCAGCAGACGAGACGGTGGGGGCGGGCTGTCGTCGAGCACGGCGGCCAGCCAGTCCAGGGTGACGGCGAACGGGTCGGGTTCGAAAGGCACCGTGAGCGCGCAGTCTCCGGACAGCGAATGGGTCAGGGAGGAAGCCCAGCCGCCCAGCACGGTCGTGGGTCTGGTGGCCAGCCCGGCGTGGCGCAGGGTGCTGCCCGCTGAGCGGCAGTACCAACTACCCAGGTGCAACGAACGACCCTGAAATGCCTGGACCGCCTTGTCGGTGCGGTCGGCGGCGGTCGCCCAGTCCCGGACATCGGGTGGCCAGGGCCCCACATCGACCGGCCAGGTGTGCTGCTCACGGTCGGGCGGGTGCTCGTCGAGCAACGCGATCAACCCCGGGTGCCCGGTGCGCCCCGATCCGTGCTCGGTGCGCCACCACAGTTCGGCGTCGATCGGCACGGTCTGATCGTCGGGTGGCCATGGCTGGCGGGCGACGACGGCGGCGACCGCCGGGTGCCCGCTGGCACACCAGGCCGCGTACGCCTCGTAGCCGATGCCCACCAGCATCACCCGGCCGTCGCACCACGGCTGCATGGTGATCCAGTCCACCGTCGCGTGCCCGTCCGGGGTCTCGTCGCCACCCGGGGTGAACCGCCCGGCGGAGCCGAACCGGCCGCGCAGGTCCTGCAGCACGGCGACGTAACCGGCGCGGGCGTAGACCGCCGCCTCCGGCCACAGCCCGGCGGTGCCGTACAGCGTGCGGACCAGCACCACCGGCGCCGGGCACCGCTTCGGCAACCACACATCGGTGGCCAGAACCGTGCCGTCGGGCGTCTCGACGCCGTCCCCGATTGTGATGGGCCTGATCTCGACGTTCATGGCACCTCCCGCATCAGACCGGCTGGTACCGGCAGCACCGGGTGCCGATGGACCACACCAGCGGCCAGGTCGACGCCGTACTGCACACCGCGGCCGGGTGGAGTGCCCCCGGCCAGGTAGGCGCGGACGTCGGCGGTGATCAACCCGGCCGCGATGGCGGCCCCGGCCGAGGTCGGCTGCCCAACCGGCCTGCCACCGCCGTCCAACCAGGCCCAGTAGGCCGCCAGCTGGTCCGGCCAGGGGCTGGCGGCCATCCGGCGCAGCCGCAGATCGCCGTAGCTCGGGCCGCGGGCCGGTTCGGTGAGCGGGCCTGCGTACCAGCGGCCGCCCTCGGCGTATCCGCGGTGCCACGCCACGCCCGCGACAGCGCAGGCCGCGTCCAGCTCGCGCCACCGGGCGTCGGGTAGCCATTCGGCGCAGGCGATGACCACGGCGGCATCGGCGATCTCCGCTGTCGGCCGGATCTGCGGCCCCAACAGCGCCGCGACGTGCTCGGCGAGGACCCCTTCGCCGTCGATGACCACTGATCCGGCTGCGGGTGCGGTATCGCCGAATAGGGCGTCGCCGCTGGTCACAACTCCGTCGTCGGTCAGGACACCGTTGCTTGCGAACACATCGAGCAGAGCACCGACATCGGGGTCGCGGGCCACGGCATCGGCTGCGGTGACCTCGCCGGACAGCAGCGCCACGACCAGCGCACGGCGGTCCGGTTCCACCGAGATGACGATGAAGTCCTCACCCGGGGTGACGACCAGGAAGCCGGTATCGGTGGGCACGATGCCGGTGCCAGCGGCCAGCCGTAGCGGCCGTGCGGTTGCGGACCAGTCCATGGCTCCTCACGAGGGAATCTAGGCTGACGCGACGGGGGCACTGAGGGGTGCATGGGCGCTATGCCCGCCCACGCACCCCGTCCAACCCACCGCCGGGTGGGTATGCACCACCGGGCGACGCTCGCCGCTTATCGCCAGGCGACGCTGGCGCTGCGCACGGTGGCGTGGTGCGACGTGTGCACCGAAGCGCGGACCGCCTGCACCTTCAGCTGCTCGATCTTCATGAATGTCACCTCCTCTGCGTCATCTCGTAGTTGGGATGGGGGGTCATCCCAACGGGTTTGGGTCATCCCAACGTGTTGGTTCGGGTGACAACATGATCGTGCAAGAAATGATAACCATTTGCAAGAAATCTCGAAAGTGTTACGCTCTGAACATGGAAGTAACTGAGAGTGTCGATTCGGGGATGCTGCGGTTACTGGTCCGCCGGACCGAGTTCCGCAGGCTGTGGCTGGGCAACCTGATCAGTGTCTGTGGTGGCTGGTTCAGTGCCGTCGCGGTGTTCGCGATGGTCTATCACCACGCTGGTGCCGGGCTGGCCGCTGGAGCCACGCTCGCCGTGCGGTATCTGCCCGGTATCCTGCTCGGCGGCCTGGCCGGGGTACTGGCCGACCGGCTCGACCGGCGCACCGTCATGATCGGCACCGATCTGGCGCTGGCGGTGGTGGCCACCGCGTTCCTCCTCGCCGACGATGCCCGGTGGATCTGGCTGGTCTATCCGCTGACCTTCCTCTCAGCTGGGCTCGGTTACACCTTCCAGGCCGCCCGCGACGCCTGGATGCCAAGCCTCGTCGAGCCCGGCGAGTACGTCCTGTTCAGTGCGCTCGTCCAGGTCAATGGGCTGCTGTTCCAGGCGGTCGGCGGGCTGGCCGGTGCGGCCGCGGTCGGGCTGCTCGGCTGGCGCTGGGCCTTTCTGATCAACGCGGTGTCTTATCTGCTCTCCGCCTGGTGTACCTGGCGAGTCCGCGGCGGCCAACGCCGTGGCGGCCCGGTCGGTTTCCGGGACGGACCGGTGCGCGCTTTCCTGGCCGGTCTGCGGTACGCCTGGCGCCGTCGGCAGGTGCGCGCGCTACTCGCCATCGAGGCGCTGTTCTGCGTCGGTCTCGGTGCGGCGATCGTGGCGATGATCGATGTGGCGCTGCGCAGCTATCACCTCGGCGACGGCGGAGTCGGCTGGTTCTACGCCGTGCAGGGATTGGTGGGCGGCACAGTTCTGCTGTGGGCTGCGCCCCGGATCCAGCGCCTACCCATCCGGCTGCAGCTGGTCGTGCTCGGCGGCTCCTGCCTGGCCGAGGGCATGGTCATCGTCGCATTCGGGCTCGCGCCGGGACTGGCCGTCGCGCTGATCTGCTGGGCTGGGGCGTCCGCGGCTGACGTCGTGTACGGCCCGGTCGCGATGGCCACCCTGCTGCGCAACGCCACGAACGAGATGCGGGGCCGGTTGATCTCGTTGTGGACCACCGCCGCCACTGCGGGTCTGGCCAGCTCTTCGCTGGCCGCCGGTGTACTACTCAGCCGATACCCACCCGCTCCCGTGCTGCTCGGTGCAGGTTCCCTGATGGCGACCGCCGGTCTGACCTGGCTCCTGCTCTTGCGCACCGGACGCGTGTAGCGAGTGACGACCATTTTTAAAATGAAAATCATTATTATATAGAGTAGGGTGGCCAGCGAGGAATCAATCTGAAGCATCTGGACCCGGGGCTGGAACCCGAACAGGTCTGCTGGTCGGTGCAGCATGTGCTGGTCGACGGGGCACCGGTGACCGACGCGGTCGAGCTGCGCGGCGGCCCTTCCACCCCAAGCGCCTGCACAGGGCGTTCGATGTGCTTCTCGACGGGGTGGTGCGCACCCGAGGCCGGATCTGGCTGGCCAACCGACCGGACACCGTGCTGTGGCTGGAGTCCGCGGGCGGCGGCCTGCGGATCGGCCACGCCGGTGACTGGCTGGCCGCAGCCGACCCCGACCGCATCTCGGCGGCGCTGCACGCGGCGCTGTTGACCGACCCCGAATTGACCGCCGGTCAGGCCGCGTGGCGGCACTACCCCGACCCCTTCGGTCACTGGCACACCGACCCCTGCGAGCAGACCACCCCCCAGCCGGTGCGCGGACGCGACCAGGAAGGCCGAGCATGAACGACCCGGTGGCCCAGTACCTCGCCGCAATGCGGGAAATGTGGGATCTGGAAGGGCAAGCCGACTACGGGCCACTCGCCGAGCCGAATTCGAACCTCCCGAATCCGCAGTGATCAGCACACTGGTCGCCTCGGGGTAGACGGTCTTGCCGACCTCGGTCCACCACCGGCGGATCGTCGACACCGCGAATTCAGCAGTATCGGCACTGCCGCTCACCGACACCCATCCGGCATTCTCGGCCAGGTCATACACCCCATACGGTACCGCTTTACCCAAGTCCGGATCCGGGAAGTCGTGGGTATTGACCACTACCGGCCGCCCCACCGGACGCCATTGCTTCCCCGAGGTGGCGAAGTTCCCAATTAACTCCTTCTTTTTCGCATCAACACTGATCACGGGCTGTCCCGCGGCCCGGAACCGGTCCACCAGCATGGCCAGATACCGGAACTGCGCATCCCGATCCGGATGATCACTAGCTTCGGCAGACTTGACCGCACCCTGCACGCGGTACCCCATCTCGGCGAGCAACGTCGCCACCATCGCATCCTCAGCCCGGGGCCGCCCAGCACCGCATGCCCGCACCCGATCCGAGGGCTCAATCCCGATATCGACCTCTCGAGCCCCTTTCTGTACCGTCGACAGCGAGACAGCCGAGGCCGTATACCCGAAAGCTACGGCAGCTGACCGTGCACAACGCCGACGACACCCCGAGCACACCGAGAGTTACACAGTTGTTACCACAAGAGGCTGGAACAAAATCAACAAGTTGACCATATTAAAGTACTTAATTTAAATACAGGTTCTTAGGCGGGTCAGCGTACGCCATGGAGACGTGGCAACGTCTGTATGTCCCGCTTGAAACCGTCATCCTATAAAGAGAATTTTCCTGCATCACTTTTTGGGATGCACAGAAATGCTGACCAGCCTTCGCCGCTAGCGTTTTCCACTACTCTTTCTTACGTCTCAATCACGTACGCATTGACGAAGAAGGTTTCCACCCGCGCCCAATGCAGGTGTCCCGCGAGCGCCATATCGCCTTCTTTGGCGAGGACGCAGTGCAGATGCAGTATTCCATTCTTAATCTCGCCAGTGCCGGACAGCTCGAAGGGCTGTTCGTACTCTGTCAAGATGTCCTGGTTTGCATCATGCTTGGGCATTGTGCTGATGCAGCAGGCATCAATTGCTCCAATCAAGGAGACCACGGCACCGTTCTCAACACCGTGCTCTTTGAGTTGGCGTGCGACGCTTTCCATGACTTCTTCACCGGGTTGAACCGAGATAAGCAGCACGGTCACCTCTCAGGTTGTCAGCGGATTGTTACCGGCTAGCACGGTGCCGATGGCACGTAGATTTTCGCAACAAGGTTCTACTTGCAGAGCACTATGCAAGGCCGAGCGGGTCAGTTCTGGTTCACTGTCTTGACAATGCCCCAGTAAGACGGCACTGCACCAGCGAGCAGCACCGTCGCGCGGGTTGGTCAATTCACGGGCCAGCATCGCAATTTGACCAGCGGTCAGATCGCACCGAACGTCGGAGATATTAGTAGTGCACTCAATCCTCGTGGCCAGCTGAGCCGCTTGATTCCACTCCAGGGACAGCACGCGACTAGACACAGCGGTCAGGTAGAGCTGGCGGCTGTCCCGATCGGCCTTGAGATTCGTAACAACAACGTCGACTACAGTCGGCTCACCAAGTTTGGCGAGAATGCCGGCACTGTTGACACGCAGCACAGCAGCTGCGCCCTTCGCCATCCACTCACCGAGGAAATCAGCACTGGACTGATGACGAAGCGTGAACTCCTGGATTATCAGATCGGTTGCGTGCGTGGTCTGCGCCGTCGCGAGCGACTTGCTTTCGCCAACGGCAATGTCGGCGAAGACACGTTGGGCAACGTAGAAATCGATAAATGACGGATGCACCAACGAACAGTATCCGTCTTTATTGCAGAGGATATGCCCATCAGGAGAGATCAAATTTAAACAGTCCACGAGCTGGCCATTGACATCCACGAGACCAAGATAACGAGCGATGGACAGCGGCAGTTCTGTAAGGTGAAGCGCCGATTCTCCACGTTGCCACAGCTCCCATGCCAACCACTGGGCACAGTCACGATCGGTGAGAGAGGTAGCAGCGGGCCGCGGGTTAAACAATCCAGAGATAGCGACACCGGCCACCGTGAAACTACCGAGTTGCAAGAAGCGGCCGCGCTGCACGTCTCCATCCTTCTCTGGCAAGCTGAACCATAGGTATTCTTCTGGAATACGCAGCAGAAGCGCCCAGTCGGTCAGGCGGTCGAGATCCACTATTGGTGGGCCGGTTTCAATCCGACTGACTTGTGCTTGCGTAAGGCCGATCCACCCAGCAACCGTGCTTTGCGAGATGGTCTGCCGACCATGCAACGGATGCTCCCGAAAAGCACGGATCACACCCCCCATGTGGCGACGGACCAAAGCGTCCCGCATGACCGGATACTCCCAAAATTCATCAGGCACCTCTGGCGGGCCGAGCAGCATCCTTCCCTTACCCGCACGCTGACAGACGGCACACCGCTCATCTGGATTGTCCCGCGCGAGCTGCGTGCCACAACAACAACGTCGGCCCTCACGATCGTGATCCACAGTGTCAACCTCATCTGACGGCGCAGAGTAAAACAGTGCAGTAGTGATGCAGTCTAACCATACAGTGTATGTTGGTCAACCCCGCGTATACGCTGAGCGTATACCGTCATACAAGTCGGATAATGGCCTGAACCGGTAGCCACGCGCCACTGTTCTCAAAGCCCCAGGACCGGGCTGGATGAGTCCCCCTTTCCGGACCTCCCGCACCGTTCCCCGATCAGTCCGGTGGCTCCCCGGTCCTGGGTGCTATCCAAGCAAGGACGAGTATACGAGTGGGGGCACAAAGGTATGGGAAACCAGCCAGGCCATGACACTGATAACTTTCACTCATCTGCGAAGGCGAGACACTGCAGCTACCACACTCCCAGAGAGAACGACTGCGATAGTGGCGTCCGCCGAGGCCCGCGCATACCCCACCGATCACGAAAGGGCTCCGCCGCACTCACGGTAGACCAGATCCGCCAACGCCTCACGGCCCACCCCACGACGCTGACCAGTGCGGTCGACGGGTACGACCATCTCGTCAGCGAGCAAGCCGCCGCAGTCGGCCACGCCACGGGCAACGGCCGCTACATCGCGATATGCGGACAGGTCGTCATCGCGGCGGCCATGGTGACTCCACCGGGACCGTCGTGTCCAGACTGTGGGGCACTACCATCCCACCGGACTCGACGCCCACGCCGTCGTGGTGTGGTGGCACGCATACTGAATCGACTTCACCGACCCGCCCGTATTCTGCCCATAGCTGCACGACTTCCAGCCAGGCAGCCAGGCCGCGACGAGGAATTGGCGGCCTTGTGAGCCTGATTACGTCGGAAGCCGACTGCTGCGATTCCCGCACTTACTGGCGCCAGCAAGGGGGATCGTGATGAGCGACTATCTGAAATGCGATCCGCTGACTGATGAGGAGCTCGACACGTTCGTAGCGCTGCGGCGGGTTGGCGGGCCCGGCGGCGGGGTGGCGGAATTGGACGGTCGTTACTACCACCACGGTCGCCCGATAGTGCCCTGGCTCGAAAACCCGTTGACCGCTCTCGTCGAGGCGAAGCTGATTATGCTGTCCGATCCGGACCCCGAATCGGGCGGGCTGCGCCGGGCCACACTGACCGCGGCCGGAGAAGCCCGATACAAGGCTCATCGTCGCCAGCTCGCAGCCCACCACAGCCGCCAAGCGAACACCTGCCTCCCGCCAGGCGGTGAGACCGTGACCAGCTGGTATATGGCCTCGCTCGCTGACGGCCAGACGCACCTGGCCGACCGGGCCGGAGTCCGGAGGAGTGATCGTTAGCCTTCGGTGACGAGCGGGCTGGAGGCGATCTCGGTGCCGTCGGGCAGGGTGGAGATCTCGAAATCGGCGAACGCGTTGGGCGCCGCCTTGTGCAGCTGGCGCAGGCACTCCACGGCCACCGCGCGGATTTCGACGTCGGCGTGCTCGGTGGCCCGCATCGCGATGAAGTGCCGCCAGGCCCGGTAGTTGCCGGTGACCACGAGACGGGTCTCAGTGGCGTTGGGCAGCACCGAACGCGCCGCCTGCCGGGCCTGCTTGCGGCGCAGGGTGGCGTTCTGCTCGCCGGCGAAGCGCTCTTCCAGCCCAGCCAGCAGGTCGATGTACGCCTGTTGACTCGCCCGAGTCGCAGCGAGGAACCGCGCGTGCAGCTCAGGGTCACGCGCGATCACGTCGGGCTCCACCATGGCCGCGTCCCGCTCAGGGACGTAACGCTGGGACAGCTGGGAGAAGGACAAGTGCCGGTGCCGGACCAGCTCATGGCTCAGTGACCGGGACACACCGGTGAGGTAGAAGCTGACCGTGCCGTGCTCGAGCACGGAGAAGTGGCCGACCTCGAGGATGTGCCGCAGGTATCCAGCGTTGGTGGCGGTCGCAGGGTTGGGCTTGCGCCAGGATTGATAGCAGGCCCGGCCGGCGAACTCAGCAAGCGCTTGGCCTCCGTCGGCATCGGTGGACCAGGGCACATCGGACGGCGGGAAGAACTCCGACTTGGCGATCAGCACAACCCGTAGCGCAGCGGTGGCAACGTCTGTGTCGGCTGGCTGGCTCACGGCGACCCTTCCTCTCGAACTCCCCGCAGCCTAGCTGCGGCACCGACGCGACGCCTTGACTGACGTCAACTTTGGCATCATAGTGATGTCATGGATTTAACGCCCTACATCAGCCGGTTACGCGAAGACCTGACCGCCGCGGCGTCGGCAGGCGACGAGCAGACCCGGCACACCGCAGCGGTACTCGGCGCAGCGCTGGAGCCCGCGGCTCGCCTGACCATCATGAACGCGCTGTCCGACCTCGCCGCAGAGGTCACCGCGGGATTGGACGATCGAGTGGTGGAGGTGCGCCTCGACGGACGCGACGTGCGGGTGGTGGTGAGCGCGGCATCCGGCCACGAGCCGGGACCCGGCACCGCAGCACCGCCGCCAGGTGCGCCCGACGGCGGTGCAGGCTCCTTCTCCGACGTCGGCGGTGACATCAGCCGGATGACTCTGCGGCTGCTCGATCAGCTCAAGGGTCAGGCCGAGCGCGCCGCCGCCCAGCAGGGCGTCTCCCTCAATACCTGGGTCTCCCAAGCCGTCCAAGGGGCGCTGCGCGGCGAGGCATGGAATCAGCCCCGGTGGGGAACCGACGACCGCCGAGGTCGCAGCCGGGTACAGGGATGGGTCCAGGGCTGAGCGGGCTGGTAAAGGACCTAGGGACGAACGTTGGCCAGGAGGAATCGTGGAGCACGGCGGCACGGACGTGACGGTGGTCCGGCAGCAAGACTTCGAGTGCGAAGGACCGATCGAGATCTCCGTCGAGATCGGCAGTGGGCGCTTGGACATCCAGCTCGTGGAGGGGGCCGCCGGGGCGGGCGCAGTGGCCGTGCAGATCCGCCCCGATCCGCCTGGCCAGCTACCGTGGACCGCCGGCATCGGGGGCCTGCTGACCTGGTTGGGCGAGCAGACCGGGGCGGCCCAGCCGGGCGAGCTGGCCGCCGAGGCGGCGCGCAACACCGCGATCGACTTCACCGGGCAACGGCTCTCCGTGTGCAGCCCTCGCGACTTCCCGCTCCGGACTGTGCCGCTGACAATCGAGGTGACCGCTCCGGCAGGCTCATCGATCACCGCTCGCAGCGGTTCGGCGGACGTCGCCGTCGACGGCGTCGCTGACCGGCTCGACGCCTCGACCGGCTCCGGGCAGGTTCGCGCCCAGAAGTGCACCGGCGCGATGGACATCCGCACCAGCTCGGGCCACGTGGGTCTGGGGTCGGCGCTGGGTGGGCTGCGGGTGCGAACCGGCTCCGGTGGCGTGGACGTCGTCTCCCTACAAGGCGCTGGTGGCGGCAGTACCGTGCAGACCGGTTCAGGGGACGTACGGCTCGGCGCCGTCGGGCACGACGTGAACGCGCGCACCGGTAGCGGTGACCTCACCGTGGTCGACGCCTCGGCGGGAGACATCGAACTCACCACCGGTTCGGGGCAACTACGGGTGGGGATCCACGCCGGGGTCCGGGCCGAGGTGGACGTCAGTTCCGGATCCGGTCGGGCGCGCAGCGACCTTCCGGTGGGCGGGCCGCCCACTGAGGGCGACGTCGGACTGCGGGTGCGCGCCCGCACCGGGTCGGGCGATGCGCTAGTGACTCCGGCACCGGGTTGATCCGCGCGAGCCAACCGCGGCACCCAGAGCGGCGCTGAGGTCACCGCGATCCCCCACCACGATTCCGTCCAGCTCCAGCCATTCGGCCATTTCTCGCAGCGCGCCAGCCAGTTCGAAGACCACCCTGGCGGTGTCCACCATGGGCTCCGCGAAGGCACCTGGCACCCGCAGCAGACCTGCCAGCCGATCGGCTTTGAGGTCCACCCGCGCGACCAGCTCACCGTCCAGCAGGAAGGGAAACACGTAGTAGCCGTAGGTGCGTTTGGGCTCAGGGACATAGATCTCAATGCGGTAGCGGAAGCCGAACAACCGCTCGGTCCGGACCCGGTCCCAGATCAACGGATCAAACGGGCACAACAGCGCGGCGCCGGTGATCCGCCGCGGGGTGCTGGCATCGCGATGTCGGTAGGCGGCGCCCCGCCAGCCGCGGACCCCTACCGGTTCCAGCTCACCGGCATCCACCAGCTCCGTGACCGCTTGCCGACTGCGCTCTGGCCGCAATCGGTAGTAGTCCCGTAGATCGGGCTCGGTAGCCACACCCAGCGCGGCAGCGGCGCGGGCGATCAGCTCACGGGCTCCCTCTTCCGCCCCGACCCGGCGAGCGAGAACCTCTGGGGGCAACACCCGCTCAGGTAGGTCATAAAGGCGTTCGAAGCCGCGCCGGGTGCCGGTGGTGAGCTCGCCGATGCCGAACAGCCATTCACAGATGCGTTTGGTGTCCGTCCGGTTCCACCAGGAGCCCGGGGTGCGCGGTGCCTGGCCAGCCAGTTCCCGATCAAGGGTGCCCGCACTGACCGGGCCCAGCTCCTGTACTGCCGCCAACACGGCGCAGACCAGCTCCGGGGTGTGGGCGGCCAGCTCCCCGTAGCCCTGCCACCAACCCGGCTTCTTCGCCCCCGAATGCAGCAACGGCCAGTCGTGGACCGGCACCAGGCTCGCCTCGTGCGCCCAGTACTCCACCAGCAAGCGGGGACGCGCTGCGGTGTGCTCCCATGCGGCGCCGTCGAGCAGCTCCCGCGGGTAGGGACCCAATCTGCTGAACACCGGGAGGTAATGCGCCCGAGCCAGCACCGTCACCGAGTCCAGTTGTAGCAACCCGATCCGGCCGAGTACCCGCTGCAGGTGCCGCCGCGTCACGGGGCCGGCCGGGCGTAGGTCGGCGAATCCCTGCGCGGCCAACGCGGTGCGGCGCGCGGTGACCGGTCCTATCGTCTGCACGACGCCGATGCTGCCAGCCGACACCGACAACAATCACGCCGCTACCGCCCAGCCGCCTCCGCGGCGGGACACGCAGCCACAGGTTCCGGCCGACGAGGCCGCTCGGCGCGGTAGTCGTTGGCGTCACGGCCTCGACCCTCGCACGCGAGCCAGCCGTGGCGCTGGCGATTTCTCGCCACGCGGGCACGTGGACGGCGCCAGCGTGGATTACCAGGGCTGAGCGCACGGATGCTGGACACCATGGATCCGGATGTCGCTACCGTTACGCGATGGCACTAGCCCGGGTACGCGCCGCCACCGCACAGGACGTTCCCCTGCTCGTCGCGCTGCATCGCGTGACCTGGCGGGCCGCCTATGCCGAACTGCTGCCGTCCAAGATCCTCGACGGACTGGGCTCCCCTGCCGTGCAGCAGGCCTGGGCCGACACGGTCGGCGGCGGGGCCACGGTGCTGCTCGCCACCGAGGGCGACGATCCGGTCGGATTCGTGGTGGCAGCCCCAGCCCCGCCCAGCGAGGTGGCCGCCGCCGACGGCACCCTGCCCGCCGACGCGGCGCAGACCGGGTTGGTGAGCACGCTGCTGGTGGAGCCCCGGTGGGGGCGCCGCGGCCACGGCGGACGCCTGCTCGCCGCCGCTGCCGCAGCGCTGCGCAATTCCGGCGCCACCCGGGGGATCGCCTGGGTGCCCGCCGGGGACCCGGCTTCACTGAACTTCTACCGGCGTGCCGGGTGGAGTGCCGACGGCACAGTGCGCACTCTCGACGCCGGGGGTCAGCCGCTGCGTGAGGTGCGTCTGACCGGTCCCCTCGACCTGACGCTGCACTGACCTCGTACACGTTGTCGCTGGTCCACTGGTGAGCAGCAGAGGGCCGCTGCCGATGTTCCCCTCGGCGGGCGGCCATCGGCAGGCGCGAACAGCCCGGCGGCTTCCCCGTCGAGCAGGCCGTCACCACCTGAACCCAGCCGGGGTACGCAACCGGGCAACGTGGGTCAACAGCGCACTACAGGTCGATCAACGGTTCCAGGCTCAGGGTCAGGCCTGGACGTTCCAGCACGGATCGGACGCCGAGCAGCACGCCAGGCATGAACGACGAGCGGTCCAACGAGTCGTGTCTGATCGTCAACGTCTCGCCCGAGGTACCCAGCAAGACCTCCTGGTGGGCGACGAGTCCGGCGAGGCGCACCGAATGCACCCGCACACCGTCGATGATTGCGCCCCGGGCGCCGGGCAACCCCTGCGTGGTGGCGTCCGGGATCGGGCCCAGCCCGGCCTCGGCGCGGGCCGCCGCAATGAGCTCAGCGGTGCGGGTCGCTGTGCCCGATGGCGCGTCGGCCTTGCGCGGGTGGTGCAGCTCCACAATCTCCACCGAGTCGTAGTACCGGGCGGCCATCGCGGCGAAGCGCATCGACAGAATCGCCCCGATCGCAAAGTTGGGCGCGATCAGCAGCCCGAGGTCGGGTCTTGGCGCGAGCCATTCGCGGACCTGGGCGAGCCGCTTCTCGTCGAAACCGGTGGTGCCCACCACGGCGTGGATGCCCTGATCCACGCAGAACCGCACGTTGTCCATCACCACCTCGGGATGGGTGAAGTCGACGACTACCTCGGCGCCCGCGTCGGCGACGTTGAACATCCAGTCGCCCGCGTCGACCATCGCGACCAGCTCCATGTCAGGGGCCGCGTCCACCGCCTTGCACACCTCGGTGCCCATCCGTCCCCGGGCACCGAGCACCCCAACCCGGATGGGGTTCTCCTCCGAGCGATCCTGTGCGGGTGGTGTCTGCTCCGGTGCCGTCATGCAATCAACTCCGTCATGCAATCATTGGGGTCATGCAATCATTGGGGTCATACGATCAATTGGGCGATCTCTTCGGGCAGGTCTTCTGCATGAGCGTAGGGGCCAACCACGGCGGCGGTGACCGGCTGGCGAAGTAACTCGCGGGCCAGGGCACCGACCTGTTCCCCGGTCACCTGGTCGATCTGTTGTAGCTCGTCCTCGACGCTGCGGTGCGCACCGTAGTTGAGCTCCGCCTTGCCGATCCTGCTCATCCGGGAAACCGTATCCTCCAGGCCGAGTACCAGCCCACCGCGAAGCTGTCCCTTGCCACGAGCCAGTTCGGCGTCGGACAGGCCGTCACGGGCGATCGAGGCCAGCACGTCGCCGACCAGAGCAGCCACCTCGCCGAGACGATGCGGGGAACAACCGGCGTAGATCGCGAGGCTCCCGATGTCGGCGTAGCAGGTCACCGAGGAGTACACCGAGTACGCCAGCCCACGCTGCTCGCGGATCTGCTGGAAAAGCCGAGAGCTCATCCCACCGCCGAGTGCGGCGTTAAGTACGCCGAGCACCTCACGTCGGTCGTCGTGCCGGTCGATGGCCTGCACACCCAGCATGAAGTGGGCCTGCTCGGAGTGGTCGGTGCGCACCGCGAGCGAGCACCGTCCGGTGACCTTGGCCCGGCCGCGACGGGGAGCCACCGGCTCGGCCGAGCCCGTCAGATGATGTCCGAAACTGTGCCGCACCCCGTCCAGCACCGCCTCGTGGGTCACGTTACCGGTCACCGCCAGCACCATTCGCTCCGGCGTGTACAGCTGTCGGTAGAAACGGCACAGGGCATCCCGGCTCATCCCGGTGACCGACGCTTCGGTGCCCAGCACCGGACGCCCGAGCGGATGAGTGCCGAGCAGCGCGGCGGAGAACTCGTCGTCCAGCAGGTCCTCCGGATCGTCGTCCCGCATCGCAATCTCCTCGAGCACCACGCCGCGCTCCAGATCCACATCCGCTGGATCCAGCAGTGCGTCACCGAGCACATCGCAGACCAGATCGACCGCAAGCCCGAGGTCGGAGTCCACGACATGGGCGTAGTAACAGGTGTGCTCTTTGGTGGTGAACGCATTGAGCTCACCACCCACCGCGTCGATCTCCTCGGCAATCGCGGCAGCAGAACGTCGCGCGGTGCCCTTGAACAGCAGATGCTCCAGGTAATGCGCCGCACCGGCGATCGCGGTGGGCTCGTCCCGCGAACCCACCGCGACCCACATCCCGACCGCGGCTGAGCCGGTACCGGGCAACTCCTCGGTCAGTACCCGGAGACCGGAAGGGAGCACGCTGCGCCGTAACGTCACGTGTCGGCCGGGGCCTCGTCAGCGACGGCACCGCCAGCACCGGTATCGTCGCCTTCGCGAACCGGCACCAGGCTGATCTTGCCGCGGTTGTCGATATCGGCCACCTCGACGCGCAACTTGTCGCCGACCTTCACCACATCCTCGACCTTGGCGATCCGCCTGCCGTTGCCCAGTTTGGAAATATGCACCAGGCCGTCCTTGCCGGGCACTAACGAGACAAAGGCGCCGAAAGCGGCGGTCTTCACGACAGTCCCGAGGAATCGCTCCCCGACCTTGGGCAGTTGCGGATTGGCGATCGCATTGATCAGGTCAATGGCAGCCTCGGCGGACGGGCCGTCGTGGGCGCCGACATAGATCGTGCCGTCATCCTCGATGGAGATGTCCGCACCGGTCTCCTCGGTGATCGAGTTGATCATCTTGCCCTTCGGGCCGATCACCTCCCCGATCTTGTCGATCGGGATCTTGATCGCGGTGACCCGCGGGGCGTACGGGCTCATCTCGTCCGGCCCGTCGATCGCCTGCGCCATCACGTCGAGGATGGTCAGCCGGGCATCCCGAGCCTGGGACAGCGCTCTCGCCAGGACGTCGGAAGGAATCCCGGACAGCTTGGTGTCCAGCTGCAGGGCAGTAACGAAGTCTTTGGTACCCGCGACCTTGAAGTCCATATCACCGAAGGCATCCTCGGCGCCGAGGATGTCGGTGAGCGCGACGTAGTGAGTCTGTCCGTCCAGCTCACCGGAGACCAGACCCATGGCGATGCCCGCCACCGGCGCCTTGAGCGGCACGCCGGCGTTGAGCAGCGACATCGTGGACGCGCAGACCGAGCCCATCGAGGTGGAACCGTTGGAGCCGAGCGCTTCGGAGACCTGGCGGATCGCGTAGGGGAAGTCCTCGCGGCTGGGCAGCACCGGCAGCACGGCCCGCTCGGCCAGCGCACCGTGGCCGATCTCGCGTCGCTTGGGCGAGCCGACCCGGCCGGTCTCCCCGGTGGAGTACGGCGGGAAGTTGTAGTGGTGCAGGTAGCGCTTGGTGGTCTCCGGACCCAGCGAGTCGATCTGCTGCTCCATCCGCAACATGTTGAGCGTGGTCACCCCCATGATCTGGGTCTCACCGCGCTCGAACAGCGCCGAGCCATGCGCCCGCGGAATCACCTCGACCTCCGCCGACAGCGGCCGGATGTCAGTGATGCCGCGACCGTCGATGCGTACCTTGTCGCGCAGGATGCGCTCCCGGACGGCAGCCTTGGTCACCGCGCGGAACGCAGCGCCGATCTCCTTTTCGCGGCCCGCAAACCGCACGCCGAGGCGTTCCAGGCAGCTGGCCTTGATCTCCTCAAGCCTGCGTTCCCGATCCTGCTTGCCCGGTACGGCCAGCGCCTGC
Source organism: Pseudonocardiales bacterium (assembly GCA_052390495.1). GTDB lineage: Bacteria > Actinomycetota > Actinomycetes > Mycobacteriales > Pseudonocardiaceae. The sequence continues at coordinate 24,319 of JBQTGW010000001.1, forward strand.
GTCAACTCCCCGGCCACCCCATCGCGAACACCCTCCAGGACGTCGGGCTGGTAGGCAGGGAAGGTGGGAACCTCCAGCGCCGGGTTGCCTGCTGCCTCGGCAAGCTGCTCCTGCGCCGCGCACAGAATACGAATGAACGGCTTGGCAGCCTCCAGACCGGCGGCGACGACCTCCTCGGTGGGCGCCTGGGCACCACCTTCGACCAGCTCAGTGGTGGCCTCGGTGGCCTCCGCCTCGACCATCATGATCGCCACGTCGGCACCGACCACACTGCCTGCGACAACCATGTCGAAGACCGCGCGCCCGACCTGCTCGTGGGTCGGGAAAGCCACCCACTGCTGGTCGATCAACGCTACTCGGGTGGCGCCCACCGGCCCGGAGAACGGCAACCCGGACAGTTGGGTGGACGCCGAGGCGGCGTTGATCGCGAGCACATCGTAGGGGTCGGACGGGTTCAGGCTCAGCACCGTGATAACAACCTGGATCTCGTTGCGCAGACCGTCCACGAAGGATGGGCGCAGCGGACGGTCGATCAGGCGACAGGTGAGGATCGCGTCGGTGGACGGACGACCCTCGCGGCGGAAGAAGGAACCGGGAATTCGTCCGGCCGCGTACATCCGCTCCTCGACGTCGACAGTGAGCGGAAAGAAATCAAACTGGTCCTTCGGGTGTTTGGATGCCGTGGTAGCGGACAGCAGCATGGTCTCGTCGTCCAAGTAGGCAACGACGGAACCAGCGGCTTGCCGGGCCAGCCGGCCGGTCTCGAAGCGCACGGTACGGGTACCGAAGGACCCGTTGTCCAGCACTGCGATTGTCTCGTGCACAGTATCGGCCGAGGTGGTATTCGCCGAGGTGGTATGCGCGGTCTGATCGGTCAATTTTTCTCCTCCTCGCGACCCGAGCCGAGGGTGGCACCGCTGGTGCAGGAGCGAGGAGAAGGCCGGTCTTCGATCGAAGCCCCCGGGAGGACAAACTCCCGGGAACCACTACCGAGGACCGACGACGACGCTCGGCGAGGGCGGCGACGAGACGGCTCGGGGGGCGATGTGTGGTTAGCGACGCAGGCCGAGGCGCTCAAGCAGCGAGCGGTAGCGCGCGATGTCGACTCGGGCCAGGTAGTTCAGCAGATTGCGACGACGGCCGACCATGAGAAGCAGACCGCGCCGCGAGTGGTGGTCATGTTTGTGCTGTTTGAGATGCTCGGTAAGGTCCTTGATCCGCTTGGTCAGCAGGGCAACCTGCGCCTCGGGGGAACCGGTGTCCCCCCCGCGAAGCCCGTACTCGGCCAGGATCTCGCTCTTCTGTGCGGTGGACAGCGCCACGGGTTAATCGTCTCCTGTCACATGCGTACCGTGTGTGCCCCGGAATCACGCCGCGCTGGGGGCGGCGGGGGCGGGCGACCTCGGACCCGGCGACGCCAGCCACGGTTACCTCAGTCACGGTACCGACCGCCACGGACCGCAGCCGGACCCGGTGGGAAAGGCTACCAGCTCGCCGGCCCAGGCCCGGAAACGCCCCGGACCGAGCCGCGATCGGCGGACGGGGCTCGGAATGCAGGCAGATCGGCATCGGCTGCGCGCAGCAACAACCCGGCGAGCAGCGGGAACTCGTTCGTCAGCAGGTCAGCCGCGGCGGCCAGCTCTGTGGCACCGGCCAGCTGGCGCAGCGCAGGCAGCAGCACCTCGTCACCGTTCTCCCCAACCAGCATGGTGTCGCGACCGACGGTGGGCCGAGAGTCCCGGATATGTTCCAGCGCGGCACGAATGGCGGCCGGATCACCCGAGGCGACTTCGGGTGTGAGCACCCGGCGCTCCAGCATGATCATCCGAGCCAGCACCGCCGGGTTGCCGATCTTCGCTCGGCGCCCGCTCATCAGTTGGCTGAGCATCGGCGGGCTCAAGCCGAGCACCTCGGCCAGCTGCGCCTGAGACACGTCGAACGCGACTACCAGGCGCCGCACTCGATCACCGAGCGGCTCCCCATACCATTCGCGCTGCTGGGCGACGTTGCGCGCCACCGTCTGCTGCTCGTCCACCGGCCTTCCCTTCCGCGCTCGAAACGGCCTCGAAACCGACCCAGCCGTGCTCGAACCGGAATCCTGCCAGGGCGCAGGTGAGCGCGGAGGCGATTTGCGAGATCACCCGATTCGGGCGAGCACCTCGCGGGTGCGTGCCACGTCGTCGCCGATCTGGGACGCGAGCTGCTCGGGGGTATCGAAGCGCACCATGGCGCGCAGCCGCTGGACGAAGTCCAGCGCCACCTGCTCGCCGTAGAAATCCTCGTCGATGTCCAGCACAAAGGCCTCTACCCGACGCTCTCGGCCCGAGAAGGTGGGGTTGGTGCCCACCGACGCCGCGGCCGGCAGCTCCCGGCCGCGGTGCACGAACCGGCCGGCGTACACGCCGTCGGCGGGAATCGCCGCATACTGAGGAGTGGACAGATTCGCCGTCGGGTACCCCAGGCCGCGTCCGCGCTGGTCTCCACGGATCACGATCCCCTCCACCCGGTGCGGGCGACCGAGAGCGGCGCTGGCGGCCACCACGTCACCAGCGTCGATGCAAGATCGGATATAGGTAGAAGAGAAGGTCAACTCGCCCTGCGAGACCAGCCCGACGTCCTGGGCGGTGAATCCGAACCGGCGACCCAGGGAGCGCAACAACGCCACGTTGCCTGCCGCCTTGTACCCGAAGGTGAAGTTGTCTCCCACCACTACCGCCGCCACGTGCAGCCGTTCCACCAGAAGCTCGTGGACGAACTCGTCGGCAGGCGTCCGGGACAGCTCGACGGTGAACGGCAGCACGAAGAACACGTCGACGCCCAGCTGCTGCGCCAGCTCGGCCCGGCGGCGCAGGCTGGTGAGCTGCGCTGGATGGCTGCCGGGACGGACCACCTCGGAAGGATGCGGGTCGAAGGTCATCAGGACGCACGGAACACCCAGCTCACCGGCCCGCGCCACGGCGCTGCTGACGAGCTGGGCGTGGCCGAGGTGCATCCCGTCGAACACCCCGATGGTGACCACACAGCGACCCCACCCGATCGGGATGGCCTCCACCCCACGCCACCGTTGCACGACCGGCAGCCTACGGCCGCCCGGGTGTGAGCCCCAATCTCCGCCTGCCCCGTCCTCATCCCTCGTCGGCCGGGCGTAGCACCAACACCGGACGAGCCAGCGGGCCGATCTCGGTGAGCAGGGCGATCGCGTGGCCATCAGGATCGAACGCGGCCGACGTCCCGGGCAGGCCGACAGCTGGTAGCCGTCCGCCATGGGCGAGCACCCTTGCCTGCTGGACATCCACCGGGCGGTGCGGGAACGCGGCAGCCACTGCCTCGTCCAGATCCGCTGTCAGCTCTGGCCGCTCGGCGAGCTCAGCGAAGGTGCGCGCGGTGTCCAGGCCGAAAGACCCCACTCGGGTTCGGCGAAGCGCGGTGAGGTGCCCGCCAACCCCGAGCGCAGCGCCGAGGTCTCTGGCCAGCGCCCGCACGTAGGTGCCACCACTGCATTCCACCAGCACGTCCAGATCTGTCACCCGCTCTGCACGGCGCAACGCACGGAGCTCGAACCGGGACACGGTTACCAGCCGGGCCGCCAGTCGCACCTGCTCACCTGACCGCTCCAGGGCGTAGGCCCGCCTGCCGTTCACCTTGATCGCGCTCACCGTGCTGGGCACCTGCTCAATGGCACCGGTGAGATCCCCGATGCCCGCCAGGATCGCCCGCTCGCCGACCATCGATGCGTCGGCGCCGCTGGTCTGCTCCCCCTCGGCGTCGTCGGTGCGGGTGGACTGCCCCAGGCGCATGGTGGCCAGGTAGACCTTGGGCTCCAGCGGCAGGTGCCCCAGCAGTTTGGTGGCCCGCTGCACGCCGCAGACCAGCACGCCGGTAGCCATCGGGTCCAGGGTGCCCGCGTGCCCGATCCGGTGGGTGCCCAGCAACCGGCGCAGCCGCGCGACCACGTCATGCGACGTCAGCCCCGCCGGCTTGTCGACAATCACCAATCCGGCGGGAACCATCAGACCAGCAGGCCGCTGCGGTGCACTCATGGCACCGATCCTCGCCGATCCTGCCGAGTGATCGACGACAGGGCTCACGCACCATCAGCAAGTGCGCCTCGCTGCGCAACTCGCACGTCGAACCCGTCCGGCTGCTCGGTCAGGTGTGGTTGCAACGCGGTGTGATCCGGGCTGCCTGCCTGCTCCCACGCCGCCAGCACAGCGCAGAGCTGATTGTGCGCACGGTGGGTGCCCGCCAGGTAGATGTCGTCGGGCCGCAGGAACGCGGCAGAGTCACCGAGCACCAGGCCGATCCCCCAATGACCACCGACTCCGGCGCTGGCCAGGCCCTGCGGACGGCGGGCCAGCAGGTGAGCGCACGCGGCGCCGAACGCCTTGCTGTCACTCGACGTGTTGGCACTGGGGACAGGGCTCGAAGCCGACCGACCTGTGGCGATCATCTGTACCGCGGCGGCGGCCGACTCCGGGTGCTCCCGGAGTGCCAGTGCGCTGACCCAGACGGTGTGCTCTGCCAGCCTGAGGATTCCGTCAATGTAGCGCACGGGCACTGGGAAGTCCGTGATGACCTGCGAGTGCATCTCGATATATCCTCCGAGGTGCACATCCCGCGCGGTGGGGCGCCAATCCTGCACATCGGCCCGTACGATCATGTTCGCGCCCGCGATTGGGGCGACCTTGATCGGCGTGACGATCACCGCCCGGTCCCGGGCCTGCTCGACCCATCGACAAGGCAGCAGATGCGGAGTGGCCCACCCCACGATCCGGTCATACGGACCCCCTGCCGCCCAACCGACGAAACCGTCCGCGATGTGCACAGCGACGTTGCGCAGACCATGCCCGGAATGCTTGCGCCCAGCTCGTGCGACCAGCCTGGGGTCGATGTCCAGAGAGGTCACGCTGCCCTGCGGCCCAACGATGCGGGTGAGGAGCGCGCCGGTATAGCCACTGCCGGTGCCCACCTCCAGCACCCGCATGCCGGGCTCCAGCTCCAGCAGCCGCAGGATGCGCAGGATGCTGTTCGGTGCGCTGCTCTGGGGCAGCATGGAACCATCCGGCTCGCGAACGTAACTGTCGTAGTCGATCAGGTCGGCCGCCTCGGCGACAAGGTCACCTTCGAAGCTCACAGTCCCTCCCGTTCAGCATGTCCGATAGTGAGGATGGGCTGGTAGGAGTGAACTGGGGTGCGTTCCCCAACGGCTTGACCAGCGACTTCGATCCAGGAGTGCGCTGTGAACGGTGGAGTGCGCACGCCGATACGCCAGCACACCGACCGCCGCCGTAACCCGCACCACAACACGACAGCGAAAGATCGTTCCAAACAGGCCACTCGGGCGGGCAGCCACCGGCCTGCCCGGTCGATCGCAGCGAGCATGACCTCGATCTCGGTCGCGTCCACTGGCTGGGAGGCGGTGTGCAGCAGCCAGCGGGCCAGCCGTACGATCAGAAATCAAGGCTAAGGCTGGTTTAGCTCTGCGGAAGTTCACCACAGTCATGGTAAATTTACCGATCAACTCATGCTAGAGACGCCCGAAGCGGATCACCCGCTCACATCACTCCAATGACACAAGAGGATTGATCACCAGCTTCTTGTACGTGGTGGTGAGCTCACCACACGTCTGGCACTTATGATTGCGCGACGGATTCACCGCTGCCGCACCAAGAGAGCACACGTCGGCGTTGCAGTGCTGGCAGTACACAGCTCGGATGCGCCCGTTCAAGTAGCCAAGACTCTTCTGTAGCATCAACAACCGAACCTGGTCAGCATCGAGCAGCTGCCCTCGCAAGATCGTCCGATCGAACGTCTCGTCAACGACGTAGTCGCCGTGTTGATCATAGACGTGCACATGTATACCCTCCTCCTCGGGTCGTTCAGCTGTCCACACGATCGCCTCATGGGTACCCCAGATTCTGATATGCCGTCCCGCGTCGAGGTGCCGAGTAAGATCGATCTTCCTGTTCAAGCACACTCTTGGTTCACGACTGTGTGGGAACAGCTCAATGACCCGTGCCTCGACTGTATTCCCGCTGCCTGCTACTTTATCGTAGAACTCGCGGCCACAGCACATGCACTGATGTTTCCGATGAGGCGTGACAGCGAACCAGTCTTCGTCGATGTGCTCGGCGCCGCATCGTGGACATCTGATGAGCGAGGACTCAATCCCGGCTATCCGAGCCTGTACGAGCGCCGTCGACGACGCCGTATCAAACGTGAGGACCAGCTCGCTGCCACGGTACAGCGCAACGACATCGTAAGTGTCGTCCACATCCTTCCTGGACTTGAGATACGGTCGTGCATGTACGTGCACACCTCGGAGGAGGCTCTCCTCGTCCACGTCGCCAGCCGCCGTATCAATCGCCGGAGGCAGCGATCCCCATATGCCGACTCCGCCAACGTATCGATCAACATCAAGCGAGAGGCACCTCAGCTTGAGAGTGCTGCCCATGTCCGGGCAAGTATTATCAACGGCTGGTCGAACTACACGTGCATGTGTCCGACACCACGCCTTCGGTGATCCGTTTCTAAACTTGCCGACACTGGCGACGGAGCAGTCGCCACCCATCTCGCGGAAGTATTGTCTTGCGCCTTGTATCGGACGTTCGTGACCGATCGAAGCCAGCGCGGCCGATCCACAGATCAGCGACATCTCATTTCTCTCCACTGGTCAGTATAGCAAGGAATCCCGGGCCGGATCGTCTGCGAAGCCCTACGGCCAAGGTGCCAAAATCTCTCCTCGATAACAGTCGACTCAGCTGCTCTGTCCATCATGTCCTCTTTTAGTCTTTAGATAGAGAGGTTGTCAAGACTAAGCTAATCAGACAGCCGAGACGAAGTCAAGACCAATGATAGTTCAGCTCTCCGGAAGTTCGGCGATCAGCTCATGGAGGAACATCCGGAGCGGCTCGCCCTCGGTCGCGGTAGCATGGAGCATGTTGAAGTACTCGACGTACTCGCGGATATCCTCATCCTTCCGGACCACGAGTGCACGCGTCAGAGTCTCGGCTGCCACGACCGCCTCATCGTCAAGATCGGGATCACCCAATACTGCGAATCCGTGGTACTGGTGCACCGCCTCCTCGGCGTTGAACCGAATCACACCCAAACGGACGTTCGATTGCCACGTCAGCTCGACCAGTCGGGCAAGCTGTGCGCGCATCGCCGCAGGTGGGACCAGACGGCGGCGAAGTGCGGCTTCACCCATCACCAGCTCAAACCGCTTGCGTTCGTCGGCGAGCACTACCTGGCGGGCGAGTCGAGCATTCACCACCTCCTCTGAATTCTCAGCCGGGCCACGCCAGCCCATCCGGAAGACGGCCTCGGCATACGGGCGGATCTGCGCCAGTCCGACGACCACGGCCGGCGCGAATACCCTCAGTACAGATGCGGCTTTCTCGAGACGCTGGACTTCTTGCTGTACCCGACGTCTTCCAGGTGCCAGAAAACGGCGCCACTCGACGAATTCACTGGCCGCTTCGTCAGCTATCTCGATCAGTTCTGCGCGCAGTTCAGCGGGCGCCTGGGTGGCGACTGCCCAGGCTTCGACATCGGACGATGGAGGGAGAGTCACCCCGCGTTCGGTCTTGGATACCTTGGACTGTGACCAGCCGAGGCGTTGGGCGAGCTGGGTAGTGGACAGCCCAGCATCGATTCGCAGATCACGTAGAGCTTCGGCCATGCGGCGTCGCTCGTTGGATAGTCCGATCATCCGGTCATTCTGAGGGTCTCTGGTGTGAGGTTCTTGCGTGCAAGATAATTGTTCAGAGGCTCGGCATAACGCATGGCAGTATCGCGCATCTCCCGGTAGCGTTCAATTTCATCAACCGGCGCCGGATATAGGAAATGACCCTCGTCGTCGTAGACCATCCGCACCGCGATTTCGTCGTCATAGAGCCAGAAATCCTCGTGTAGCGACTCCAGATCGGCGTACGTATCGCGATCGACGACATAGATCTCCTCACCCGCTGCCTGGTTGGCCAGGTAGCCACAAAGTTCGAAACGCAGATAAGCGGTCAGCGGCTGGTCCAGGATGTGCACCCGGTACCAGCGGATACCTCGCGCGACGTCACGCTGGAATTCGGCCAGGTATTTATGAGTCTCGGGAGTCCGCGGCGTGCGCTTGTGGCCGACCTTCCAGGAAGCAAGCTCCTCAGCCTCCTGCGGCACCAGGTACTGCGGCAACGTTTCGAGTCGAAACGCCGAGATCCGTACGTTGTCGATCAAGCGGCGAAGGTCATCGAGGTTCATTTCGCTAATCGATCTTCGCATCGCGGATCACCCGCCTGGGGAGCCGGATGGCAACCTCGCCCGGACCGAGCGGTACCTTCGGTGAACGGATCAGCGTACCCACTGCCACGACATCCTCAAGATAATCATCGTCTTCCCACACACCAGGGCATGTGATTCTGTCCTCACAGAATTCATCACTCGAGCCGGATAGCCTGCGTATCGCCATCGCCGCACTCCTTATCATTCGGTAGCTGAGTCGTGACAACAGTATGCACATTAGACTAGCCTGTGTCAAGAGTCACTCTGAGAGTCAGAGTCGTGAGGTTCTTGGGGGCCAGGTAGTCGGTCAGGGGTTCCCCGTGGCGGAGTGCAGTGTCTCGCATCTCGCGATACGGCTCGACGTCGTGGATGAGTTCGGGATGCAGGAAGTGGCCCTCGTCGCCGTAGATCATCCGTACCGCGATCTCGTCTTCGTAGGGCCAGAAGTCCTCGTGCAGCTCGGCCAGGTCGGGGTGGGTGTCCCGATCAACGACATAGACTTCGCTACCGACCGCTACGCTGTCCAGGTAGCTGTAGAGCTCAAATCGCAGGTAGGCCGTGAGGGGTTGGTCGAGGATGTGCACCCGGTACCGCCGCAATCCCCGCGCCGCGTCGCGTTGAATACGCGCCAGCAACTCGTTGTTCTCCGGGGTGCGCGGAGGTATCAGCTGGCCAGCTTTCCATACCGAAAAATCGTCTGCCTCCTGGGGAACCAGATATTGCGCGAAGGTCTCCAGCCGAAATGCTGACTGTTTCGCGGCACCGCCTATGCGGCGTAGGTCGTCAAGGTCCATGATCGTTAGCCGATCCTCGCTTCGCAGATCGTCCGATAGTTGAGTCTCGTCAACATCTTGCAGTCTCGACTAAATCCCGTCAAGCGCCAGTTTGGTCCAGCGAACCTGCCCGGCACGTGACGTTGAGCTGGTCGACCTCGTCGTAGCGCGTGCTCAGGTGCCGAAGGGGCCGGTTTCGGGGAGGCGGAGGTCGGGTTTGTCCAGCTCTTCGACGTTGACGTCCTTGAAGGTGATCACGCGGACGTTCTTGACGAAGCGGGCCGGGCGGTACATGTCCCACACCCAGGCGTCGGACATCCGCACCTCGAAATACACCTCGCCGTCAGCGTTGCGGGCCGCGACGTCGACCACGTTGGCCAGGTAGAAACGCCGCTCGGTCTCCACGACGTAGGCAAACTGCCCAACGACGTCGCGGTACTCCTTGTAGAGCGACAGCTCCATCTCGGTCTCGTACTTCTCGAGATCCTCTGCACTCATCGACGGCCCATCGCTCGCTTCATCGGGTAGTGGCTCCTCCTGCTCGTGCACCTGCGGTTGGGGACGATGCCTCATTGTGGACCACGCCATCCCACGCCCGCGCCCGCGCCATGCGCCGTGGTGGGGCCGTCAACCCGTGGGTACGCGCGGCCATCGCGACGTTGACATAACCGAACCGGTGCTCAGCGGACGGTCCGTGCGCCAACAGTGCCGCGGTGTGCTGGGGGGTGCAGTAACCCTTGTGCTCGGCAAAGCCGTACCACGGCATCTGTTCGTGCAGCTGGCCCATGATGCGGTCACGGGTCACCTTGGCCAGGACCGACGCCGCCGCCACGCAGGCCACCGCCCGGTCCCCGCCGATCACCGCCAGGTTTGGTGCGGTCAGGCCAGGCACGCGGAACCCGTCGGTGAGCACGTAACCGGGGTGTACGGGCAGGCCCGCGACCGCGCGGCGCATGCCATCCAGGTTGGCCACGTGCACTCCCAGCCCGTCGACCTCCTCGGGAGGGATCACCACCACGCTTCGGGCCACTGCCCTGGCGATGATCAAATCGTAGAAACGCTCGCGGCGCGCCGGGGTGAGCAGCTTGGAGTCGGTCAACCCATCCAGGGCCACCGCGTCGGACGGCCGCAGCACACAAGCGGCCACCACCAGCGGCCCAGCACACGCCCCTCGACCCGCCTCGTCCACCCCGGCGACCGGGCCGAGGCCACTACGGTGCAGAGCGCCTTGCAAGGTCCAGGTGCCCCCTTCCCTGCGCAGCACCGCCCTCGGAGGCCGCGCTACGGCCTCGGACCTACTACGCGCCGCAGCCGGCATGGTCAGCCGCGCCCGCGGGACACTACTCGCTCCCGCACGAGACGGCCGCCGCGCAACACCGGCCAGCTCAGCATCACCCCGGCTGCCAGCGGAAGACTGATAGGCAGGGCAGGTGAGCCGCCCGGGGACCCTTGCAGGGCGACCGCTTGCTGCGGATCAGGATCCTGGATGCCCTGCCAACGTGCAGGCGGGAGGACGATGACTCGGGCCTTGCCGATCACGTTGTCCACCGGCACGGTGCCGGAACGGTCATCGCCAACGTGCCGACGGGAGTCCGCGGAGTTGTTGCGGTTGTCGCCCATCATCCACAACCCCCCGGAGGGCACGGCGACCGGACCGAACTCCTCCTGAGGCTCTTGCCCGGCGAACATGGGGTAGGGCTCGTCCAACGCCACTCCGTCGACGATCACCCGGTTCTGCGGATCACAACACTGCACAGTCTGGCCGCCGACGGCGATCACTCGCTTCACGAAGTCGCGCTCGTCCGGCGGCGCAAGCCCGATGAGCGACGCGGCCTGCTGCATGCCGCGGATGAGCACGTTGTCCGACCGTGGGCTGGAGAACTCGACATTGTTGCCCCACGACTCCGGACCGCGGAACACGACAACGTCACCAGGCGTGGGCTCGCTTAATCGATAGGTCACCTTGTCGACCAGCACCCGGTCATTGGTGCAGCCTGTGCAGCCGTGCAGGGTCGGCTCCATCGAAGCCGAAGGGATCACATAGACCCGGGCCAGGAAAGTCTGGATGAGAAAAGTGAGAACCAGCGCGGTGAGTATCAGGATGGGCAGTTCACGCCAGAACGAACCCTTCCTCTCCCCCTTGCGGAGCCGGTGCCTGGGCCGGTGCCTGGGTGGGCGGCGAGCGCGGGATCCGTGCGGACGATCGTCTCCGTGCGCCGGTTCTCTCGAGGACACGAGGTTGGCCACGCCCCCCAGGCTAGCTGCCGGTGACCCCACCAAGAGGTTCAGGACGCGGACGGGGTCTCACGCTTTTCCTTGATCTTCGCCGCCTTGCCACGGAGGTCACGCAGATAGTACAGCTTGGCGCGCCGGACATCACCGCGGGTGACCACCTCGATCTTGGCGATGGTGGGGGTATGCACCGGGAACGTCCGCTCCACACCGACGCCGAAGGAGACCTTGCGTACGGTGAAGGTCTCCCGAATGCCGCCACCTTGGCGCCGGATGACTGCACCTTGAAATATCTGGACCCGTTGCCGCGAGCCCTCGATGACCCGTACGTGCACCTTGAGGGTGTCGCCGGGTCGGAAGTCGGGAATGTCGGTACGCAACGACTTCGCGTCCAGGGCGTCCAGGGTGTTCATCGATGGTCCGTCCTCGTCGTGTTCTGCTGTGCACGGTCTGGGATGCCCGGGCGGGCGCGCCGCGGCGGCGGCGGAGGTGACGTGGGCTGGGGCGGGTATTGCGCGCTGGGCACCATCCCCCTGCACCCGGCTGCAGCAACCGCTTCAGTGTGCCAGACACCTCGCCCGCGACGAAACTCGGCGGTCACTTGCCGGTTGGAAAGCCGAGCCCTTCGAGTAGCGCGCGGTCGGCAGCGTCCAGCTCATCCGGCGCCAAGGCGGCCAGCAGCTCGGGGCGCCGAGCCGCCGTGCGCTCCAGCGCACGATCCCTGCGCCAGCGAGCGATCGCGGCGTGGTTGCCCGACCGAAGCACTGCGGGTACCGGGCGGCCCCGCCAGACCTCGGGACGGGTATAGCAGGGCCCCTCCAGCAGGCCGTCGGAGAACGAGTCCTGCCCCGCCGATGCGGGATTGCCCAGCACTCCAGGCAGTAACCGGGCGATCGCCTCGACCATCACCAGCACGGCGACCTCACCCCCGACGAGCACGTAGTCGCCGATCGAGATCTCGTCAAGGACCACCCGCTGCGCCGCGTCGTCGAGCACCCGCTGGTCGATGCCCTCGTAGCGGCCACAGGCAAAGACGAGCCGCGATTCGGTGGCCAACTCGGTAGCCACCTGCTGCGTGAAGCACCGCCCCACGGGACTGGGCACCACGAGCCGTGGCGGCGGCTCGCCTACGAGCACCTCATCCAGCGCCTCGCCCCAGACCTGAGGGCGCATCACCATGCCGGGTCCACCGCCATAAGGAGCGTCGTCCACCGCCCGGTGCACGTCGTGCGTCCATCCCCGCAGGTCGTGCACCACAAAAGTGATCAGCTCCCGTTCAATGGCCCGGCCGAGCAGCGCCTCCCTGGCCGGAGCCAGATACTCCGGGAATATTGTCACGACCTGGATCAACACAGCTGGAGTACGCCTTCAGTCGAGCAGTCCAGTGGGCGGGTCGAGCACCACACGACCGGCGGCTAGATCAACTTCCGATACGATGGCCTGGACGAACGGCACCAGTGCCTCGCCGCGCCCGGTGTCCAGCACGAGCAGGTCAGCGGACGGCGCGTGCACGACTTCTCGCACCGTGCCGAGCACGCCGCCGTCAGACCCGACCGCCGTCAATCCCTCCAGTTGGTGGTCGTAGTACTCGTCCGGGTCATCGAGCTCCGGGAGCTCCGCGACCTCGATGGTCAGCAACATGCCGCGCAACGCCTCCGCTGTAGCACGATCGGACACCCCGGCGAACTGCACCAGCAGTGCCTGCCCATGCGGACGAGCGGAATGCACGGTAAGCGTGCGGTCGGTACCGACAACGAACTGTGCGCCGGGCACGAACCGCCGCTCTGGTGAGTCGGTGCGGATCTGCACCGTCACCTCTCCGCGTAAGCCGTGCGGCCTGCCGATCCTGCCGACCACCCGCTGCGTCTCACCTGATTGCACGCCTGGACGCCCCGATCAGCAGGTCAACGGTCGGTGTCGACGACGTCGACGCGCACCCCACGACCGCCGATCCCACTCATCACCGTGCGCAGTGCGGTGGCCGTGCGACCACTCCGCCCGATCACCTTGCCCAGGTCCTCGGGGTGCACATGCACCTCGAGAGTCCGGCCCCTTCGCGTGGTCACGAGTTGCACGCGCACGTCGTCGGGGTGATCAACGATTCCCCTGACCAGGTGCGCGAGCGCGTCCGCCAGCATGCTCACGCCTGCCCGTCCGAAGCGGACACTGCCTTCCCCTTCTCCTCCCCGGCAGCCGTGGGTTCAGGGGTGCCACTGGGTTGAGGTGTGACCGCGGATTCAGGTGCAATGGGTTCAGGCGCGACGTTCTCGGCCTTCCTGGCGCCCTTCCGCTTCGGAGTGGTGGCCTCCGTTGTCGGCGCCTCCCCGGCCTCAGCCAGTGCTCTGGCGAACAGCTCAGCCTTGTCCGGCTTGGGCGCGGCGCGCCTCAGCGTGCCTTCCGCACCCGGCTGGCCGGTGAACTTCTGCCAGTCGCCGGTGATCTCAAGGATGTGCTGGACCGATTCGGTGGGCTTGGCCCCCACGCCCAGCCAGTACTGCACCCGCTCCGAGTTAACCTCGATAAAGCTGGGCTCCAGCTTCGGGTGGTACTTGCCGATCGCCTCGATCGCCTTCCCGTCGCGGCGGGTGCGGGCGTCGGCGACGACGATCCGATAGTACGGTTGGTGGATCTTACCTAGCCGCATGAGTCTGATCTTGACAGCCACGGGTCAAGCTACTCCTGTCACGCTCGTGTGTTCACGGGTGAGCACACCCAGCTCATGGTGGGGCCGCGAGCCAGCGTTGCCCAAAGGTTCAGTGGTGACAGAGATTGTGCCAGACGGCGCAGGAGCGCCAACAGCGCCCAGGATCCGGCGGGGCGCTGGTCACTCGGGCAGCAAGCCCTGGCTGATCAGCACGAGGCCGACCGCGGGCAGGAAGTTGTTCGCCTGGTGAGCGACGACACTGGCCAGCAGGTTGCCGGTGAGCATCCTGGCGAATGCGATCGGCAGCGTGATCACCACCAGCAAAGGGGCGCGCAGAAGTTCCAGGTGGGCAAAGGAGAACACCAACGTGGTCAGCCAGAAGATCTGCCAGGGCTTCCATCCCCGATACTCCATGGCACGCCACAGCACGCCCCGGTAGAGGATCTCCTCACACAATGGGGCTACCAGCCACACCACGAGGAACATCACCAGCGCGAGTACGAGTGGCAGACGCTGGCCATCGAAAATGTCACCCACCGCAGAGTTCGCCCGGTCCTCACCGACCAAATACGCCCACAGCAACGAAGCGGGCAAAGTGATCGCTAGGCCCACTGCACCCAGCATCAGCCCGATGCCCAGGTCGCGCCACCGCCACCGCAGCGACAGTTCTCGCCGCAACCTCACCCACAGACTCCCCCCGCCCCACACCAGTACGGCGCCGATGGTCGCAACACCCGCGCTGGTAACCGATATGACCCTGGCGGTAGGCCCCCCCCGGCCCGCCAGTGCGGCACCAATGGCCGCAACCGTCGCGGCCAGCATGGTGGGTACCGCCAGCGCGATGACCAACGCCTCAGGCGGCACGGGACCGCCCGCAGCCAGATCAGGGGCACTGAGCGCGAAAGGCAGCACTACCAGCACCGAGGTAACCAAAAAGACCACCTCAGCAACCGCGAAGACGGCGAGCAACCGCCAGCCGCGGCGCCCATCCGGCCGGGCCGGTACCTCGTGTGGTGGCAACGCGGTGGCGCTACTGGTCAAGTACTCACGGTCACTCCCATCACTCTGCGGCCCTGGTGCCACCGCAGTGTTCATGGGGACCCCAGATGGACAAGACCACGCAGCATCAGCAGCGCCGGATCACGCAGGGTGTCCGGATCCAGGCGTGGATCGGTGCGGGTAACCAGCAGGTCGGCCGACGCGCCAGCCACCAGACCTGGAATGCCCAACCAATCGCGGGCCGCCCAGCTTCCCGCCGCGATGGCCTGCTCACCGCTGCACCCGACAGCGCGCAACGCCACAATCTCGTCCACCAGGCGGCCGTGCGCGATGCCGCCGCCTGCGTCGCTTCCTGCGTAGACCGGGACACCCGCCTCGATGGCGGCACCGACGGTATCGCGGACTCCGGCATGTAGCGCCCGCATATGGGCGGCGTAGCGTGGGTATTTACCTGCGCTCTCAGCGATTTTCGGGAAGTTTGCGATATTGATCAATGTGGGCACCAGGGCGGTGCCGCGGGCGGCCATCTCGGCGATGGTGTCGGCGGACAGGCCGGTGCCATGTTCGATGCAGTCGATCCCAGCGGAGATCAGACCGGGTAGTGCCGCCGCACCGAAGACGTGCGCCGTGACCCTGGCCCCGGCGGCATGCGCAACACTGATCGCCTCAACCAGGACATCGTCCGGCCATAACGGGGCAAGGTCACCACTTGCTCGGTCGATCCAGTCGCCGACGAGCTTCACCCAGCCGTCCCCGTCGGCTGCCTGCTCTTGCACCGCCTGTGGGAGCAGCCTGGGATCATCCAGTTCTATCCCGAGCGAGGGGATGTAGCGCTTCGGGCGGGCCAGGTGGCGTCCCGCCCGCAGAATTCGGGGCATGTCGTCGCGACTCTGCAGCGGTCGGGTGTCAATCGGGACTCCGCAGTCCCGAATGAGAAAGGTGCCCGCATCCCGGTTTGCAGCGGCCTGCTCGGCGGCTTCGTCGAGAGTGGCAGGCCCTCGGGGGCCGAGACCGACGTGGCAGTGCGCATCCACCAGGCCCGGAAGCACGTAACCACCGTCGGAGACCGTGATCGCCCCGGGTACCGGATCGGTGCAGATCACCCCGTCAGCCACCCACAGCTCGCCGAACTCTCCACCAGGCAGCAGAACACCGCGCACGTGCATAACTTGGGGAGAGGGCCCGAGAGAGGACACCATCACCTCTTGCCGAACCTCAGCTTCGAGGGGTCGAATCCGGGTGGCAACTGGTCCAGCACGGATCCCCCAGGCGGCGTGCTGTCCTGCCCAACCTGACCCATCCCGGCCACGTCGGGGAACCCTCCGGGCAGGCCGCCCCGGACCTTCGGTGGCGTCGGCCCTCGCCCCTTGCCCTTTTTGCCTTTCTTCCCCTTGCGAGTTCGCCGCCCTGGGCTCAACCCACCTAGGCCGAACTGGCCCGCCATCTGCTGCATGACCTTGCGAGCCTCGAAGAACCGGTCGACCAACAGGTTGACCTCGCTGACCGTGACGCCGGAGCCGCGGGCGATGCGCTGACGCCGGGAGGCGTTGATAATTTTCGGGTCAGCCCGTTCGCCAGGGGTCATGCCGCGGATGATGGCCTGCAACCGGTCCAGTTGCTTGTCGTCGACCTCGGCGAGCTGCGCCTTGAACTGGCCCGCACCGGGCAGCATGCCGAGCAGGTTGGAGATCGGCCCCATCCGCCGGACCGCTTGCATCTGCTCGAGGAAGTCCTCGAGGGTCAGCTCACCACTGCCGATCTTGGCGGCGGCCTGTTCGGCCTGTTCGACGTCGAATGCCTGCTCGGCCTGCTCGATGAGGGTGAGCATGTCGCCCATGCCCAGGATCCGGCTGGCCATCCGGTCGGGGTGGAAGACGTCGAAGTCCTCCAGCTTCTCCCCGTTGGACGCGAACAGGATCGGGCAGCCGGTGACCTGCCGCACCGAAAGGGCCGCACCACCGCGAGCATCGCCGTCCAGCTTGGTGAGCACCACACCGGTGAAACCGACCCCGTCGCGGAACGCCTCAGCGGTGGTCACCGCATCCTGGCCGATCATCGCGTCGACGACGAACAGCACCTCATCGGGTACCACGGCGTCTCTGATCTCGCCGGCCTGGCGCATCAGCTCCTCGTCGATGCCCAGGCGCCCCGCGGTGTCCACCACGACGAAGTCGTGCTGGCGCAGGCGGGCCTCGGCTACTCCGCGCCGTGCCACATCGACCGGGTCGCCGACCCCGTTACCAGGTTCGGGCGCGAACACCGGCACGCCCGCCTGCTCACCAACCACCTGGAGCTGGGTGACCGCGTTGGGTCGCTGCAGGTCCGCGGCGACCAACAGCGGGGTGTGCCCCTGGCCGCAGAGCCAACGCGCGAGCTTGCCAGCCAACGTCGTCTTCCCGGAACCTTGCAGCCCAGCAAGCATGATCACGGTTGGTGGCGTCTTGGCCAGTTCGAGGCGCCGAGTCTGCCCACCAAGTATCTTGACGAGCTCCTCGTCGACGATCTTGACGACCTGTTGAGCAGGATTCAGCGCAGCGGAGACTTCCGCGCCCTTCGCCCGTTCCTTGAGCTGCACGATGAACTGACGGACCACCGGAAGCGCGACGTCGGCCTCGAGCAGTGCGATGCGGATCTCGCGTGCTGTCACGTCGATATCGGCGTCGGAGAGCCTGCCCTTACCGCGTAGGCCGGACAGTGTGGAGGTAAGCCGGTCGGAGAGTGTGTCGAACACGCCGGTCGCGCTCCCTAGGGGTGCGGCGGGGGTGATGCCCCGGAGTCGGGCTGGTAATACGGCCAGCCTAGCCGTCCCGCGCTGCTGCGCCCCGACCTGCCTGATCCGCCTTCGCCCCGCCCGGCTCGATCGCCCCGCCCGGCTCGATCGCAGTTGGCCGTTCGACCTGGGCGACCGCCTCCACCAGCACCTGATGCACCGAGGACAGCCGAGCGGTGACGTCGGCCCGCAGCTCGGTGAACCTCGTGGTCTCCCGCTCGATCTCCGCCATCCGCCTGTTGAGCCCCTCACCCGCGATCCGCAGCATGAGATGCAGCCCGGCCACCCCCCAGGTCTGATACTCCCTGATCCGGGCGGCTGCTTGCGCTTCCTTGCGAGCGATATCGCGCTCAGACTGCTGCTCGGCCGCCTGGCGGCGGCGGGCGGAATCCTCCTCGGCCCTTCGGCACCGCGCCGCCGACTCGGCTTCCGCGGTGCTGCGTCGCTGCTCCGAGTCCGCCTCCAGGCGTTCGCAGCGCCGGATGGTGTCCTGCATCAGCCGCTCGGCCTCTGCGCGGGTGCGCTCACGCAGCGACGTGGTCTCGTCCTCGGCCATCTGCAACATGCGTTGGATTCGCAGACCGGCGCCGCCCAGCGACGATCGCTGCAGACGCTCCACCCGCGCGGCCGCCTCCTCGGCCTCACGACGAAGGTGTTCGAGCAACTTGCTGAGGTCAGCGGACTGCTGGAGCGCCTCGTCGCGGTCGGCAGCGATCATCGCGATACGACCCTCTAGCGACTCTATGTGATCAAGCACCTGTCGACGGTCGAATCCGCGCAGTACGATCTCAAACGGCGCGTGCAGGGGGACCATGTCATCTTGCGTTCCGCGCATACCCCGTGAGCGTAGCCCGCAGTTGCACCAGGTACATCCGTGCCCAGCTCACCGGGCCGCGCTGAGCACCGCGCGCTCGACCTTTCGACGCGCCTCGGGCCGCAATTCCCCGTCTGCGCCGGATCCAGTGAGACCGAACGAGTCCACCACCGAACTGCCCCACGTCACGACCCGCGCCCATCGCACGGTCGCCGAGCTGCCCTCCAGCGCAGAGGCAACCCGGTGGAGCAACCCGATCCGGTCAGTGGTCCGCAACTCGAGGACCACTACTCCGGTGGCCTCGTCGTCGAACCAGAGCACCTTGGCCTCGACCTTCGAAGCCGCCCCGACCTCTGAAGATGCAGCGGACACCGCGTCGGGTCCGCCGACCTCACCGTAGTCACGCTCCTTGGCTGCCAGCCGGTCGGCCAGCGCAAGCGAGCCGTCCAGCGCCCGTACCAGGTCCTGACGCAGCAACGTGGCGTCGGGGGGGCGACCGAAACGCGGCGAGACGGTGAAGGAATCCACCGCCGCCGACGACCCGCTCGGAAGCTCGATGACCCGGATGGCCGCCGAGTGGACCTGGAGCGAATGCAGCGCGAGCACCCCGGCCGCCAGCGCGAGCACCCCGGGGCGCCCGGGGGTCACCACGGTGACCGTGGTAGCGGCGCCCGGCCCGGCGGCAGTATCGGCGCTCACGTGCACCGAGCCGGTCGCGACGACCCGTTCAGCCAGCGCGCACTGCTCCGCGGTGAGCGGCACCGGCCCCGGCACGGGGTGCCCCGCCAGCACCGCCCGGCAACGCTTGGCGAGGTCGGCGATCAGCGACGCGCGCCATTCGCTCCATACCCCGGGTCCGGTGGCCAGGCTGTCGGCCTCAGCCAAGGCGACCAGTAACTCCAGTACCGTCTGGTCTCCGCCGAGCGTGTCGACCACCCGCTGCGCGGTCGCCGGATCCTCCAGATCCCGACGGGTCGCCATATGTGGCAGCAACAGATGATGGCGCACCACCGCACTGAGCATCTCCACGTCCGAGGGCCACAGCCCGAGCCGATGGCCGATCTGCTCGGCGAGCGCTGCGCCGACGACGGAATGGTCCCCGCCGCGACCCTTGCCCAGGTCGTGTAGCAGCGCGCCGAGCAGGAGTAGGTCCGGGCGGGCTACTGTCGTGGTCAGCCGCGCTGCCTGGGCCGCCGTCTCCACCAGGTGCCGGTCCACCGTCCACACGTGTGCCCGGTCCCGCGGTGGTAGGTCACGTACCGCCCCCCATTCCGGGAACAACCGCCCCCACAGCCCCGTGCGATCCATCGCTTCGATCACGTCCACTGCAGGCCGACCGGCGCCCAGCAGCGACAGCAGCTCGTCCAACGCCGCTCGCGGCCACGGCTGACGCAGTTCCGGTGCGGTGTCGGCCAGCGTCGCGAGGGTTCCCGCCGCCACTGGCATCCCGGTCCTCGCGGCGGTCGCCGCGACTCGCAGCGCCAGCGCCGGGTCGCGGGGCGGGCGGGCATCGCGAGCCAGCGCCACCTCGCCGCCGTGTTCTACCACCCCATCGTCGAGGGGGCGGCGGATCGGTCCCCTGCCCAGGTGCCGTAACCCGCTCAGCCGGGCCCGACCCCGCGGGGGCAACGCGGCGCGAGCCCTGCGCAACCCGACGTCGACCGCGTAGACGATGGTGCGCGCCGCCCCGGACAAGCTCCTGGCCAATTCGAACCGATCATCGAGCTCCAGTGCGGCGGCGACCTCGTCCGCGTCCTGCGCACGCAGCACGTCGCGGCTTCGGCCAGCCAACCGGTGCAGCTCGGTGCGCACGTCCAACAACAGATCGCGCGCCGCGCACACCTCCGGTCCGGCCCGGTCAATGAGCTGACCGGCGGACAACGCGTCGAGCAACTGCACGTCACGCAGGCCACCGTGGCCATTCTTGAGGTCCGGCTCCACCCGGTGCGCGACGTCGCCGCGACGCCGCCAGCGTTCCTGCGCCGACTCGGCAAGCTCCTCCAAGCGGCTACGGATGCCGGTGCGCCAAGCCCGCCGCACCGCGGTTTCCATGACGGTGAACAGCGCACCATCCCCCGCGATCAGCCGCGCATCCAGCAGCCCGAGCGCCGCTCGCAAGTCGGTGGCAGCTACCTGCAATGCCTGCCCGACAGTGCGCACGCTGTGGTCCAGCTCGATGCGGGCGTCCCACAGCGGATACCACAGCGAGTCCGCGAGCTGGCTCACGTCACCTTTGCCATTGTGCAGCAGCAGCAGGTCCAGGTCGGAGTATGGCGCCAGCTCACGACGACCCAAAGCGCCGACCGCGACCAGGGCAGTGCCCTGGCCGATGCCCACGGATGCGGCGCGGGACACCAACCAGAACTCGTGTAGATCACCCAGCGCCACCCGTAGCGCTTCGGGAGGCAGCCGACGCTGCCGCGGGCTGGCGGCGAGCAGGGCAGCACGGGCCTTGGCCAAGTCGGCCGCGGCAGGATGGCGTTCGGGTAATCCACCGGATCCTGTGGCGGCCGGTTCGCGTCCCATCTCGACTCTTCTCCCCGACAGCGCGGCCGTGCCGTGCTCCAGTCCACAGCGCAAAGTTGTCCACCAGATCGCGCCGCGTCCGCGGGGCGCCGACGCCGAACATCAGCGCCCCGCGGGCGTCAGCCCTTTCTCGCGATCACAATGCGTCCAGGCCGCGCTCACCCGTACGCACCCGTACTACCGTTTCTACCGGGGTGACCCACACCTTGCCGTCCCCAATCTTCCCGGTCCGGGCCGCTTCAACCAGCGCGTCGATCGTCTTGTCCACCTGCATATCGTCCACGACGACCTCGATCCGGATCTTGGGCACGAAATCCACCGAGTACTCCGCCCCCCGGTAGACCTCGGTATGCCCTTTCTGCCTGCCGTAGCCCTGAACCTCACTGACCGTCATCCCGAGCACGCCGACCTGTTCCAGGGCACCTTTGACGTCCTCAAGGACGAACGGCTTGACGATTCCGGTGATTAGTTTCATTGTGCTCTCACCCTTCCGTGCCAGCTGAGGCCCGGATCATGCCCGGGGAGTGCGCCGGCTCGGTGTCCCGGCTCGGCGACGATCCGCTCATGCCACTCATGGTGCGGATGCCGGTCAACTCGTAACCGGCCTCGGCATGCTCGACCTCGTCGATACCGGCCAGCTCGGCCTCGTCGTCCACCCGCAGCCCGATGCTGTACTTCAGTACCAGGGCGATGAGCCCCGTGACGACCAACGAGTAGATCAGCACAGCGCCCGCAGCCACTGCCTGCCGCCACAACTGATCGACGCTCCCGGTGTAGAACAGACCCTCCGCACCAGCGGGCGCAGCGGGATCGGCAAGGAAGCCGATCAACAACGTGCCCACCAGGCCACCGACGAGGTGTACGGCGACAACGTCGAGCGAGTCGTCAAACCCGAACCGGAACTTGATGCTGACCGCGAGCGCACACGCCACACCTGCGATCGCCCCCACCGCAATCGCCCCGAGCGGAGAGACCGAATGACAGGCCGGGGTGATGGCGACCAGGCCTGCCACCACGCCCGAGGCGCCGCCGAGGCTGGTGGGCCGCCCGTCGCGGACCCGCTCGACCGCCAACCAGGCCAGCATCGCCGCTGCAGTGGCCACCATGGTGTTGACGAACGCTACGGCTGCAGTGCCGTTTGCCCCCACCGCCGATCCGGCATTAAAGCCGAACCAACCGAACCACAGCAGGCCGGCGCCGAGCATGACGAAAGGTAGGTTGTGCGGGCGCATGGCCTCCCTCGGCCAGCCACGGCGCTTGCCGAGCACCAGCACGAGAGCCAGGGCCGCAGCCCCTGCGTTGATGTGCACGGCGGTCCCGCCGGCGAAGTCGATCGCTCCCAGGTTGTTGGCGATCCAGCCGCCGACGGTGGCCCCATCGGCACTGCTGAACGCAAAGACCCAGTGCGCGACCGGAAAGTACACCAGCGTTGCCCACAGCCCAGCGAACAGCAGCCAGGGCGCAAAGCGTAGGCGGTCGGCCGCGGCACCGGAGATCAACGCGACGGTGATGATCGCGAACATCGCCTGGAACGCGACGAACACCATCACAGGAATGCTCCCCGCCAGCGGGATCGAGACGGCGGCACCATCCTCGAAAGTCCCCATCAGGCCTGCCAGTCCGGCGAATTCGCCCGGGTCACCGAGCAAGCCGAAACCGACGTCGTTACCGAACGCTACCGAATAGCCGTAGAGCACCCATAAGATGGTCACGATCCCCATTGAGGACAGGCACATCATCATCATGTTCAGCACGCTCTTCGAGCGGACCATGCCGCCGTAGAAGAACGCGAGACCTGGAGTCATCAGCAGCACCAAGGCGGAGCTGGCGAGCATCCAGGCGGTGTCACCGGTGTCAAGCACGGGTTCGCTCCTCCTGTGTCCATAAGCACCACGATCGGGTGGCGTTCGGGTTAGAGTGGGCACACAGTGTTTCGTTGGTGAGTATCATATGTTTCAGTGCAGTTAACTGTGGGGGTGGGTGTGTTACCTCCGCGTTACTCATCAGCTCCCCCAACGGCGTCCCGTCTTATCTGGCATCAATCTAGTAACGCGTCGACGAACGCCCCCGGCTCGAAGGGGGCCAGGTCATCGACGCCCTCGCCGAGGCCGACCAGCTTAACCGGCACGCCGATCTCCCGCTGCACCTGGAAGACGATGCCCCCCTTGGCGGTGCCGTCCATCTTCGTGAGCACAATACCGGTGACGTCCACGACCTCACCGAACACCCTGGCCTGGGTAAGCCCGTTCTGGCCGGTGGTGGCGTCCAGCACCAACAGGACCTCATCCACCTCGGCCTGCTTGGACACCACTCGCTTTACCTTGCCCAACTCATCCATCAGCCCGGCCTTGGTATGCAACCTGCCCGCGGTGTCGATGAGCACCGTGTCCACCCCGCCTGCGCTGCCCTGCTTGACCGCTTCGAAGGCCACACTGGCCGGGTCGGACCCCTGTGGGCCGCGCACGACCTCTGCACCCGCGCGCTCGCCCCAAGTAACCAACTGCTCTGCAGCGGCGGCCCGGAAGGTATCGGCCGCTCCCAGTAGGACCTTCCTGCCGTCGGCGACCAACACCCGGGCCAGCTTTCCGGTCGTGGTCGTCTTGCCTGCGCCGTTCACCCCGGCAATGAGCACGACGCCAGGCATGCTGACACCATCGGCACCGACATGCGGAAGTGCCCGCACTGCCCGATCCAGATCCGGTCGTAACGCCTCGACGAGGACGGCGCGCAACGCGGCACGTGCCTGCTCAGGGGTCCGCACGGCGCGGCGGGCGAGTTCTGCTCGGAGCGAGTCCACGATCTCCGTGGTCGCGGCCATGCCGAGATCGGCGAGCAGCAGGGTGTCCTCGATATCAGTCCAGGAGTCCTCGTCCAGGTCGCCTGCACCGAGCAGACCGAGCACACCCTGCCCAAACGTCGATCGGGATCGAGCCAACCGGCCACGTAGCCGAACCAGCCGACCGGATGGGGCCTCAATCGGCTCGAAAGGTTCGGCCAACACCGATTCAGCTGGGGCCGTTTCAGCTGGGACTGGCTCGGCTCGGGCCGGCACCTCGGGTGCAGCGGGCGCGACATCCGGCTGCGGGATCGAGGGCGCTGGCTTGGTGGTTTTCGGCTCAGGCGGTGCCTGCTCCTGCGGCGGAGCTGGCGCGAGAGCGTCCGATGGCACCCGAGGCACCGGTGCCTCAGGTGCTTCCGACACCTCGGGCAGCCCGGCAACCTCGGGTGCCGCAGACAACTCAGGCACCGCCGGGGGGCCACCCCCGCCGGACGAGAAGCTGATTGCACCACCGGCCTGGTAACGACGAGGCCCCGGAGGCGCCTCCGGGGCCTGCTCCGGCTGCTCGGCGATACTGATCCGCCGTCGGCGAGCCAGTAGCAAACCGACCGCAAGCGCGATCAGTAGCGCCACCACTACGGCGACAACGATGAGGATCAAGGTCGTGCTCGACACCGCACCATCCTGGCATCCGGCCCCACCGGTCACCCGCGCACGGTGGTCACCGCTCGCCAGTGCCCGGCGTACTTCACGGCCGGACACACCGAGCATGAGCGCCGGACACACCGGGTGGGGGTTAGGCGGCGCCTGCGGAGTCGATGGTGCCGCGGAGGCGTTGGGAGATCACCGTGGTGATGCCGTCGCCGCGCATGCTCACGCCGTACAGGGCGTCGGCGATTTCCATGGTCGGTTTCTGGTGAGTGATGACGATCAGCTGGGAGCGGTCTCTGAGCAGCTCGAACAGCTTGAGCAGGCGGCCCAGATTGGTGTCGTCCAGCGCGGCCTCGACTTCGTCAAGCACATAGAACGGTGATGGGCGAGCCCGGAAGATCGCAACCAGCATGGCCACCGCGGTGAGTGACTTCTCCCCACCGGAGAGCAGTGAAAGGCG
Source organism: Pseudonocardiales bacterium (assembly GCA_052390495.1). Lineage (GTDB taxonomy): Bacteria > Actinomycetota > Actinomycetes > Mycobacteriales > Pseudonocardiaceae. Next base: position 49,241 of record JBQTGW010000001.1, read on the forward strand.
CTTGACCTTCTTGCCCGCCGGGCGAGCCTCGACCTCGATGCCGGTGGTGAGCAGGTCATCCGGATCGGTGAGCGTCAACCGGCCCTCACCACCGGGGAACAGCGCGGCGAAGACCATTTCGAATTCGCGCGCCACATCGTGGAAGGCACCGGTGAAGACTTCGAGGATCTTCTCGTCGACCTCCGCGATGACGGTGAGCAGGTCTCTTCGGGTGGCCTTGAGGTCCTCAAGCTGGGTGGACAGGAACTTGTAGCGCTCCTCGAGCGCGGCGAACTCCTCCAGCGCCAGCGGGTTGACCCTGCCGAGCAGGGCAAGATCACGTTCGGCCCGCTGGGCGCGGCGAGTCTGCGCGCCGCGGTCATAGGATGCCGGCACCGGGGCGCTGACCTGCTCGCCGCGCTCTCGCGCCAGCTCGTACTCGGCTATCTCGCCAGCGGGCGGGGGCACCGGAACGGCGGGCCCGTACTCGGCGACGAGGTCCTCCAAGCCGATGCCGAAGTCGTCGGAGATCCTGGCCTCGAGCTGCTCGATGCGCAGCCGCTGCTGGGCGCGCAGTACCTCATCGCGGTGCACGGTGTCGGTGAGCTTGTCCAGCTCACCGGCGAACCCGCGCACCCGGGCGCGGGTCTCGGTCAGACCCTGTTCCCATTCGGCTCGCTCGGCAACCACCGCGTCCCGCTCGGCGGCGGCCCGGTCACCTGAGGCATCGATCCGGGCCAGGGCGAACTCACCGGCGCGGGCGACCTCCGCGGCAACGGCAGCGCCGCGCTCCCGAGCGGCCGCCGCGGCCGCGGCCCGCTGGCGGGCCGCCCGCTCGGCCTGGGCGCTGCGACGCAGCCCGTCGGCCTTGCCCTGCAGCGCGCGGGCCCGCTCCTCGGCCGTACGCAGCGCCAGCCGGGCCTCGACCTCCTCGCTGCGGGCGCTGGACAGCGCGGCCGAAACTTCGTCCCGCTCAGTGGTATCGGGTTCGGAATCCATCGGGTCGTCCTGGACCAACCGCAGCCGCTCCTCCAGCTCCGACAGGCTGGTCAGCGCACCGGCCTGGCGCTCTTGCACGGCAGCACGCTGGCGGTGCAGCCGGTCGGCCTCGGCGGACGCGGCGCGGGCCGTCTGACCGAGCCGACCGAGCTGCTCGGCCACCGCGGACAGTTGCGCGTCTGACTCGTGCAGTGCAGCCAAGGTGTTCTCGACATCCTCGGCCAGAGCCGCCTCCTCGGTGCTGGCCCCGGCCAGCTCGGCGGCCAGCCGCTTGATCCGGGTCTGCGACTCGGCCAACCGGGTTTCCGCGTCGTCGACGGCGGACTGCACCTCGATGACGCTCTGGCTGCGCCCCGATCCGCCGTGCGCCCAGTCGGCGCCGAGCACATCACCGTCGACTGTCACGGCGCGCACGGTGGGGTGCGCACCGACCAAGTCCCGGGCGGCGGCCAGAGTGTCGACCACCGCGGTGCGCTCCAGCAGCCGGTACAGCGCGGGGCGCAATGGCTCCGGCGCCTGCACCAGGTCCACTGCCCAGCGCGCCCCCTGGGGCAGCGGTGGCCAGCTCGCGGGATCAGCGTTGCTTGGTGCACCGGCGCCTGATGAACCGGCGCCTGGTGAACCACCGACGAGCAGGCCCGCCCGACCGGCGTCCGTAGCACGCAACAAAGTGAGCGCAGCGACCGCACAGTCCACATCGGACACCGCCAGGGCGTCGGCCGCGGCACCCAGGGCGGCGGCCACTGCGACCTGCACACCGGCGTGCACGATGAGCAACGAGGCAACCGAGCCGTGCAGGCCGGGCAGTGCGGACCCGGCGGCCAGCAGCGTCTCGGAACCGTCCTTGCGGGCCAGGCCAAGCGACAAGGCATCCACTGTGGCCCGCCAGGAGGCCGCCTGCTGCTCGGCCTCCCGATGCGCGGCGGTCAGCCCGGCGACCCGCTCGGCGGCGGCGGCATGCGCGGTCAGCGCCGCCTCGTGACGCTCGTCGAGCCCCATCTCCCCCGCATGCAGAGCGCCGATCTCCTGCTGCAGCACATCAAACTCACGCCGCGCGGAGCCAGCCCGCTCGTTGGCCTCGGCGAGCGCGGTGGAAAGCCGCTCGATCTCCTCGGTCGTGGCGCCCGACTTCGACCGCAGCGCCTCGACCTGGCCAGCCAGCCGAGCCAGCCCCTCCCGCCGGTCGGCGACGGCGCGCACGGCCGCCAGATGGGCCCGCTCGGCATCGGCGACAGCCTGCTCCAGCTCGGCGCGGCGCTCCTGGGCGCCGGACAGTATCTCGCGGGCCTGCTCGACGACCTCGTGCAGCTCGGCGTCCTTGCGCTGCGCCGCTTCGGCCTCGCGCTCCAGCTCATCGGGGTCCCGGCCGAGACCGTGCTCCTTGGCGGGGGCCACCAGGTGGCGAGCGCGCTCCGCGGCCAACCGAACCGTGCCGCGTAACCGCTCGGTCAGCGCCGCGAGCTGGTACCAGGTGTCCTGCGCGCTCGCCAGGCGCGGCGCGGTGGCCGCAAGCCGCTGTTCCAGGCCAGCCTGCGTGGCGCGCGCGGCGTTCAATGCGCCCTCGACCTCCGTGCGGTGTGCCCTGGCCACGGCCTCGTCTGCCTCCTCTCTGGCAAGTTGCTCACGCAGGGTCACCAGGTCGTCGGCATGCAGTCGCAGCCGCGCGTCGCGTAGGTCGGCCTGCACCGCCTGGGCCTTGCGAGCGATCTCTGCCTGCTTGCCCAGCGGCTTGAGCTGGCGGCGCAGCTCGGCGGTGAGATCGGTGAGCCGCGTCAGGTTGGCCTGCATCGCGTCCAGCTTGCGCAGCGCCTTCTCCTTGCGCTTGCGGTGCTTCAGGACGCCCGCGGCCTCCTCGATGAAGGCGCGGCGCTCCTCTGGCTTGGACGTCAGGATGGCGTCGACTCGGCCCTGCCCCACGATGACGTGCATCTCTCGGCCGATGCCGGAGTCGCTGAGCAGCTCCTGGACGTCGAGCAGCCGACAGGAGTTGCCGTTGATCTCGTACTCACTGGCACCGTCGCGGAACATCCGCCGGGTGATCGACACTTCGGTGTACTCGATGGGAAGTGCGCCGTCGGTGTTGTCGATGGTCAGGGTGACCTCCGCGCGACCAAGTGGAGAACGGCCCGCGGTGCCCGCGAAGATGACATCCTCCATCTTGCCGCCGCGCAGCGCCTTGGCACCCTGCTCGCCCATCACCCAGGACAGCGCGTCCACGACATTGGACTTGCCCGATCCGTTGGGGCCGACGACACAGGTGATGCCCGGCTCGAAGCGCAGCGTGGTAGCCGAGGCGAAGGACTTGAAGCCCTTCAACGTCAGGCTCCTCAGGTGCACGGTGCGCTGAACCCTCTCTGCTGTTCCCCTGTCTGTCCCCCCACTGCGGCGCATAACGCGCCGACTGTCCGAGCAGAGTACCCATCCTCAGCGTTCGATGAAGCCGGTGAAGCCGCCTCGGGCGTCAGCGAACTGCTCGGTGATCTGCTGGACATAGCCGGGGGTGGATCCGGAGCGCAGCGCGGTGAGCAGCTTCTCGCACGCATCCCTCGGCCCCTCGGCGACCACCTCCACCCGCCCGTCGGACAGGTTGGCCGCGTGACCGACCAGGCCCAGCTCCAGCGCACGCGACCGGGTCCACCACCGGAACCCCACGCCCTGCACCCGCCCGTGCACCCAGACCGTCATCCGAACTTGCAGCATGGCTCCATCATGACGGGGGCTGCGGCACTGCCGCGCTACAAAGACATACTCTGGGTTCCCCGAGTGTGACGCGGGCCCCCGGGTGATCTCCGAGTCGAGTAGCGATGGTGCGGCGAGCGAGCTCGTCCCGTGCGCCCAGCCCGCTCCAGCAGCGGAGCGAGGTGTTTCACCGCGTCGACACCCCATGCGGGGTCGGAGCGGTCCAGCGCGTCATCAATGGTGTTGAGCACGCAGGCGACCACCGCGTGCCATCCATATCGTCGATCGCCGCCCCGACATCGTCGACGACCGCGAAGCCCGGCTGCGATATGTCGAGTGGCTTCTTGTGGAACAGCCGGCCGGTGAGTCCTGCGGCGCGCACCGCCATGCCGAACCCCCGGTGCTCCTGCGGCTGAGAGCCAGTGACGAGCGTTCCGGACAGCAGCGAGGCTCGGCTGACCTCGGTGAGCGTCGGGAGCACGGCCAGCGCCGCGGACCGACGGTCCTCGCCGGGCAACAGCGCCTCGACCCACCCCTGCGTGCCGATACCCAGCGCACTGGACATCACCTCGGTGGCGACCCCGACGCTCATCCCGTCCATGATCAGGAGCAGGACGGGCGTCTGCCGGGTCAGTGGCAGCACCACCTCGGGCAGCAGGTTCTCGAGGTGGTGAACCGCCGGATCAGGGTTCTGGCTGGCTGTAGTGCGCGCCCAGTCCTTGACCTTGGCGAGCACGATGCTGGCCTCATTGCCGGGCAGCGGCGAGACCACCGAACCATGGTTGAGCAAGGCCAGCCGTAATCCGGTGATCTCCTTGAGCGCAGGCACCTTCGGCGCCACAGCCGAGAGCAGCAGTGTCTTGGCAAACCGATCGTCGGTATGGAAGCCACGCGGCACGGACTCCGGCTCGTCGCGGCACTGCTGCTCGGTGACGTCGTGCGCGCGCAGGATCAGCGGGCGCAGCTTCTCCCGGTACAGCGCGTCCGCCGAGCGGAACAACGCGGCGGTCTGCGCATCCAACGGCTCGCTCTCCCCGGAGCTGATCGCCTGGCTGATCAGGGTGAGCGCCCGGTCGAACGCCGCCTGCAGGTCCGGAGTGACGACGTACTCACCCGCTCACCCTTCTCGCCTTCGTCGGTGGGATCGCCACGATCATCAGGTCCACGCGCCGCATGAGGCGGATCGTAGTGGGCTGTACTCAGCGGCTCCTGCTCGTCATGCCGGAACGCCGCGGATGACACCCGAGAACCACAACTCCCCACGACCCCAGTCGGAGGCCTGCACGGCGCGGGCGATCTCATCAGGTGAAGCGGCGGGAATGAGGGAAGCGCCGGTCTCCGGATCGCGGTCGCAGACGATGATCTCGTCCGGACGTAGCCGGTTCACCAGCGTTGGCGAGTGCGTCGCCGCGAGGATCTGGGTCCGGCGGCTGGCGGCGCGCAACCGGTCGAGCAGGACATCCATCGCGTAGGGGTGCAGGCCGTGGTCGATTTCCTCGATCGCGATGAACGGAGGAGGGTCCGGTTCGTGCAGGGTCGCGAGTCCCGTTGTCTGGTTGCTCGCCAGGCTGCGGGAGAAGATCTCCTGATCGTCTTCGTAGATGGTCACCCGATCGCCGCTGACCCGTGATGCGCCGACCACGACCACCCTTGCGCTTGAAGGTGAACTCCTCCTGGCGTGAGATCGACTTGCCGTGCCTGGCCAGCCGCAACCGGTACCGGTCGGGTGCCGAGCCGCAAGTCAACCCCAGCCAGGGAGCGGAAGTTCCGCGCCTGGATACGCATGACCGGGAGCTTCATAATCGACCCCTCTCTCTGCGGTGTCGCTGTCATCATGTCGCGCGCTGACGCGCTCTGCGGCCTCGGCGTGGCGATTGCGTCGCTGGGTGAGTCCGACCGGCTCGCGAGCTGACATCGAGTTCTTGACAGTCCAGTGACGTCGCTCAGTCACACTGCGCTGTCGTGAGCGCGATCTCTGGCGGACGTGCTGGACGCATCTGTCGAGGTTCGGCGAGCCGCAACAGGCAGTCGGTCCGAGCGGCTATGGTCCTCGTGGACCAGGGAGATGCGGATGACAAGCAGCGTCATCGAGCGTGATGTGTATCGGTTGCCGCTGTACACGCCACCGCAGGCCGCGCGCATCGTGGCTGTTCCTCCGGCGACCCTGCGGAACTGGGTGCAGGGCTACTCCTACAAGACGCTCAACGGCGTCGTCGAGGCATTCCCGCTGATCACGACGACGCGCGTCGGCCGCTCCCGGACTCCGTCACTGCCGTTTCTTGGCCTCGCTGAGGCGTATGTTCTCACCGCGTTCCGGGCGGCTGGGGTTCCGATGCAGCGCATCCGTCCCGCGATCCATTGGCTCGACGAGAACATCGGGCTCCCTGCCGCGCTGGCCAGCGAACGCTTGAAGACCGACGGCGCCGAGATTCTGTATGACTTCAGCCGACAGTCCTCCTCCGAAGAATCTGACGCGGCCAGCGCGGTCGAGGACCTGGTGGTGGTGCGAAATCAGCAGCGCGTCTTCGTTCCCGTGGTGCGCGCCTACCTGCGTACGGTGTCTTACCAGCAGGGATACGTCGAGCAGATCCGGCTCCCGCAGTACGAAATGATCGACGTGATCGTCAACCCGCAAATCAACTCGCCGAACACCGACCCTCGCCCTGCGGGCCCGGGGATGGCAGCTCACCACGATGGACGAGCGGTACGGCCCAGAACGCAGCCAATGCGTCAGCGATGTCGAGTGGATCAGCGAGGCCGCTCGCCGGGGTGAGGTGCTGCGGTGCAAGGACAGGGCCGTACGTCGTCTCGGTTTCCCGGGATGGCCTTCGCCGCCTGCGGCTCGCGTACCCGCCAGGCTGACCAGACGATCCAGCGATCGCGATGGTCCTAGACGATCCTGTCCCGACGGACACCTGTCGTTCTGCCAGGTCGGCCCACGTTTCGCGAAGGCTAACCGAATCGAATATGCGCCACCCAGGGCGCGGACCTCCATCCGGGGAAACATTCAGCTAGTGCACGGGGGGTGACGGGATCAGTCTTCGGTGTGGCAACGCGTAACAGGGAGCCACGCCGGATGTCACCGCTGTCCACCGCACCTCACACCCCCGCCAGCTCGCCACTCTTGTAGCCCACAACCCCTCCCGTGATCGCTGTCACGGGAGGGTAAGGGGGGGGAAACGCCCCCGGTCCGGGCCCGGCCGCCCTGCCGAACCCCGGGCCCCCCGCGCCCCCCCCCCGACCCACC
>JBQTGW010000002.1:0-167453 GCA_052390495.1 Pseudonocardiales bacterium
CCGCTACCAAGGCCAGCTCCACCAACTCCCCGCAGCATGACCACCCACCCCCAACAAGATCACACACCGCGACACATCACCTGAGACGAACCCTTGACACATCACCAGAGACATGACAGTCGCTATAACCACCAACGCCACTCACAGGGTCAGTCGAAGACGACGGTCCGGTTACCGTGCATCAGTACCCGGTCCTCCAGGTGCCAGCGCAAGCCGCGGGCCAGCACCACCTTTTCGATGTCGCGGCCCTTGCGCACCATGTCGGCCGCGGTGTCGGCGTGGTCGACCCGGATCACGTCCTGCTCAATGATCGGGCCTTCGTCCAGTTCGGCGGTGACGTAGTGGCAGGTCGCGCCGACCAGCTTGACGCCGCGCTGGTGCGCCCGGTGATAGGGCCGGGCGCCGACGAACGAGGGCAGGAAGCTGTGGTGGATGTTCAGCGCCCGGCCCGCCCACGCCGTGCAGAGGTCCGTCGGCAGGATCTGCATGAAGCGGGCGAGCACGATGGCGTCCGGTTCCTCGGCGTCCACCAGCTTGCTCAGCTGAGCGAACGCCGCGGCCTTGGCGTCGGCCTGTGCCGGGAAGGGCACGTGGTGAAACGGGATCCCGTGCGCTCGCGTCACCATGGCGTGCTCGGGATGGTTGCCCAGGACGGCCCGCAGATCGACGTCGAGCTCGCCTGAGGCGACCCGGCCGAGGAGGTCGTAGAGGCAGTGCGCCTCCCGGGACACCAGCACGACCATCCGGGGTTTACGACCGGTGTCGCTGATCTGCCAGTCCGTCTCGCTACCCAGCTCCGCCGCTACCGCGCCGAAGCGTTCCCGCAGCTCTGTCACCCCGAACGGCAGCGAATCGGCGCGGACTACCTGGCGGGTGAAGAACCACCCGGTGTCTGGATCGGCGTAGTAGGCGGCTTCGGTGATCCACCCCCCCGCCTCGGCCAAAAATCCGGAGATGCGGGCCACGATGCCGGTACGGTCCGGACAGCCGAACGTGATCACGTAATAGTGGTTGGACACGATCCAGGAGTCTGCCAATGACCGGGTGGACCAGCCGCACGGGGCACGGGTGGCGTCACGGCCGTCGAGACGCGACCGAGCGCCCGGCCAGCCGGGTCCGATCCCACCATGATCGCCGTTTCGTCAAAGTACGGCTTACTCAGCGAGCGTAGTTTCAACCGACCATCACTGAATATCGCGCGAAAGCCGCAGGCGTAAGCGACGATCGCGGCAACCCTCCCAAGCGCACAGCCAACCTGCTCGGAGCTCGGAGATGGGGGCCATCCCAGCCGGACCGATGCCACGGCAGACCAATTATGTCGTTCCGGGCACACGTCAACCAAAGACCGAGTACAGTGCGACTCGACCTCAACCCCCGACGCAGCTCTCTAAGATCATGCCTCCGCCTCCGGGCTTACGGGAAGGAGCCCGCATGTCCGACCCAACGCAGAAACAGTCTTCGGACCCCGACAACGGTCCGCTCTCGCAAGGACTCCTCACGCATCTTGGCCCGCACGCAAAAAAAGCGCTTTTGCACATGGGTGGGGAACGCACGTATGAAAAAGGGTGCAGCGCTTCTGAGGGGTGAAGATCAGACGTGGGGTATCACCCCGTTCTGGTAGCAGGTCTCGTGTATTCGCACGGGGCGCGTCATTCCCGCGCGTTCCCGGAAATGCCGGACGCGCTGGCCGGTCGTCATGCCTTCTAGGTCATCCATGGCTGTCCTCCCGGGTGAACACTGAAGTTCGTTCTAGGGTAACGAGGCGCCGCGCCCGTCACTTCAGCGTGGCGAGGTGTGTCAGGGCGACGTCGGCGGCCGCGCCGACGTCGCGGGTCGCGCCGATCGACCGGTGGCGCTGAGCAGCTGCCTCGCCCAGCGCGGTACGCACCCAGTCGCGGACCACAGCCAGCCGGGCGGCCTCGGTGCCGAAGGTGGGCGAGAGGGTGGCGGCGTCCACGGCGCCGAGCAGCTCCGCCGCCTCAGCAGCGGCGCCGACCCGCTGAAACAGCACCACGAGGTTGCGCAACGTGGTGAGCTGATGCACCAGGTCACCCTGCCGTCGCCAATGGTCGATCACGGCTGCGAACGCCGCCAGCGCCTCGGCGGCGTCACCACAGCGGGAGCGCAGCGAGCAGGCGGAGAGCCGAGCCGCCCCGCCGAGGAACCGGTTGCCGACGCTGTCGGCCAGCGCGATCGCCCGGTCCAGCGCAGGCAGAGCCCGCTGCGGGTCCCGGTCCAGCACGACCTCGCCCTCGGTGTAGGCGAGCCAGCCCCGATCGGAAGGAGCCAGCTCGGCGTCAGCAGGCCGTTCGGTAGCCAGCAAACGCTCGGCCTGCTCGGGTCGCCCCGCGTATGCCTGTACACAGGCCAGGTTCGTGATCGCGACGACGGTGCCGTGCAGGTCGGCCGCGGCGCCGGACACGGCCAGCAACTGACGGGAGACGGCGGTGCAGTCGTCCAACCGGCCCGCGTAGAGGTGGACGTCGGTGAGCACGTCCAGCGGCAGGATCCGCTCGGGATCGGACCTGGCGGAGGCGAGGGCCCGCTCGGCCAGCTCCTGGGCCCGGGTCAGCTCACCTGCCGTCGCCGCCTGGATCGCTACGCTGGCCAGCGCCCCGATGGCCGACGGCGAGCTGGTTTCCCACCCGGCGATCAACTCGCACGCCCAGGACAGCGGTTCGTCGCGTTGCCGGGACATCGCGAACAGGTACAGCGCGGTGGACAGCTCACCCGCCAGCGCCGGATCGGAGCTGCGCAGCCGGGCATGCGCGATCCGGAATTCGTCGATGAGTTCCTCGAACCGAGCGTGCGCCGCGCTCTCGGCGGGACGACGCAGCTCCCGGTCGGCCGCGGCGGCGACGTCGACCAGGTGCTCGGCGTGCCGTCGGGCCAGCTGCGCACCACGCGGTGTACCGGCCAGCCGCGCGGCGGCGTGCGTGCGGATGGTCGACAGCATTCCGAACCGGGCTCGCGGAGCTTCGGTATCGACGATGACGAGGCAGCGTTCGGCGAGGTGGCACAGTGATTTCAGCGGAGCGGGGTGCCCGGTGACCACCGCGACGTCGTCCGCCCCAACCGGACCGGCGAACGTGGCCAGCTCGGCGAACAGCGCCCGATCGTCCGGATCCAGCAGCGCCTCGGACCACTCCACCACCGCGGCCAGGGTGCGGTGCCGCGCCGCACCTGCCCGGGGCTGCCCCAGCAGCCCGAGATGCTCGGAGAGCCGGTCGGCGAGTTCGGCCAGCGGCAGGGTGGCCGCTCGGGCCGCAGCCATCTCGATGCCCAGCGGCAGCCCGTCGACCCGGGCGACGATCCGGTCCACCTGTGTCAGATCCGGCTGTGAGCCAGCGAAGGCGCCGCCCCGCACCGCCCGCAGCCGGTCGAGAAACAACGCCCGAGCCACGTCGCCCGAGGGGAAGACCTCCAGCGGGGCGACCGGCAGCACGTGCTCCCCGTCGATGCCGAGCCGTTCCCGGCTGGTGGCCAGCACCCGGACCACGGGACCGCCGCGGACCAGGGCGTCCACCGCGCGGGCCGCGGCGTCGACCACATGCTCGCAGTTGTCGACGACGACCAGCAGATCCAGCGCGCCTGCCCGGGACAGTGCTTTCTGAGGGGATCCGGCATCGGCGGCCAGACCCAAAGCGCCGACCAACGCCGCGACGACCGCGTCCGGGTCACGCAGCCCGGCCAGCTCCACCAGCCGGGCGCCCCGGGCGAACCGCCCAGCCAGCGCGTTCGCGGCCTCGATCACCAACCGGGTCTTGCCGACGCCACCGGGCCCGACCAGCGTGACCACCCGGGCTTTGTCGACCAGCTCAGCCAGCTCGGCGAGTTCCCGCTCCCGCCCGATCAGCGAGGCGGCGGGCACGGGCAGCCACCGCGGCTGCTGCGGCACCATGCTGAGCGCGGCGGTCTGTGCGGCCCGCAGCGCCTCGGACGGGTCGAGCCCCGCCTCGTCCAGCGCCGCCACGCCACGCCGGTAGGCGGTCATCGCGTCCGGGACCCGGCCCGCCGCGGCCAACGCCTCGATCAGCACCACCCAGGCGCCCTCCCGCAGCGGATGCCCGGCCAGCAGCTCCTCGGCCGCAGCGACGGCCTCCCCGACCCGGCCCGCCGCGGCCAGTGCGGTAGCCCGCAGCTCCCGGGCAGCGAGGTGCAGCTCATCGAGCCGGACCGCGACACCGCGCAACAACTCGACGTCGGCCAGCTCGCCGAACGGTGCCCCCCGCCACAGCTCCAGCGCCTGGTCCAGCAGTGCGATGGACGTCGCCGGGTCGGTCGTTCTAGCCCGGCGGACCAGGTCCTCGAACCGCTCGGCGTCCACCGATCCGGCGGGCAGCGCGTAGCCACCTGCCCGAGAGACCAAGGCGTCGCCGAGGTGGCGACGCAGCCGCGAGACGTAGGTGCGCAGCGAGTCGGCAGCCGAGCGCGGTGGCTGGTCGCCCCAGATCGCGTCGATCAGCGCGTCGGCACTGACGGTGACACCGGGTTGGGCGGCCAGCGCGGCGAGCACAAGACGTTGGGTGGGGCTACCGACCGACATGGCCATTCCACTGTCGTCGACCAGCTCCACAGCGCCGAGCACCCGGACCCGCATCAGTCGATCGTACGACGCTGACAGCCCGCCGGACGCCCCTGTCAACCCGGTGCAAGCGCCTGCTAACCCGCTGCAATGCGGGCATTGCACAGTCCCTCTTGTACCCACCACGCGCTGACCGGTCCCGGGGAACGGGACGTGCGGGTCACCAAGGTCACCCCGAACCAGGACCTCACCCAGGTCTTCGTCGAGGCGGTCGAGGTGGAGGGCGGCACGACCCAGAACTGGGGGGTGGACGCCGTCGCCGTCTGCGCCAACCCGATCACCGGCCAGCACCGGGTCGACTCGGAGTTCCCGTGACGAGACCCTGACGTCCAACAACTGGGCCGTCGAGGCGCACGCGATCTGCGGGGCACCGCTGCCGCAGCTGTTCATGTCGACTGCGACCAGCACGCTCGACTCCACCTCGAGTCGCAAAGCCGATTCGCCGTGTGCTGGTATCAGTGTGCCGTTCGCGGCCGGTGGCGAGATCGTCAGTGGCGGCTTCGGCCAGACCTTCTTCGACTCGATAGACGTTCGGAACCTGGCCAGCGGCGACATCGGGCGGGCGACGGCGTTGGAGGACAAGACCGGCAACCCCAGCAATTGGCAGATCAAGTCCTACGCGATCTGCGCCAGAATATGAGGCCGGATGTGGCCTTGCATGGAGTGCGAACTGGGTGGCCCTGCTCCGATTTCCTGAAGCAGGGCCACCTCGTTTTGCACCCTGCTTTCCCCGTTCTGCATCCTGGGCCAGAGCGAGAACACGCTGTCGCAGACCCGCATCGGCCAGTCCTGCAGCGTTGCGAGCCCGCTGCAAGCCCGCTGCAATGCCTGCGGCGCACAGTCGGCGTCATGACCACAACAATCGAAACCACCACCATCGACGCATTCGCCGAACGCGTCTTCGACACCGCACTGGGCGCCATGCAAATCCACGCCATCTACCTGGGTGACCGGTTGGGCTGGTACCGCGCCCTGGCCGCGCACGGTCCGCTGTCCTCCCCCGAGCTCGCCGAGCGCACCGGCTGCGCGGAGCGCTACGCCCGCGAGTGGCTGGAACACCAGGCCGTCACCGGCTACCTCACCGTCGACGATGTCGGTGCGGCGCCCACCGCGCGGCGTTACCGCCTCCCCGCCGCCCACGCCGAGGTCCTGACCGACATCGACAGCCTCGCTTTCCTCGCCCCGCTGGCCCGGTTCGTGGCCGGCGCGGGCAAGCACCTCGACGCGCTGAGCGAGGCATACCGCACCGGCGGTGGGCTGTCCTGGGCCGCTATGGGCGAGGACCTGCGGGAAGCCCAAGGTGCTCTGAACCGGCCGCTGTTCCTGCACCAACTCGGCCAGGACTACCTGCCTCGGATCCCCGGCCTGCCCGTCCGGCTGAGCCGCGACGGCGCCCGGGTGGCCGACATCGGATGCGGCGTCGGCTGGTCGGCGATCGCGATCGCGCGGACCTACCCCGGCGTCACCGTCGACGGGTTCGACCTGGACAATCCTTCCATCGACGCGGCCCGCCGCAACGCTGCCGAGGCTGGGGTGGCCGATCGGGTGCATTTCACGGTGGCCGACGCAGGCGGCGTGCTGCCCGACCGTCCCTACGACGCGGTGTTCGCCTTCGAGTGCCTGCACGACCTGCCCGACCCGGTCGGCGTGCTCGCCGCCATGCGCCGACTGGCCGGTTCCGACGGCATCGTCATCGTGATGGACGAACGGACCGAGGACCGCTTCACCGCCCCCGGCTCACCGGTCGAGCAGCTGCTGTACGGCTACTCCCTGATCTGTTGCCTGCCCGACGCCATGTCGACGCAGCCCTCCGCCGCCACCGGCACCGTGCTCCGCGCCGGCACCCTCACCGACTACGCCACCCACGCCGGTTTCTCCCACGTCGAGGCCCTGCCCCTGGAACACGACTTCTTCCGCTTCTACCGCCTGCACCGCTGAGCAGCTCGACCAACCGGGGCAGCTCGACCAACCGGCGACACTGTGGCCTGCTCACGTTCAGGCATGAGGATCAGCATCCTGCGCGAGTGCCGGGCGGTACGGTTGTGGCGTCGGCCACGGAAGCGATACTGAGGACGCAGTTCAGCCATTGCCTGACTTCGACGAGCCACCTTTGACCGAGGTGACTCTCGGCGTGGTGTTCGAACCAACCGATATCGGGATCGTAGGTCTTGCCGAGCTGCACCAACGATGGCGCACCGAGTTCCCCAGGGTTGAGGAACATCCCGCACTCCCCTCGCTTTTCGCGCCGTCGCTGGCACCTGGGCTCGTGATCGAACCTTGGCGACCCGAGCTACGACTATGGATGATCGCGAAGGACGGAGACCGAACACGCAGAACTTCTCGGTCATGACTTCCTCCTCAGCGCGGTGAGCATGACGCGGGCGCGGCCAATCCGACGCTTGCCGCCGACTGGGCGAACTTGCCGTCCGCACACCTTAATTGTGTCGGACAAACAGATTAAGCCCCAGCCTGTGGATGCCGAGAATCTCAAAGGGTGACCTGGCCACGGCACCACAAAGCGTCTCCCGGCGTCCCTGCCCGTCCGGACCGCGATTCTGCTTAGTGCGATCGGTGAGCTTGACTTGGTCCTCAGTGCTCAATCGGGGAGCTGGATCAGGTCGATGTCGCAGCGAATTCCGGGCGCGTTCGCGAGTTTGCTGTCCGCCGTGAGCAAGGTCGTAGCTAGGGCTTCGGCGAGTGCGACGTAGGCCGCGTCGTAGGTGGTCAGGTTGTCGCGCAGGTCCCAGACTCGGGGCAGCAGCTGGCGATGCCTGACACGGTGCAGGGGCATACTGACGAGATCACCCCAGGCTTGCCGCGCGCGGCGGTCGTCGAGGAGTCCGCGGCGCACTCCGGAACGGAGCACAGACTGCACTTCGAGATCGATCACCTCTGGCGCAGTCAGTCGCTGCCCCCGCAGGCGTCGCCGGAGATGGTCGCCGTCGTCGCTGTCATCGGACAAAGCCGGTGCCAGCACGGAGGCATCAACGACGATCACCGGCTCTCGCGATCGGCACGCACGTGCTCCACCGCGAAGGACGCAGGCAACCTGCCACCGGCCCGTTCTCCGGCCCGGTCCAGCACCTCGTCAAGGGTGGGGCGGCTGGCATTCTCGATCAGCTCTGCGAGCAGGTACTCCTGGAGTGACTGCCCAGCGGCGGCAGCTCGGCGCCGGTAAACCAGGCGCACCTCATCCGGAACGTTCTTGATCTGAATACTGGACACCAGCCCAGGTTAGCGCCATGCTGGCGCCAGAACAAGCATATCGGCGCCAGTGCCCGATCAGCACTGATTACCCCGAGCAGCAGGCTCACGCGGCGGGTCCCCGCGATCTGCGGGTGATGCCTAGCTCTGGGGTGGCGGGAGGAGACGCTGAGGCGCAACGATGAGGTGGCCTAGGTCCGGGGCCAAGCTCACGCGGCGCTGCCCCGCGATCCGCGAGTGACGACCAGCGCGGCGGCGCCGAGCTGCGCGCTCACACCCGGGCACTCAACGCCCTGCGGGAAACCCAGCTGGAGCAGGGCCGGAGGATCGCCGTACTGGAGCACAAGGTGACCGGGCTGGACCAGAACGTGACCGAAGGGTTTGCCATGCTGGCCACCGGAATGGCACAGATCACCGCACTGCTGAGCGGGAACCTGGACTCCGGGTAGAGTTAACTGATCAAGGGCCGAACACCGTCGGGTCGGGCAGGCGGCTGCCTGCCACGATCTCGTCGAGGAAAGGCTCGAAGGCGTCGAGGTCGGCGGTAGTGAAAGGCACCCCCTCGGGCGGCAGGCACCCGTCGGCCTCATAAGCGTGCACCCCGACAACCCGGACGGCATCGTCCTGCTCGGTCATGAAACCCACTGTCTTCTCGGAAGGACGGCCATCGACCAGGCGCCCAGTGAAACCGAAGCGCAGGCCATCCCGGCCAGCCACCGTGGCCGCTACCGGCGGGACGGTGGTGAACTCGTAACCGGCCGGGCAGCCCTGCTGACGGTCCTCGGCGATAGTGGCGTAGTGGTCGGCGACCCGCTGCGCCAGGGTCTGGCCGTCCCCACCGCGGTGGTCGGTGAGCTCGATGACACCGATGGTGCTACCGCCCCGTTCGATGCACAGTAGCGGGGCGTCGCCCTCGCAGTTGCGCAACCGGAAACCGCCGCCCACCTCGAGATCGAGACCGGGGTCGTTCCAGTCGGCGGCGAGCGGCGGCGCGGTCGTGGTCGTCGATGGCGGGGCCGACTCGGGGTTGTCGACGCAGGCAGACAGGGACAGCAGCATGACAAGCGCACAGAGGCGTCGGATCACAACTGATGGTATAGCCGAGAGATTGCCGGTATGGTGCAGACCAGCTCAAGGGCGCCGCCCAGTATGATCAGAGCCGTGTCGGACTCCAACCGTGACATCGGAACTCGCATAACCATGCTGGAGAACCAGGTTGCCGAGCTCCACGAGCTACTCACCAGTGCCCGCGCTGATGCTGCCGCGGCCCGCTATCTGGCCGCCGGCGCCGACCGTGACCTGTCGGAGGCCCGCGCTGAGCTGCGGAAATCCCGCGCTGAGCTGCGCGCCTACGCCAAGGCCCGCAACATCCCGCTGCTGGAGGACATAGACCTGGGGGACATTGACGCGGAGCGGGATTAGGGCGCGCCGAAGTGGATCTCAGGCGGCGCGTCCCGCGAACCGACGCGGTGCTGGCCCAACCAGCCCTCGCGGCAGCCGCCGACAAGCTTGGGCGCCCGCTGGTGAAGCGCGCGGTGACCGCAGCCCAGCAGCGGGTCCGGGAAGGCGCGCTGTCCCCGGACAACATCGTCGCCGACGTGCTGGCCGGACTGCCGGACACCGCGACCAGTGTGCGTTCAGTACTCAATGCCACCGGCGTGCTGCTGCACACCAACCTCGGCCGGGCGCCACTGTCCGCAGCCGCGATCGAGGCTTTAAGCACCGCGGCGGGCACCACCGACGTCGAGCTCGACCTGACCACCGGCGGGCGCGGACGGCGCGGCGCGGGAGCGCTGGACGCCCTGGCCGACGCGGTGCCTGCCGCCCAGCAAGTGCACGTGGTGAACAACGGCGCCGCTGCGCTGGTACTCGCCGCCACCGCGCTGGCCGCCGGACGCGAGATCGTCATCTCCCGTGGCGAGCTGGTGGAGATCGGCGACGGATTCCGCATTCCCGACCTGCTGGCCTGCACCGGGGCCCGGCTGCGCGAGGTCGGCACCACGAACCGGGCGCACCTGAGCGACTACACAGCGACCATCGGGCCGAACACCGGTTTCGTGCTCAAGGTCCACTCGTCCAACTTCCGCATCACCGGGTTCACCTCATCTGTACCGGTCAACGAGCTGACCGGGCTGGGCGTGCCGGTCGTCGTCGACATCGGTTCGGGGCTGCTCGCCCCGCACTCGACGCTGCCCGAGGAGCCGAATGCCGCCACCGCGCTGGCCCAGGGCGCCGACCTGGTCACGGCCAGTGGAGACAAGCTGCTCGGCGGTCCGCAAGCCGGGCTGCTGCTGGGTTCGGCAGAGCTGGTGGCCCAGCTGCGGCGCCACCCGCTGGCCAGGGCGCTGCGAGTGGACAAGCTCACCCTGGCCGCGCTGGAGGCCACCTTGAGAGGACCCGCGACGCCCACCGCGGCGGCGTTGGCCGCCGACCCGGCAACGCTGCAACGCCGGGCAGCGGCGATCGCGACGGCACTGCGTACCCACGGCATCGACGCGACGGCGGTAGCGGCGCAGGCCACCGTCGGCGGTGGCGGCGCGCCGGGCGTGATGCTACCCAGCGCCGCGATCAGCCTGCCGGTGCGTTTCGCCGCGGCGCTACGCCGAGGCGCACCGGCTACGGGCGCCGGGGGCGCGGGCACCCCGGCCGTGCTCGGCCGGCTCGAACACGGCCGCTGCCTTCTGGACCTGCGCGCACTACCCCCCGACCAGGACGCTGCACTCAGCGCAGCCGTGGTCGCAGCGGCGGCCCAGTCATGCATGTCGTAGCGACCGCGGGACACGTCGACCACGGCAAGTCCACCCTGGTCCGGGCGCTGACCGGGATGGAGCCCGACCGGTGGGCGGAGGAACGCCGCCGCGGCATGACCATCGACCTCGGATTCGCCTGGACCACCCTGCCCACCGGGCCGACGGTGGCGTTCGTCGACGTGCCCGGCCACGAGCGGTTCGTCCCCAACATGCTGGCCGGCATCGGCCCGGTGCCCGCCGTCATGCTCGTCGTTGCCGCCGACGAGGGCTGGATGCCGCAGTCCCGCGAGCACCTGGAGGCGCTGCACGCGCTCGGCGTCCGGCATGGCCTGCTGGTGGTGACCCGCAGCGATCTGATGGATCCCGAGCTGGCCCGCGAGGAGGCGCTGGAGCACCTGGCAGGCTCGTCGCTGGGTGAGGTCCCGGCGGTGTGTGTCTCGGGCACCACCGGCGCGGGTCTGGACGAGCTGCGCGCCGCGTTGGGCGAGTTGGTCGCCGGGCTGCCCACCCCGGACGTCGGCGCGGACCTGCGGCTGTGGGTGGACCGGGCGTTCACCATCCGCGGCGCGGGGACCGTCGTCACCGGCACGTTAGCCGCCGGAACGCTGCGGGTGGGCGACGAGCTCGAGCTGTCCCCCTCCGGCCGGCCGGTGGCGGTGCGAGGGTTGCAGTCACTGGGCGTGGCGACGAAGTCGGTAGCTGCCGTGGCGCGCGTGGCGGTCAACCTGCGCGGGCTGCCACGCGACGCCGTGCGCCGCGGGCACGCCCTGCTCACCCCCGGCACCTGGGTACGCACCCGCACCGTCGATGTCCGGCTGGCCGGTGCCGCAGCAACCGAGCTACCGCAGCAGGTGGTGCTGCACATCGGTGCCGCGGCAGTGCCCGCACGGGTCCGTCCGCTCGGCACCGACACCGCCCGGCTGGGTCTGGCCGAGCCGCTGCCGTTGCGGATCGGCGACCGCACGCTGATCCGCGATCCCGGCACCCGCACCGTCCCCGCCGGGGCCACCGTGCTGGACGTGCGCCCACCCGGGCTGAGCCGCCGTGGCGCAGCCGCCGCCCGCGCCGCGGAACTGTCCACGATGACCGGCACCGCTGATGGGGCCGCTGAGCTGTGCCGCCGAGGTCTGATTCGCCGTGACGACCTGGTCGCGATGGGAGCGCCCGTGCCGGCCGATGCGGTCGAAGCGGGCGGCTGGCTGATCGACCGCGACGTTCTCGCCGCGCGGGCCGCCTGGCTCGCGACCGCTATCGCCGCGCACGCCACCGCGAACCCGCTGGAGCCCGGGATGCCGCTGGAAACCGCGCGCCAGCTCACCGGGATGCCTGAAACGCGGCTCGTCGAGCTCCTGCTCACCCCCGCGATGACCGTCGCCGAAGGACGGGTGCACGCCGGCCGTCCGGACACCGGGCTACCGGCCGCGCTCCAGCGGACCATCGACGACCTCCGCGCCGAACTCATTCAGCGGCCCTTCGCCGCACCCGAGGCAAGCCGACTCACCGAGCTCGGCTTGGGCGCCAAGGAACTCGCCGCGGCCGTCCGGGCAGGCGAGCTGCTCAAAGTCGCCGACGGGATTTACCTCGCCCCGGGCGCCGACGCTGCCGCCGCCGAGCGGCTGCGTGCCCTACCTGCGCCGTTCACCCTCAGCCAGGCCCGCCAGGCACTGGACACCACCCGCCGCGTCGCAGTCCCGATCATGGAGCTACTCGCCCGGCACGGGATTAGCCGCCAGCTCCCCGACGGCACCCATGTGCTGCGCACCCGTGAGTGGCAATGTGAGCTATAGCGACGATCGCCACTCACGGGGTAACTCTGTCTCCGGAGAGTCAAGCCACCACCTTTCAAGGAGGAACCCATGGCAGTTAAATGCCAACCTGCCCAGCGCAACCAGATCCGCGCCTTTCGAGCCGGGCAGTACGTGTTGATCGTCGCGGAGGGTGAGCTGCCCACACCCGGCTTCGTCGTCGACATCGTGCCAAGCTTGTTGAAGATCTTTCCGCAGCAGTTCAACTTGGTGCAGTGTCCCCTTCCGGGGGTCTTCCCGCAGGTCATCACTCCCTACCGCTACGCGGAATCGGTCCGCTTCCCGCCAGACCAGGACACAGTGACGGTCCATCACGCCGACGGCAGCGACGCGGTCAAGATCGAAGAATGCCCAGCGGAACTTGCCGGCTACAGCCAAGCGATCAAGGGAGACGAGACCCGGTCCTGCCCTCCGGGCGCTGACGAGGCCACCGGCTTCTCGAAGAACCTCAGCTTCGACGAGGCATTCACAAATGCGGTGAACAGTCTTCCGCCGATCGAGCCTCCGGTGGCAGACGCGTTGTCGCGAGTTCAGGTTGTCGAGATCGGTGGCCTGTTCGGCGGCATCGCAGGCTTCAACGACCTGTTCGTCCGCATCTGCCGCACCCACGACGGCTGACCAGTACGCACGCGTCGCGCTGCCGTCGGTCCTACCCCGGATCGGCGGCAGCGCCTTCGACTGAGTAGGCGTGATCTCTGCGGCGCCGCAAGAGGTAGGCTGCGGACGAGGAGCGACGACCAGTGGTCCGCTCGTACACCTGGTCGGCAAGGGGTCACAGTTGGAAAATGGTCGAGCAGTCGCGGTTGGTGGATTAATCGTCGCCATCATCGGGACGATCGCTACGGTCATCGGCGTATGGCTGCAATTTCGGCAGACTCAGCCACCTGAATCAAACACGACCACAGCTACTTCCGATACGGTGAGCAACGGAATGATAGCGAAAGAAAACGCCAGAACCCTCCAGGAAGTATTCGGCTCCGCACAGAACGGGAATTGTCGTGATGCAGACTCCGGCCATGCGGCACACGACGTAGAAGTCCAACACTGCACTTTCTCTAATTCTTCCGTCTATCTCCTCCTGCACAAGTACTCAGGGGTAGATGAAGCCGATTACATGGTGCAGTATACAAGCTCGCAGAAATATCGATCAGACCTCAACGATTCCGACGGCCGACTCTGCGCGAAAATTTATGTGGACACATTTACCGGGAACGATGGAGTCACTTACAACAGGAAGATCGTACATTTTTTGTCGACGCTCTTCCTGGCGGAAGTCCACGCCCCCGCCGAGCTGTACAGCAAAGCCGATATCGAGCAGGTCAATGTTTATTTCAACCCGGACCTCGCCTGCTAGCGGCCTTGGTCACTAGCGCGGCGGGGACAGTTCCACGGCATTCGGCGCAGGTAGCTCGCTGGTCAGCTCCACGCCCTCGGCCGGGAAGTCGATCACATACGCGGCCTACTCTCCTCCGTGTCCTGGGACCTGGGATACCCGGAGGTATCCGAGGAACAAGCCCGCGCCGCGCATACCTACGGAAGCGTGATCGACCATCCCTCGCTATGCGCGTGGGCTCGGGCGTTGCAGGCCACTGTCATGTTCTGGACTGGTCGTCCACGTCGAGCCGTGAGCCTGGTGACCACGGCGCTGGAGACCTCACCGGTAGGCACGGCTCGGGCTCGACTGCACTCGGTACAGGCCCGCTCACTTGCGCTGATCGGTGCCCGGCAAGAGGTACGCACCGCGCTCGACGCTGCAACAGATGAGTTACATCGAGCCGGAGATGATCCTTCCTCGACGAGATCGGCGGCGAACTCGGGTTCGACCACTCGCGCCGTGCGCTTTCGGCTGGTGCATCGTTTGTCGCTCTATGCGACGGTGAGCGGGCCGAAGTCGAGGCCACCACTGCCCTGCAACTGTTCAGCGAGTTGCCCGAACAAGACCGTTGGGCAGCCGGTGAACTCAGCGCGCGGGTAGATCTCGCCACGGCTCGTACCCTGTGTGGCGATCTCGCCGGAGCTGAAAACGCACTCCTCCCCGTCTTCGCACTGGATCCAGAATGGCGCACCGAAGCCGTGTCTCGGCGGCTCACTAGCCTTGGGCGGATACTCGGTGTGGCTCGCTACCGAAACGCGGTAGAAGCAGGTCGCATAGGAGAGGCAATTGAGGACTTCACCGCTCACAGCCTCCCCCATAGCGCTACTCGGGCTATCGTTGATTCCGCCAAGTGAGCGATCACGAAGTACCGCAGCGGTCAGCCTCCCGCGCGTCCCAGATCCCGAGGATTGCATTCTCTTTGCCCGGATCGATACCTTGCTCAGACGCCCGTTCGTGCCCGACCGATGGTTCTCGGGACTGCATCCATTTCCACGTGTCTGTTGCGGTATTCCGAAGGTACCGGTTTCCGAGCCCTACGGCGCGGGCTCGGGATGAGTCCACGGCCCAGGCCCCCGCGTAAGTGCGCCATAGCGGCAGTTCGGTCCACTGTGCAATGCCCTGCGCTACCAGCCACGGCTCATCGGTGATCCACTCGAAGTACGCATCCGAGCCGGTGACATCTCGACAGGCGGTCAGCAGGTCCGACATAGGGTCGTACCCAGGCGCCGTGACGTTGAAGGGACCCACCGGGCCCGCGGCGGTCCGACGCGCACCGTCAGCCACGCCGCGAACATCGACGGGTTGGATCACACGGTCCGGTCGCCCCGGCGCGAGAACCCGACCACCGCGCGCCACCCGACGCAGCCACCACGGAAGCCGACCCACGTACTCTCGCGGGCCGATGATGACGCCGGGTCGAAGAAACACACTCCGGTCCGGCCCGAAGGTCTCCAACACGGCCCGTTCCGAACCGGCCTTCGTGAACCCATACACGGACGGGCCCGGGTCTCCGTCGTACCCAAAATCGGACCCAGCGTCGGGTGGGCAGTCCAGCACTGGGGAGTCCTCGGTCAGCGGCACGGTCGGCCAGCCCTGATACACCGACACCGTTGACACGAACACGTATCGACCGGCCACCGGTTCTAGAGCGCGGGCCACAGTGAGCACCTCTCGCGGCACGTAACCCGAGGTGTCCACTGCCGCGTCCCACGGTCCGGCGTCCGCAAGCCTGGTCAGGTCCGCAACGCTCGTGCGATCGCCCCGCACGAAAGCCACCCCGGACGCATCCGCACCCGACTGCCCGCGCCGGAAGGTGGTCACCTCCCAGCCGCGCGCCACCGCGGCCTCGGCCACCGTACGACCGAGGAACCACGAACCACCCAGGACGAGCAGACGAGCCACACCGCTATCTAACGCAGGTGTCAGCTTTGTCGAAAGCCCCGGCCGGTTCGGTGCCGGATGTCCGGGGTGCGGTCCAGCCCGCAGTCGCCGCAGAGACCACCGTCGGGGAGCCGGTAGTACAAACAACAGCTGCGCCGGCGGAACTCGTCGAGCGTGCCGGAGGCGCCGAGAGTGGCGGTGCCTGCCAGCGGGGGAACCTCGAGCAGCCGCAGCACCACCGCCATGGTCAGCGGGTCGTCAACACCGGGGTTGGCAGCGCCATGGTCGTCAACAACACCGCGCTGGAGCACCCGCAGAGTACCGGCCAGCGCGGATGCGACGTTGCCCCACAGCAACCCGAGGGCGATGGGCTGCTCGGCCCGCAGCTCCTCGGCTAGCGGTTGGAGCACATTTCGAATCGCGATGCGTTCGACCAGCGCGGCAACCTCGCGAGCGTCCTCGGTGGCGATCCAGCCGCCGGGGTCCGGGATACACGGCTCGATCCCGCCGTCGGCGCGGAGCTGCCACTGCATCGGGGCGGGCAGGTCCGGCACGATCCCGACGGTCGCGAGACACCCCAGTACCGGTGACCAGAGCCGCGCCGCCATGCCTTGGAACAGGATGGACGCGGCGACCCGACCGTCCTGGGTACCAAGCCGACCCGCCGCGGAGCTGATCCGCTCGGCCACTGACAGCGATGCGTTGTCCGGTTGGCCCAGGTGCACAGCGAAGAACGGCCCAAATGAAGCCAGCGCGACGAGCGCCGCCGTCACGTCAGCCGGGTCGGCCCGGCGCATCAGCACCTGCGGCCACTCGGCACTGACGTGGTTGTGCGGCTCAGCTCAGTGCCCATTGTCTTGGCGGCGCCCATTGTCTTGGTGGCACAGCGTCTCGGCGATCTGGTAGGTGTTCAGGGCAGCGCCCTTGCGCAGGTTGTCCCCGCAGACGAAGAAGTCCAGGGTGTTAGGGAAGTCCAGCGCCTGACGGATCCGGCCCACGTAGGTGGGATCGGCACCGACCACCGCAGCCGGAGTCGGCCACACTCCCGCCGCCGGGTCGTCGGCCAGCACGATGCTCGGCTCCGCGGCGAACACCTTTCTCACCCGCCCGGCGGTGACAGAACGGGCGAAGACCGCATGTACCGCCAGCGCATGGGTGGTGACCACGGGAACGCGCACGCAGGTGGCCGACACCTTGAGGTCCGGGATGCCGAGGATCTTGCGGGACTCGTTGCGGACCTTGAGCTCCTCCGAGCTCCACCCGTCCTCCTTGAGCGAGCCCGCCCACGGCACCACGTTCATCGCCAGCGGCGCCGGGAACGGTGACTGGGCAGCCAGCCCGGCAGCGGCCAACGCCTCCGCGACGTCACCGCCACGCACTCCGATGTCCTTGCCTGCCACCGCCGCGAGTTCGGCGTAAAGCTGATCCACGCCCTGTTGGCCAGCGCCGGAGGCGGCCTGGTAGCTGGCCACGACCAGTTCGGTGAGCCCGAACTCACGGTGCAGCGCACCCAGCGCCGTCATCATCGATAGAGTCGTGCAGTTGGGGTTGGAGATGATCCCCTTCGGCCTGTTCGACGCGTCCACTGCGTTCACCTCGGGGACCACCAGCGGCACCTCGGGGTCCATCCGGAACGCACCGGAGTTGTCCACCGCGACCGCGCCCCGCTCGACGGCGATCGGGGCCCACTGCGCTGAGATCTCATCCGGGACGTCAAACAATGCGATGTCCACGCCGTCGAAAGCACCTGGAGCTAACTGCACAACAGTGCACTCCACCCCCCGTACAGTGATCTTCTTTCCGGCTGAGCGGGCCGAGGCGATCAGCCTGATCTCGCCCCACGGCACCGTCGGCCGCGAGTTGATAATGTCGATCATCACGGTGCCGACCGCGCCGGTGGCTCCGACGATCGCCAGGGTAGGCGCCGCCTTCACCGGCCCGTCCCACCGTAGACGACAGCCTGCTCGTCGCCGCCCAGATCGAACGCATCATGGATCGCCCGCACGGCAGTGTCCAGGTCCACGTCGCGGACCAGTACCGAGATCCGGATCGCCGAGGTGTTGATGATCTCAATGTTGACCCCGGCCTCAGCGAGGGCCTCGCAGAACCGCGCGGTGACCCCCGGATGTGAGCGCATTCCCGCGCCGATCAGCGACACCTTGCCGACGTGATCGTCACAAAGCACATCCAGAAAGCCGATCTGCGGCTGCACCACACGCAGCGCCTTGACCGCAACCGGTGCGTCGAGCTTGGGCAGCGTGAAGGTGACGTCGGTGCGACCGGTGTCGCTGTGCGAGATGTTCTGCAGCACCATGTCGATGTTGATTTCGATGTCAGCCATCACCCGGAAGATCTGCGCAGCCTTGCCGAGCTCATCGGGCACCCCGGCAATCGTGATCTTCGACTCGGACCTGTCATGCGCAACACTGGTGAGCAGGGCCTGTTCCACGGTGAGATCCTCCACTGATCCGGACACCATCGTGCCCTGCTTCTGGCTGAACGACGAACGGACGTGCACCCCGACACCGTTGCGCCGCGCGTACTCGACACAGCGCAGCATGAGCACCTTCGCCCCGCACGCCGCCGACTCCAGCATCTCCTCGTAGGTGATGGTGTCAAGCTTGCGGGCGTTGGGCACGATCCGCGGATCTGCCGAGTAGATACCGTCGACGTCGGTGTAGATCTCGCATACATCCGCCTTGAGCGCCGCTGCCAGCGCGACCGCAGTCACGTCTGAGCCGCCCCGGCCCAGCGTCGTGACATCTTTGGTGTCCTGCGCCACGCCCTGAAACCCCGCGACCAGTGCAACAGCCCCCTGATTCAGCGCTTCCTGCACCCGGCTGGGAGTCACATCGATGATTCGGGCTCTGCCGTGTGCCGCCGTAGTGATCACGCCCGCCTGGGAACCGGTAAAGGACCGGGCGTTGACACCCTTCGCGTGCACGGCCATCGCGACGAGCGCATTGGAGATCCGCTCGCCCGCGGCCAGCAGCATGTCCAGCTCACGCTCGTGCGGTGCCTGCGAGACCTGACTGGCTAGGTCGAGCAGCTCATCAGAGGTGTCCCCCATCGCCGACACCACCACCACAACCTGGTTGCCCGCGTTGCGCGTCTCCACGATACGGTCGGCAACCTTCTTGATCCGCTCGGCGCTCTCCACCGATGATCCACCGTACTTCTGCACGACGAGCGCCACGCCGAGCTCCTGTCTGCTCCCAGACCTGCGGGTATAGCTGGCACCCTACCTACGGTAGGCGGAAACCGCTCCAACCAATGCCTTAACGATCTAGGCCCGGCTCCCGCTGATCGGGAGCCGGGCCTAGATCGTCGAAGAGGCGGACTAGAGGTCAGGTCTACTACAGGCAGATCGACTACGTCGAGGGGACTACACCTTGGCGCGTTCGCCCTGCATGGCCCTCAGCAAGCCACCGCCGAAGAGCAGGATCGCCAGACCGCTAAAGAGATGCAGGAAGTTGTCCGGATCGGCATGGTGACGGACATTGACCAGGTCGAGGTAGCCGAGGTAGCCCAGCACCGCAGCGAGCAGATAGAAACCGCCGACCCCAATGTTGACGCCTTCGGTACCTGACGGCGAGAGCGCCAGAGCCCCAAGCAGCACAACACCGCCGACGAGGATGTGCACGATGTTGTGGAAGGGGTTCAGGAGGAAGATCCCCAGCAGCTTATCGTCGCTCACCAGGACCAGGTTGTCGAAACCCGTGAAGGCGAAGCCCACCACCCCGATCCCGACGTAGATGGCGCCGAACAAGAGCCCGAACTTCTGCTCGGGGGTCTTCGCCCCGTACCCTCCCACCCTGATCCCGAACCGCTTTTCTGGGTCCATAACCATCTCTTCTATCCCCTTCCACTCGATCATGACCACGCACCGACGCTGGCGCAGCGCTCGCTGAACTCGGTGGGATCACCCGGCTACATCTCTATAGGAAAGTCTTCGTTTCGCTCCCGCCGCCGGTTCGTTCCCGGCGGCGAGTAGATCGAAGGCAGGTATCATACCTGCTGGCTCACATCTTCGGCAGACAGTTTCTCATCTCTCGCTGGCGCCACCCCGCTCGCGACCCTTGACGTCGCTGTCAACCGCGGATCGTTCCCCCTTTGTGGACTCACCAGCGGATTCAGCGGTAGCAGCGGGTCCAGTCGTCGTGTCGCCACCCGCCGCCGCTTCCTCTGTCACGCGGGCGGCATGCAGCTCGGCGGCTTGCACATGGGCGGCTTGCACCTCGACCACCTCTTGCAATTGCCGCATGCTGAGATTGACCGATCGAAGGAGGCGTAGCAGCGTTGTGGTCAAAGCGATCACGCCAACCACCAGCACCGCCACCACGAGTCCCACCACCACCCAGAAAGCGGTCTCATTGGTGGAGATGGCGAGGAGCGTCATGAACCCCCCCACGTGGGCTCAGATGACGTGAGCTCAGATGACCAAGCGGCCCAGAGGCCGCGCACAACAGTACGGTTCACGCCTCTCACGAGGTCGGGCTCCGCGCCCTTGCGTGTTGCCAGTAACATGCTGCCTCCGTGCCCCGGCTTCGGCGCAAAGGACGTACCACCCGATGGACTGTCGATGCACACGCTACACACGCATACGATCCGAGGGAAGTGGTCAGCATGACTAATCCGGTACCGCAAAACGACAACAGAGCGTCGAAGGCGCCCGACAGAAGACGACTGTTGGTCATCGGCGCTGCAGTACTGGTCGCCAGTAGCCTCGCCATTCCCGCGGCCATATTCGGACCACAGCTCGTGGGCCTGGGAACACCCACGAACGAAGCTCCACCCAACTCAACCTCGGCGGCAGCTCCGGATTCGGCCGAACTCACCGAGTTCCGCAATGACCAGGTCGGCTTCGCGCTGTCCTACCCGGCCTCCTGGGTTCCGCGGCAGCTCAAAGATCAGCCGGAACATCCGTCAGTCCTGCTGCGTGTATCGGACGAAGCAGGGAAGAAAGCCTTGCTGATTCGCGCCTTGGAGCTACCAAAGGCAGTCAGCAAGGAGGAACTCCCGGCCGCCAAGCAGGAGCTCGACCAGCTGCTCGTGAGCGCCAATCCCACGATTGAGGTGCGTGCCGAGTCCGAAGCGTTTGAATTGGCCGGGATGCCAGGCTACTTGTATGTCTACACTACTAAGGACGAGGCAACCGGCCAGCAGATTGGACACTCCCACTTCTTCTTTTTCAAGGAAGCGACCATGCTCATTTTCGTCTTCGAGGCCGTGCCCGCCGAGGACTACGAAGCAGCCGTTCCCGAGTTCAACCAGATCATCAACTCCTTCCGCACGCTGTAGCAGCGCTGCGTAACTGAACTCCGCTCCCAGCTTCGAATCTACAAACCTCGAAGCTGGGAGCGGTGCGTCAGGCTCATAATCGAGCGGGGGAGAAAAGCAATCGGGGGGCGCCGGTCTGACCGGCGCCCCCCGATAAGGGCGCTACTCACATTCCTGCCAATACCGCATTCCTACCCGTACTGCGACATCAGCTCACCTGCGAGAGAAGACTTCCGACATCGGCCAGGAGGAACAAATCCTGCAGACTGATCCCCAGCAACGGAAGTGGCTCGTTCAGCGGCACATGTGGTAGCGGACCGCCGAGCCCCTCCAATTGCCCCAGCAGATCTCCGAGAACCGGTACGCCTGCGGTGCCCGGCGGCTCCAGCGAGCTGGCCATAATCGTCTGATGCATGACCGCAGCATTGCTGGAGTCAAGCACCACCGGACTATTCCGGATCGCTGTTGCGTTCGCGTTGATCTGATCCACGATCGGGCTGATCGTGCCGGTGTCCGACTTGAGCTGCCTGACCTGCCCATCCAGGACATCGACCTGCCTGCTGATGCCGACGAGGTTATCCTGAATAACCTGGACCAAGCCGTTGACCGCGACGAACGTACCGTTGATCTCGTCCACGGTGCCATTGATCGAATTGGCCGAGCCCTCGATCGAGCTCAGGGCAGAGCCGATCAAGTTAGCAGATCCGTTGATCTCGTTGGCAGCGGTGTTGATGGTCTTCACCTTGCCGTTGATCTCCGTCGCTGATGTCAGAATGGTCTTGGCACTGGCGTCGATGGTGCCGACGTCAGTGACCACCTGGCCGAGACCTCCGGTCAGCGGCGCAGCCGCCTCGCGGATGTCCGATGCCGTCTTCTCGACCGTGACGAGGGTAGAGACGGTGTCGAGTTCGGTATCGATCGGCGTAATATCATTTCTGATCGAAATGACCTTTTCGTCGATCCGGGTCGCCGACCCCAGGATGCTGGTCAACATCAACACTGCGGTCAACGCCCACAGGATGATGAAAACAAGCATGGCTCCAGGGAGAGCATTCGACGTCAAACGTTGCTTTTGTGGCATCTTCGCCTCCTCCTAGCTAGGGCTGGCACTTGCCCGGGGGCAGCAGCGCCACCGCAGCCGACTCGCAGATCGCGGTGAGGTGGGCGTTGGTCTGATCGAGCTGACCGTTGATCTTGAACGTGTCCTGCTGTGCCGGGACGAGGATCTCGTTGGCCGCAATGATCTGGCCCACGATGAAGCTTGTACCGCGGCTGTCAGCGCTCTGCGCCTGCTTGAGCGTGATGTCGATCGTGCCAGCCAGGCTCAGCACGTTGGACAGCACGCTCGAGGTGTCGATGAGCGAGCCGGTGATGTTGGTCACCGAGTTGTCAATCCCGAGCAACGTACCCGAGGTGTCGTTCAGCGAGCCGGACGTGTCGACCAGGGAGGCGGACGTGTCCTTCAACGACACATCGATGTTCTCCAGCGAAGTCCGGATCGAGGTCAGGCCGGCGATGATGGTGCCTGCCTGGCCGGGAATCGGCTTCAAGGAGACGTCGATGTCACCAAGGGACTGGTTGATGTTCACGATGTGATCGGTCAACGGGTCGGTGTCTGAGCCAGCACCCACCACGCTGCCCGTAACGCTGAACAGGTTGTCATCGATCGCCTCCAGCGCCCGCACGATGCCGATCAGGAAGCCGATGACGACGACCACGACGACGATGCCGATCGTGACCCAGATCCACATCCATCTGACGAACGCGCTGCTCTGGTTGCCAGCTTCAGGATTGGTAATCGGTTGTGTCATCTTCCATCCCTCCTAGCACGCACCGAGCGGGGTCAGCTTGGCTGCGATGCATCTAGATGTCCCCTCGGCCTCGATCGCCTGGCCAACAATGTTCTGGGTGTCGACCAAAACGAGGTCCACGATCGACAGAGTCTGGTCGAGCGTGTCGGTGATCGTCTGTGCGTCCCCATCGATGAGCTTGGCGGTGCCCAGGATCGAAGCGGCCACCGCATTGATGCTCTTGGCGGTGACGTTGATCGCTCCAGCAGTGCCGTTGATGGTGGCGGCGTTGCCGTTGATGTTCTTTGCGGTGCTGTTGATCGTGCCAGCAGTGGTATTGATGGCCCCGGCCGTGTTGTTGATGGTGCCAGCGGTGCCGTTGATCGACTTGGCAAGACCATCAATGTTGTCCGCCAGGGTAACGATCTCGCTGACCTGACCATCCAGCGGCTTAGCGGTCTCCAGGATTGACGTGGCAGTTGCGTTCGTTCGGTTCAGGAGAAGAACCGAGTCGGTCGCCGTGTTGATACCGGTGGCGGTATTCGCGATGGTTCCCGCCTTTACGTTGATGCTCTGTGCCGCTGCCATCGTGCGGGCGAGCAGTGCGGCCGCTATACCGACGATCAGTACAGCGAACGCGAGGATTATGACGCTGACCATGTTGAACAAACCAGGGCCGGCCGCACCGGCGCGACCATCCGTTCTAGCCAACTCCACCACCGCTTCCTTGTACGTACAGGGGCCTTTGATGCAAGTGGGAAGCGTGTCAGGCAGGAAGTTACGGCGGGAGTACGCGAGCTTCGCCGCAACGGCCAGCGCCGTTGGACGTCCTCCTTTCTCAGCACGCCTCCCCGGGGCAGCTGCTCCCGTTAGGTACGCGGCAGCTTGGAGGATGTCGACCAAGAAATCAAGGGGTGACGGCCGTGGGACGGTGTGTAGTTACCCTTTCAACCTGAGTGCCTCGGCAGTGCAGGAACGTGTCGATGTGCCTGGTTCGGCGCTCGGTAGACACCGCCCACCGCCGACTGCCATCGACGCCCCCTCCCCCCCGTTCACTTCGCCTGACCAGGGGATACGTCCGTCGACCCCGCGCTGCGACGAGTATGTGTGACCCAGGTAACTGCCTGCGGTGCGGTAGCGGGCGAAGCACGCCTGGCTCCACTCGTGTGGTTACCCACTGCAATCGACTCTGGGTCTACTCATCAGTAACTTAGGACCCAGGACCGAGGTTTACTGCCCCGGACGCTACTCATCGTAATATTTTACACTAAAGAGTGAAAAACAGCTTGTTTACCTGGAACAGACACCCCGTACGCTTGACTCGTGTAGTCACTTGCCGCTGCTCGCTTACCCCCGAGCTGTGGCTCCAAGCGTATGCCCGGATCCGCCGATCGAACTGTTTGTGCAGGTCAGCGGCCCTGCCGCCGTTGTCCCGCCAGTCAGCATGGGCCCGTTGAGCGCCCGGCGGAGGAGCTGATGCCGACGCGGAGGGTCTGCCGTCTCAGGATTCGGGATGGGTTTCACACCGCTGTGTGCCCACGCTAACGTGGCGGGGTGCCTTGCGCCCTCCTGCTTCCCTGCCGCGACGGGGTCTGACGACGACCGGCCCCCCGTCGCGGAGTCGCCCGTGCGCATCGGCTGGTCGGATTCAACCCGGCTCATCAGAAGGCGCAGAAGCAGAACATGACTCCCAAGTCCGCCGATATCACCACCAGTACATTCGCCGTAGGTAGTAGCAGCCGTATCCGAACTCCCTCCCATCCTGTGCCAGCTGGCCAGGCTGGCTGGAACGTCCAACTCGGCAGCGCGATGCCGGTGCGCCGCTACCGATCCTTTGCCCAGACCGTGGAACCGGTGACGCTGCCCGACCGCACCTGGCCCGACGTCACGATCAGCCGGGCACCTTTGTGGTGCGCGGTGGACTTGCGGGACGGTAACCAGGCGCTGATCGACCCGATGAGCCCGGCGCGCAAGCGTCGTATGTTCGACCTACTGGTCCGAATGGGTTACAAGGAGATCGAAGTCGGGTTTCCTTCGGCCAGCCAGACCGACTTCGACTTCGTCCGTCACATCATCACCGAGGGTGCGATTCCGGAAGATGTGCGTATCCAGGTGCTGAGCCAGTGCCGACCGGAACTGATCGAGCGCACCTTTGAGGCATTAGAGGGCGCACACAAGGCGATCGTGCACATCTACAACTCAACATCGATACTACAGCGCCGAGTGGTGTTCCGGGAGGAGCGCGAGGGAATCAAGAAGTTGGCCACCTCCGCCGCCGAAATGGTCGTGGAATACGCGCGTAAGTACTCCGACACTGACTTCCGCTTCCAGTATTCGCCGGAGTCCTACACCGGCACCGAACTGTCCTACGCCGCGGAGGTGTGCAACGCCGTCACCGAGATCTGGCAGCCTACCCAGGAAGCGCCGGTCATCCTCAACCTGCCTGCCACCGTCGAGATGGCCACACCGAACGTCTACGCCGACTCCATCGAGTGGATGCACCGCAACCTGGAAAGACGAACCGCGGTAGTCCTCTCATTGCATCCGCACAACGACCGGGGTACCGCGGTGGCCGCCGCCGAGCTGGGCTATCAGGCAGGTGCGGAGCGTATCGAGGGCTGTCTGTTCGGCAACGGGGAGCGCACCGGCAACGTGTGTCTGGTGACGCTGGGGATGAACCTGTTCAGCCAGGGTATCGACCCCCAGATCGATTTCTCCGACATCGACGAGATCCGGCGCACGGTCGAGTACTGCAACCAGCTCCCGGTCCCCGAGCGGCACCCCTACGGCGGCGACCTGGTCTACACCGCGTTCTCCGGCAGCCACCAGGACGCGATCAATAAGGGGTTCCAAGCAATGCAGGCCAACGCCGCTCGGGCCGGGGTCAGGGTGGACGAGCATCGCTGGGAAGTGCCCTACCTGCCGATCGACCCGAAGGACGTCGGACGCACCTACGAAGCCGTGATCCGGGTGAACTCGCAGTCCGGCAAGGGCGGGATCGCCTATGTGATGAAGACCGAGCACCAGCTGGACCTGCCACGGCGGCTGCAGATCGAGTTCTCCCGGATCATCCAGGAGCACACCGACGACGACGGCGGGGAGGTCTCGCCGCAGCAGATCGGCGATATCTTCGCCCTGCACTACCTGGACCGGCTCACCCCGCTGCGGGTACTGCGGTATCAGCTGTCCGACGACGGCGAAGGCCATAACGAGATCGAAGCCAGCGTCCTGGCCGACGGCGATGAACACCAGGTCACCGGTTCGGGCAACGGGCCGATCGCGGCCTTCGTCGATGCCCTGGCCACCCTGGGGTTCGACGTCCGGGTGCTCGACTACTCCGAGCACGCGATGTCGGCAAGCGACGACGCCACGGCGGCCGCCTACGTCGAGTGCGGGATCAGCGAGCAGGTCCTGTGGGGCGTTGGAGTCTCTGGGTCCATCGTCACTGCCTCGCTGAACGCCGTGGTGTCGGCGGTGAATCGCGCCATGCGCTAGCGGCGGGTGGCGCGGTAACGGTGGATGCCATCGGGAGCGGCGGGCTGGCCCTCAGCGCTCGACGGGCGCTAACTCGTGGAACGGTGTGACCAGCCCGGCGCGAACCACCCGCCGGGTGTCGCGTCGGCGTCGGACGAACTGGCCGACGGCCAGCACGCCGTACAGCACCGACATCACGATGATCACGAGACGGTTGGCCTCGGCGGACAGCGTGATGCTGGCCAGAAACTGCACCGAGAACAGCACGAACAGGGTGACCGCACCGGAGACTGTCATGCCGAGGTTGACCAGGATGCTCACCGCGAACAGCGACTGCGCCGCAGTGATCAACAGCTCGAAGCGCTGGTTGGTGTCCAGCGGCAGCCCGTCGGTGGTGGTCGCGGAGATCGCGAACACGATCGGGATCGTGCCGACCAGCAGCGTCCACTGGTTGACCTTGCTGGACAGTAGCGTACCCAGCGCGTGCGAGGCCTTGAGCCGCAGTGCGTACAGGCAGGCAACGATCAGCTCAGGGGATTCGCTGGCCAGCGGCGCGACCCACTGCACAAGCAGGAACTCGTCGACGCCGAGCTGCCCGCCGCTGGCGACCAGTTCTTCAGCGAAATGTTCGGCGGTTAGCAGGATGAACAGCCCGGCGACGGCGAACATGGCGATCACTAATCCGCGCCGCCGCTTGCGGGGCTTGCGGCCCACCCACTTCGCCACACCGGCCAGATCCGGAGGTTCGGCAGGCGCAGTGGACAGCCGCCAGGCATAGGCGGCAAAGATCGCGACGAGCACCGCGGCGTCCAGCAGGCTGAGCGTGGTGCGCAATGGCAGGGTCAGCGAGTACAGGGTGGCGATGCCGAGGAACACCACCTCGACCGACATCGGAGGCGCCAGGGTGACCCGGCCGGGATGCGCGGACGGGCTGTCCTGGCCGCCGGCGCGGAGTGCTCGCCGCGCCGCGAGGCTGGCCACCAACAGCACCAGCGGCCAGCCGACCCCAACCAGCACCCGGTTCGCGCCGGTCATGTTCGCCAGCGCCAGCGAGCACGCGTTGATGCCATCCGGCTCAGCCACGCACGTCCCGGTGTCCTCGTACACCTGGCCGGCCTGGTAGGTGAACACGAAGTCCACGGCGTACTCCGGCAGCACCGCGAGCAGGGCCAGCAGGGCGATGGCAAGCCCGGCACTGATGTCAACCTGCGCGGCCTCAGCGGCCCAGGACAACACGAATGCCGCACCGATGATCGCGATGCCGAACACCAGTGCGGCCAGCGGTGCAGCCAGCTCAGGATGCGGCCAGCCGAGGTAGGCAGCGGCACCGAGATAGACGCCGGGCAGCGCGACTATTACCGCGAGCGGAAACTGGGCGGGAAACCTCCGGTGGTCGTCAGCCAATGTCGCCCTTTCACCGCTGTTATGTTCCCGCCGAGGTGCTCGCCGAGCGCCGATCCCACCCTGACTACCCCGTGTCGGCGCTGGGCAATCCCCGATCGGTGGGGGGGCTTACCGACCGGTAGCGATCAGTCCTCACCGAGCGCACAGTGAGGATAGAGCGGATCCGCGTCACCTGGTGCAGAGATCTGGCAGTTTGTATTACCAGACCGACGAACCGATGAGGACCCCCACCGGATGAGCCAGCCCCAGGAGATGCTTACGACGCTGGGGTTCATGGCGGGCGCGTCGCTCCCGCTGTTGGCAGGCGCGGTCGCAGGGTTGCTCTGGCATCCCCCGCGGCGGCTGATCGGCGTCGCGTTGGCCTTCGCTGCCGGCGCGCTCATCTCCGCGGTGTCATTCGACCTGTTCGAGGAGAGCTACAGCTCGGGTGGCGCGCTGCGGACGGGACTCGGCTTCGTGGCAGGGGCAGCCGTGTTCGTCGTCTTGAACGCGCTGCTCGACCGGGTCACGGCCGTCAACCCGACCGGGTTCGCGCTGCTGGCCGCCGTCACACTCGACGGGGTACCGGAGAACACCGCCCTGGGCGTATCCCTCAACACAGGAGGCAGCCTGGCATTGCTCGTGGCCGTGTTCGCGAGCAACTTCCCGGAGGCGCTCGCGGGGGCGACGAGTATGCGCCAGCAAGGTCTGTCCCGAGGTGCGGTGGTGGCGCTGTGGGCCGGTGCGACGGTCCTGCTCGGTGCCGCGGTCCTGGTCGGCCGGTTGGTCTTCGCCGGTGCGTCGCCCGAGCAGCTGGCCTTGCCCCTGGCGTTCGCGGGCGGCGCGGTGCTGGCCTCAGTGATCGACACGCTCGCGCCCGAAGCATTCGGCGATGGTGGACCGTTCGTGGCGCTGGCCAGCGCCGCCGGGTTCTTCACCGCGTTCGTCCTGAGTGCATGAGTGGACATCCCGCCCGCACGATTGTCGACGGGCGAGTTCGGGTAGGTAACTGGCATGAAGCGGATCGCGGCACAGGCACTGATCGACGACTGCGATGTGCTGCTCATGGTCGGCACCAACTTCCCCTACACCAAGCACCTACCCAAACCAGGCACCGTGCGGGTGGTGCAGATCGATACCGAGCCGACGCGCCTGGGCGTGCGGCTGCCGGTCGAGGCGCCGGTGGTGGGCGATGCCGCCGAGTCCCTGATGGCGTTACTGCCGAGCCTGGAGCAACGCGACGACGCACATCTGAAGCGCTACCAGGCGAAGATGACCAACTGGCGTGCGCAGATGGAGGCGCTGGAGAACCCCGACCGCACGCCGATCGCCCCGCAGTACGTCGCGGGACTGATCGACGACTTGGCCACCGACTACGGGGCCAAAGTAAGTAAGCCGGGCGAGCTACCCGACGTGCTGCGCGCCGCACTCGCCCATAACGGTCCGGCACTGGTCGATGTGGATGTCGATCCGTCACCCTGTTCAAGGACCGTATCTCCCAACTGCGCTTGTGACGGCTTTATCAGGGGGTATCTATCCTTTCGAGATGAATCAACAGCCCGTGAAAGGAGAACCACGTCGTCATGACCGCCACTCATCCCGTCCCACCCGGGCCCGATCCGACACCGGGCCCCCCAGGTCCGCCGCCGACCCCACCAGACCCGCTGCCGGTCCCCCCACCAGACCCGGTGCCGATCCCTCCGCCGGGCCCGCTGCCGAACCCCCCACCGGATCCGATACCGGCTCCCCCCATCTAGCTCATCCCTCCCGAGTCGTCGCGCTCTCGTCATCGACCGAGTCGTCGAGCTCTTTCAGCGGGGTCGCGGCGAGGGGACGGTCCATGTCGGCCTGGTCGAGAGCGAGTAGCAGGTCTTGCGGGCGGTCGGCTCCACCGGGGTGGACACCGTGACGCACTCATATGCTCGCAGCACCGTTCCTGCGCTCAGGACCCAGGGACCGGCGGGCTTCGATGTCCTCGGCCCCGATGTCTTCAACCCAGTGGCAGGCGACACGGTGACCGGGCTGCACCTCCCGCAATGCGGGGCGCTCGTCGTCGCACCGGATCGGCCGGCGCCACGGGCACCGGGTGTGAAACCGGCAGCCCGAAGGCGGCGCCGCGGGGGAGGGCAGGTCCCCGGTGAGCAGGATCCGCTCTCGGCTGTCCTCCACCGCCGGGTCCGGGATGGGCACCGCAGAGAGCAGCGCCTTGGTGTACGGGTGCAGTGGCGCGGTGTAGAGCTCGTCGGAATCGGCTTCCTCGACGATCCCGCCCAGGTACATCACCCCGACCCGGTCCGCCATCTGCCGCACCACCGCCAGGTCGTGCGCGATCAGCAGGTAGGTCAGCCCGAACTCCTCCTGCAGGTCCCCAAGTAGGTTGATCACCTGGGCCTGCACAGACACGTCCAGCGCGGACACCGGCTCGTCGGCGATTATCAGGTCGGGTTCGACGGTCAGTGCCCTGGCGATGCCGATGCGCTGGCGCTGGCCGCCGGAGAACTCGTGCGGATAGCGACGCAGTGCGCTCGGCGAGAGCCCCACCGCGTCGAGTAACGTCCGCAGCCGGGCCGAGGTGGTGTCCCGGCCACGATCCAGGCCGTGCGCCCGGAGGCCCTCGACCAGCAGTGACTCCACCGATTGGCGAGGATCCAGAGCGGCCAGTGGGTCCTGGAACACCATCTGCATCCGCCGCCGCATCCGGCGCAACGGCTCGCCGGCCACGGTGGACAGGTCCGTACCGCCGAAGACCACTCGCCCGCCGGTGGGCTCGACCAGCCGCAACAGCGCACGCCCCAGCGTCGATTTCCCACAGCCGGACTCGCCGACCAACCCGTAAGTCTCCCCTCGCCGAATAACCAGATCCACCCCATCCACCGCATACACGTACCCGACCGTCCGGTCCAATACCACCCCCCGCTTAATCGGAAACCACACCCGCAACCCCTCCACCAAAACCAACACCTCCCCCGCATTCAGCGGGCTCGGCGGGGTCTGCGGAGCCGGATTACCCCGCTGAGCCCGCTGAACGGGGTGAGGGATCAGGGACTTGTGGGGAGGCAGGGGGTTGTGGCAGCGCAGGGAGCGGGGGGGTTCCTGCAGGGTGGGGGTTTGCTGGGTGCATACCTCGAGGACCCGGGGGCAGCGGGGGGCGAAGGCGCAGCCTTGGGTCCAGGGGATGTTGTCGGCCACGGAGCCACGGATCGGTTCCAGGCGCTGACCGCGGGCCATGTTCAGGCGAGGGGTCGACGCCAGCAGGCCGACGGTGTAGGGGTGGCGAGGTTCCCGCAGCAGCGGGTGCCGAGCGCCCCGCTCGACGATCCGCCCGTCATAGAGCACGACGACCTCGTCACACAACCCCGCGACCACCCCAAGATCGTGAGTGATCATGATCAGCGCGGTGCCCGTTTCGGTGACCAACTCGCGGAGCAGCGCCAGGATCTGGGCCTGGATGGTGACGTCCAATGCGGTGGTCGGCTCGTCGGCGATGAGCAGCCGGGGGCGGCAGGCCAGCGCCATCGCGATCAGCGCGCGCTGCCGCATACCGCCGGAGAGCTGGTGCGGGTATTCGTCGAGGCGCCGCTGTGGATCCGGGATGCCGACCCGGGTGAGCAGCTGTGCGGCCTGCGTCCTGGCCTGGGCCCGGGGCTGGCCGCGGTGCCGCTCGAGCACCTCGCTGACCTGCAGGCCGATCGGCACCACGGGGTTCAGCGAGGACAGCGGATCCTGGAACACCATGCCCAGATCCCGTCCACGCCGCTCCTGCATCGCCCGCTCGGGCAGGCCCAGCAGGTCGGTGCCCTCCAAGAGCACCGACCCACCGACCTGAACGCCCCGGCGGGGCAACAACCCCATGATCGCCAGCGCGGTCACCGACTTGCCACACCCTGACTCGCCGACCAGTCCGAGAGTCCGGCCGGGCTCCACAGTGAAGCTCACTCCGTCCACCGCGACCGTCGGCCGCTCACCCCGCCGCTGGAAGACCACCGAGAGATCCTCGACGTCGAGGAGACGTGACGTGTTCAGCTGCTTCTCCGTGGGTTGAAGATCGCATTAGCCGTGCGCACGCGTAGCTCCTCCAGGGTGTCGCCCTGCTGGCGGGCCCGGGCCAGCAGCTCGTCGAGCCGCTCCGCATCGAGACGGCGGTCGTGGTCCGCCAGTCCGCGCAAGGTACGCCACGCCGCCGCCTTGCCCTCCACCCCGAGCCGCAGCGCCTCCAGTTCGACCAGCAGGCTCAGCGGGGATCGGCGTAGCACATAGCCGTTGAGCTTGAGACGCCCCACCTTTTCCGCCGCCCAGGCCAGGTAGGACTTCACCCGCCGGACCGGGACGTCGAGCGCGGCCATCATGTCAAGCAACGCGACCCGATCATTGACGATCTCAGCCGTCAACCGCTCCAGTACTTCGCCGACGCCCGAGCCGCGCTGGGACCGTGCCGCCCGGCGAACCAGCTCGATCCCACCGGTCGCGCCGGCGAAGTGGTCGTTGAGGTAAATGCCGAGCAGGTCCGGCTCCGAGTGAGCCCTGCCTGTGACGCTGCCTCGTACCCGATCGAATGTCGCCATGATGCCTCCCTGCCGGAACGGTCTGTGCTGTCTTCGCATACCCGGTGCAGGTCGGATCCATGCCCGCTCGGCCGCGCTCGCCCCGATCGTCCACTGGCTGACCGGCCACCGGGTGCCACGGGCCGTCGCCGCGCTGCTGGCAGTCCTCAGCCTGCTGGTGGTGGTCGGTGGGCTGATCGCCGCTGTGGCTTTTGTGCGCGAGCGTCGCACCGCCGCCAACGTCGTGTTCGCTTAACGTCTAACTACCGGTGGCCACGACGCTCTGATGTCGCCGAGTTCGACATCAGAGCTGCCGGAGGACGACGGACAGCTCTGATGTCGAACTCGGCGCACGTAGCGCTGTCACGTGCGGCAGTCGGCACAATTTCACCACTCAGGGGGGCGCGCAGGGCCTCCCGATTTTCTTCTTGAACATCTGAGCCGTCAGGTGAAAAGCGGGGATGTCCCAGCTGAGGCAAATCCGGACGGCTAGCGTGCGATCTGACGGGCGGTTGCGGGCAGCAGGGCGCCCAGGGCGATCATGCCCACGCCCAGTGCCAGGTGAAGCCAGTTGTCCGCAGGGTTGAACGGTACGAAATTGGCCGCACTGCTCTCGTTGACGAGCAGGCCGTAGAGCCAGACCACCAGATAGACAATCCCACCGCCGACGAGGAAGAGCTTGGCGCCCGACGCTGTACGCGCCATCACGAGCCCGGCCACTCCGAAGGCCAGGTGCACGATGTTGTGCAGCACCGAGACCGCGAAGATCCCGAGCAGCAGAGCACCCGAGTCATGTCCGGCGAACATCAGCTGATCATGGTCGGCTGTTATCCCGGGAACGAATCCCAGGATGCCGACCAGCAGAAAGACCGCACCCACGGCTGCCGCCACCAGCTGGATCGGCGAGCGAGTGCCTGAGGGCGTGGAAGTGGTAGAAGTTCCGGCCACGAGGAATCACCTCAATCACTGTTGAAAACATCACTGTTGCTCGTCATTCGCAGCAGACCGGTCAGCGGTTCTCGGCTGAGAGGATCATCACCCACGGCCTGCACGCCCATCGTCATACCCGCGTCGGTCGCTGTCAGGCGCGATGGAGCCCCGGCTTGCGGTCCTCGACGACGAAAGTCGCCCGTGTCTCGACGGGGGCGCCCGCCTGCTTGACGTAGGGCAGCACCCGGAAGTCCGCGGTCATCTCGTTGGGCGTGAATCGGGTGTGCACATAGCCACGGCGGTTGTTGTAGAAGCGAAGGTGCGGATTGTCGGCGAGGTAGGCCGCGGTGTTCGGCCGCGTCTCCGAGCCGTCACCGCCGGAGGTGATCGAACTCGATACCAGCTCGGTGCCCACCACTGGCGATGCGGGGTCGTCGAAGCGGTGCTTCACGTCAGCCGCCCAGTGGGCGTGCACGTCACCGGTGAGGACGACGACGTTGCGGGTCTTCGCCGCCACCCACGAGTCGACCACCCGGTCACGTGAGGCGGGGGCACCGTCCCAGGCATCAGGGTTGAACCCACGCCCCGGGCCGGGGGTGAAGTCGACCTGCGAGAAGAACACCTGCTGGCCGAGGACGTCCCAGCGGGCGCGGGTGTCCCTGAACCCATCAGCGATCCACCGTTCCTGCGCCGAGCCGGGCAGGGAACGCGCCGGATCGGCGCGCTCGGCGCAGTCGGTGTTGAACTCGTCGCCGCATGGCTGGTCGCTGCGGTACTGGCGGGTGTCGAGCATGTGGAACGTCGCCATCCGCCCCCAGCTCACCCGCCGGTAGAGCTGCATGTCGATGCCCTCCGGACGCTGTGCGCCGCGCAGGGGCATGTTCTCCCAGTAGGCGCGCAGCGCCGCCGCGCGGCGGGCAAGGAAGTCCGGCTGCGGAGTCTCGGGGTTCTCGTGGACCTCATCGGCCCAGTTGTTGTCCAGCTCGTGGTCGTCCCAGACGACAAGCCACGGCGCGACCGCATGCGCGGCCTGGAGATCAGCGTCGGTCTTGTACTGGGCGTGCCGCTGCCGGTAGTTCGCGAGGGTCTCGATCTCCGGTCCGACGTGGTCGCGGACATTGCCGCCGGGAGCCACGTAGTCATCGGCGGTGTACTCGTACAGGTAATCGCCCAGGTGCAGCACCAGGTCCGGGTCCTCCTCGGCGAGGCGTGCGTACGCGGTGAAGAAACCGTGCTCGTACTGGGAACAGGACGTGAAGCACATGGTCAGCGGCCGCAGCTGCGACGCGGGCGGCGCGGTGCGGGTCCGGCCCGCCGGGGAGATCTCGGTGCCGACGCGGAACCGGTAGAAGTACTCCCGGCCCGGCTTCAGGCCGGCGAGCTCGACGTGCACGCTGTGGCCCAGCTCGGGCCCGGTGGTCTCCACCCCCCGGCGCACAACCTGCCCGAACCCCTCGTCAGCGGCCACCTCCCACTCGACGGTAGTGGTTCGCCCACCCATCCCACCGAGTCCGTCCTCGGCAAGCGGGTCGGTAGCCAGCCTCGTCCACAGCACCACGGCGTCCGATGCCGGCTCGCCGGACGCGACACCGAGGGTGAACGGGTTGCCGCGCGGTGCGCTCGGGGCGGCCCACGCCGTAGCGGTGAGCCCGGTGAGCGTCGAGCCAGGCACAGCCAGCAGAGCCCAGCCAGCCAGGCCGGCCCGTAACACACTGCGTCTACTCGGGACGCCGGAGAGAGCGGGCCGTGGGGTGATGGGGGCATCTGTAGTCACATTCAGTAGCTTCTGCAACCCGTTTGAGCTACGGATGGCACCAAAGGCACCGGCTGATGAACGGCGGACAAACCTTCGCCGTAGGAAAGGTTCCCCTCACGGCCGTTGCCGTGGATCGAGGGTGTCCCGGAGCGATTCGCCGACCAGGGTGAAGCCGAGCGCGACGGTGATGATCGCGCCGGCGGGCCAGAAGGCGAGCTGCGGGTGGCTGTCGATGACGTCCTGGGCGCCACCCAGCATCTGCCCCCATTCAGGGGTGGAGTCGTCCGGCGCGCCCAACCCCAGGAACGACAGCGCCGCCGCTTCGATGATCGCCACCGCGAGAACCAGGGTGGCCTGGACGATCACCGGCCCCAGCGAGTTGGGCAGCATGTGCCGCAGCACGATGGCGCCCGGCTTGACGCCCAGCGCCCGAGCGGCGAGCACATGATCCGACGCCCGTTGCGCAAGCATCGAGCCACGCAGCAGCCGGGCGAAGATCGGGATCTGCACGATGGCCACCGCGAGGATCACGGTGAACTGGCTCTGCTGGGCGAACAACGCGCCGATCGACACCGCGAGCAGCAGCGAGGGGATTGAAAGCAGCACATCGACGACCCGCATCACCACCGAATCGGCCCACCCGCCCAGCGCCCCGGCCACAGTGCCCAGCACCAGCCCGCCGCCCAGCCCGATCACGGTGACGAGCACGGCGACCAGCAGGGTCTGCCGGGAGCCGAGGAGCATCCGGGAGTACAGGTCCCGGCCGTCGGCGTCACCACCCAGCGGGAAGCCGGGCTGCGCGGGCGGGATCTCGTTGCGAGCGCGGGATACCTGATCCTCCAGCAGCCGCGCCGCCGGGTCGTGCGGAGCCAGCCAGGGCGCCAGCAGGGCGATCACGACAAACCCCAGGACGATCACTGCGCCGACCACGAACATCGGATTGCGGCGTACCCGCCGCCACGCCGACGCCGCCGGACCGAGGGCTTGGTGTGCATCAGAGCCGGACACACCGT
The DNA here is from genome assembly GCA_052390495.1 of Pseudonocardiales bacterium. GTDB lineage: Bacteria > Actinomycetota > Actinomycetes > Mycobacteriales > Pseudonocardiaceae. The sequence continues at coordinate 35,768 of JBQTGW010000002.1, forward strand.
GCACAGGAGCCGGACACGCCGGGAGAGGGTGCCGGGTCATGTGCGCAGCCTTGGGTCGATTAGGGCGTAGGAGAGGTCTACGGCCAGGTTGACCAGGACGTAGGTTATGGCGGCGGCGATGATGACCATTTGGAGGACGGCGTAGTCGCGGCGTGCGAAGCCGACCGCTAGTGCTTGGCCGAGGCCAGGGTAGGCGAACACCTTTTCGGTGAGCACCGCGCCAGAGAGCAGCGCACCGGTCTGCAGCCCGATGGTGGTCACCACCGGCAGCAGTGCATTGCGCAGCACGTGCCGTCGCCGGATCACCGCGGCGGTCAGCCCCTTGGCATAGGCGGTGCGCACGTAGTCCTCGTCGAGCACGTCGAGCACCGCGGCCCGGGTGATCCGGAAGATCACCGCGAACGGGATCGAGGACAGCGCCAGGGCGGGCAACACCAGATGCAGCGCCGCGTCCCCGGCGGCGTCCCATTCGCGGGTCAACAACCCGTCGAGGACGAAGAAGCCGGTGACCCTGGTCGCGTCGATGTCCGCGGACTGGCGACCTGAGGTCGGCAGCCAGCCCAGCTGCACCGCGAACACGAACTTCAGCAGGAACGCCAGGAAAAAAACCGGCACCGCGACGCCCACCAGGGAACCGACCACGCCAACGTTATCCAGCCAGCCGCCGCGCCGCCGCGCCGTGAGATACCCCAACGGAACGGCAGCGGCGATGGCGAACAGGAGCGCCGCGGCGGCGAGTTCGACGGTTCCTGGCAGGCGCACCACCAGGATCGACAGCGCAGCTTCTCCCGGCTGCACACCGGTGGAGACCCCGAAGTCCCCACTGACCGCCCGACGCAGGAAACGCAGGTACTGCACAGTGATGGGCTGATCCAGCCCGAATGCGGCCTCCAGCGCGGCCCGGTTTGCCGCGGTGGCGCGGTCCCCCAGCAGCGCCGACACCGGCCCGCCAGGCAGCGACCGCAACCAGGCGAACAGCAGCACCGACAGCGCGGCCACCACCAGCAGGAGGTGGCCGAACCGCCGGACGATGTAGCGCGGCATTCAGCGGACGATACTGACCGGGCCGAACTCCTCCTGGGTGAGCGGACTGGCCACCAGGCCCTGCACGGGCTTGCTCACCACGATCGCAGGCGGCGAATGGGAGACCGGGACCGCGGGCAGATACTCGGCCATCAGCCTGCGGTTGATGTCCTGGTACAGCCGGGTTCTGGTCTCCTCGTCGGCCTCCCCCGCGGCCGCTTTCAGGTCATCCACCAGCGCGGCGCCCCACGGCGCCACCTCCAGCCAGAACCGATTCTGCAGGCTGCCGAAGAAGGTGCCGATGAAGTTGTCCGGCGAGTTGTAGTCCCCGGTCCAGCCGAGCAGGAACAGGTCGGCCCTGGCGTTGTCGACGTCATCGAGGTAGCCGCCGTTCCACGGCTTGCTCACCGGGTTGACGGTAATGCCTGCCTCCTGGAGGTCTTCCCGGATCGCACCGAAGATGCTCTGCGGATCCGGCATATAGGGGCGGCTCACCTCGGTGGGCCAGTAGAAGTTCACCGTCAGGTTCGACGCTCCGGCCTCGGCCAGCAGGTCGCGGGCCCGTTGGGGGTCGTGGGGGTACTCCGCCACATCTGATGTCCAGCCCTCGACGGTGTCGGGGTAGAACTGGCGGGCCACCTCGGCGCCGTCGGGCAGCGCGGCAGACACCAGGGTCTGGCGGTCGATCGCGTGGGCCAGTGCCTGGCGCACCCGCAGATCCCGCAGCGCCGGGTTGTTCTTCTGCGTGATACCGACATACATGACGTTGAACGGGGGCCGGACCTGCAGGTTGAACCCGCTGTCGCGGAGCAGCTGCCAGTCGGCCGGGTTGGGCAGGTCATAGCCGTCGATGTCGCCCGCCTCCAGGGCTTGGCGCCGCGCCGTCTCGTCCGGGATGATCCGGAAGATCAGCCGGTCCAGCTTCGCGGTCTGGCCCCAGTAGCCGTCGAAGCGCCGCAGGCTGATGGTGCCGTTGGCCGGGTCGTAGCCGTCGAAGGCGAAGGGGCCGGTGCCGGTGGGGTGCTCCCGGGCGTAGGGCGGGTAGACGAACGAGTCACCCTGCGCGGCGACGTTGTTGGCCTCGTATTGTGCCATCGCCGTCGGGCTCTGCATCGAGAACGACGACAGGCCAAGTAACGCGGGGAACTTGCCGGTCGAGCGGGTCAGCCGGACGACCGCGGTGGCCTCGTCCAGCGCGGTGCACGACTGGTACAGCGACGGCTGCGCGCGGTCGGCGAAGCCCCCGAAGTTCTCGATCCAGTAGTAGGACAATGCGGGGTTCTGGCCGGCGCCAGTTTGGTTGAACCACCGCTCGAAGTTCGCGCAGACCGCCTCGGCGTTGAAGTCGGTGCCGTCCTGGAACTTCACCCCGGTGCGCAGCGTGAACGTCCAAGCCCGGCCATCTGGGCTGGTGGACCAGTCGGTGGCCAGCTCAGGCTCGACATCGGAGCTGCCCGGCGCGAAACCGACCAGACCCTCGAAGATCTGCCGGGACACCCGGAACGTCTCGCCATCGGAGGCATAGAACGGGTCGAACAGGTCGGGCGCTCCGGCCGCCCCGAACGTCAGGGTGCCCCCGGTCTGGTCGGCACCGGCGCCGTCGTCGCGCTGGGACTGGGCGCACGCGGCGAGGGACAGGGCGACGGCCCCGGCAACAGCCAGCGCGGTCAGCCTGCTGCGGAAGCGGTTCATGGGCGGCATCTGAAACTCCTCCGGGTCACGGTGCGTCTCGGAGAGTAGCTGGCTGGAAATGCTGCCCCTCGCCCGTCAGTGCCGGACGCCGGGCCTGGGTAGTCTGTCAGGCCAGCGACAACCGGGGCCGATCTAGCCCCCGACCGGGGGGAGAGGACCATGACGGATGCCGCAGGGAAGCCACGGGTGCTCTCGGGTATCGCCGCGACCGACACCCTGCACATCGGCAACTACATCGGTGCGCTGAGCGTATGGGCACAGGAGCAGGACAGTTACGACAACTGCTTTGTCGCAGTGCGTCCCACCGACATACTCGTTAGTGTTTATGTCTCTTCAACGAACTGGTCTAGTCGCCGTTGACGTCTGACGGGACTAGAGAGAAAATATCGCAGTTGTGGTCTTGACCTGCTGCTCTTATTGCGTTGCGTCGCAGACCCTCATAAATGGCTCCCGCCCGAAGCGCTGCCCGCTGAGAGGACACGTTCTGGGAATCAATAAGCAGCTCGGCTCGCCGAGCTCCGAGTACGTCGAAAGCAAAACGTGCGGCGAGGCGAACTGCCCGCGCTGCATGACCGTGGCCACGGTCATGAGCAATCCAGTACGCGAGCATGACGACTCCCTCGCACTGTAAGTGCACACCGATACAACCGATAAGCCGATTCCTGACACGCGATCGGACAGCGAAGATCCATGCCCGCTTAGCGGCGGCCAAGCCCGGCAAGCCGTTGATAAAGTCGACCGCATCCTGCAGCCGGTACGGGTTGGGCAATGGCAGCCAACGCTGGGTCTCATCATCGCGACACGCCGACATCACCGAAGGTGCATCCGCTAAAGTCATCGGCCACCTATAGCCGACTGGGCAGCTTGGAAGAACGAAGACGAAACTCATGCCCGCAATTGCCGAGACGAGCATTGCATAGTCGAGCAGGTCCGCAGCGAGCTGGAGCTGAGATGAGCTGGACCTCACCCGCCCGGTCCTGACGCCGAACCTAGAGAACCTGGCATGTGGTAGCCGAGGAGATCCCGAGCAACTCAGTGGGACATCCGGTTCACTTCCGAGCTTGAACGTTGGCATTCGGGAAGACGTCAGTACGTCACAAGCCCGATATTGGCCTTGGCGCGCCGCAGAGTTGCCTCGGCGATCTCAGCCGCACGGGCGGCGCCATCTCGAAGGACGGTCCTGATGACGTCTTCCTCTTCCAGCTCCCGGTAGCGTTGCTGAATCGGCCGGAGCAACTCAACCACAGCTTCTGCGCAATCGTTTTTCAAGTCTCCATACCTGTGATATTTTTCCGCCAGGTCCACTGGATTCTGCCGAGTGCAGGCGGCCAGAATCTCTAGGAGGTTGGATACACCGGGTTTCGCCTCCGGGTCGTAGCGCACTTCAGCCTCAGTGTCGGTGACAGCACGGCGGATTTTGCGGGCGGTGACATCGGGCGGATCGAGAACGTCGATGACTCCAGCACTTGATGTATTCGACGCAGACATCTTGCTCGACGGATCCTGCAGATCTCGCACTCTGGCTGCCACCGGTGGGACCACAGCTTCCGGGAGAACGAAGGTGGTGCCGTAGCGCCCGTTGAAGCGCTGGGCTATTGTCCTGGTCAGCTCCATGTGCTGCCGCTGGTCATCACCGATCGGTACGCGCCTGATCTCGTAGAGCAGGATATCGACTGCCATCAACACCGGATACGTGAAGAGCCCGACAGACACGAAATCATGTTCACCAGATTTGTCCTTGAACTGCGTCATCCGACGCAATTCACCGAATGAGGCTGAGCATTCAAGCAGAAAGCACATCTCCGCGTGCTGACGGACGTCGCTCTGGACGAATATCACCGATCCACGTCCCGGATCGACCCCCACTGCGAGGAGTAGGGTGGCCAGTTCGATCGTGCGCTTGGCTACCGATCCAGGCTCTTGTGCCGTCGTCAGGGCGTGCAGGTCCGCGACGAAGTAGAACGCCTCCCCTTCAGGCTGGTCATCAACCCAGTGACGGACCGCGCCGAGGTAACGACCAAGCGTCATCGGGCCAGTTGGCTTGATGCCAGACAGTGTTCTTGCCATGCGCTGATCATACCGACCGCGCTGGCCACGTTCCGGGATGGCCCGCACGTCGACCATGATCACACCGTCGTGTACCGCGCGTGATACCCCAGCGGAGCTCGTTGATCAGATCAAGTTATGATTCGCGGCGTGCTGGCCCGGCACCGCCGCCAGCGCGGTGACGAGGTCCGGTTTCAGACCGGTACCGACGACAACGCGCTCAAGAATGTGCCGGGTGCCAACAACATCGGCAACCTGGTCAATCGCACCGTCTCCATGATCCAGCGCTACCGCCAGGGTGTCATCCCCGGCCTCGCGGCGGACAACTCCGCCGCAGACGATCTGCGCGCAGCCCGATCCGAGACCGCCCCGACTATCGACCGTGCGTTCGCGGAGTTCAACTTTCGGCGTGCCACCGAAGCGGTCCTGAGGATCGGCGACAAAGGCAACCGCTACATCGAAGCCGTACGCCCGTGGGAACTGGCCAAGGCCGAACGCAACGACCACGCCGAGCGCGCCACGCATGACGCGGTGCTCGCCGAGCTGATCACCACCTGCCGTGACCTCGCCGTACACCTCCAGCCGTTGCTGCCCGCCTTCGCCAGCCGCGTCGCCGAGCAATGCGGCAATGGCGGCCCGACAGTGGCCGATCCCAGCCCCGTGTTCCCCCGCCTCGAAGTCGTCAACGCCTGATCCACAGTCCGTGATCGACCACACGGTCAGGTGTCCGGAATGTCGGGCATGGCGTGCCGGAGCCACCGGAACTGCCGCTGGCAGCCACGGCACGCCATCGCACTGACCCGGCGCACTCGGCTCAGGCAACCTCGTCGTCCTCCTCGGGGAAATCGCGTCCGGGTTGAACCACACCAGCCGAGGGCGGAGGTCGCCGCCTTCGGTGAAGAAACGCAGTGCGTTCTCCGGCGCACGCAGGTTCAGCCGCAGCCTGCGATCCACCCGGATCACCTCGGCGTGGTCGTCGAACGCCATCCCCCACTCGGCGATCCGAAAGTTCACCCGCTCGCCGTACTCCTGCACCACTGCGAACAAGCGAGGTGCCTCATCGGCGACGATGTTCTCCACGAGCGCGGCGAACTCCTCCTCGCCGCAGATCGGTTTCAGGTCACGTGGTGTCATGTCCTGGGGGTCGGGCATGACCGCGGCCGGCTCTTGGGGATCGGGTACGGGCACGTCCGGCGGGCGACGGTCGTCGATGTTGAGCTCGGACTCGGGTGCAGCGGACTCGGGTACTGCGGCATGATCTCCTGCGCATAGCATCGTTGGCTCCTCACGTGTCGTGCTTGCCCTGGCACTGCGGGTAGGGGTAGAGCGGCGTGTGCTGGCCCGCGTGGCCCGTCAGCAGGTGCTGACCAGGCCAAACCCACTTGAATATCATGTGATCATCGAGGAAGCCATCCTGGAACGCCCGGTCGGCACACCCAGGATCATGCGCAACCAGCTCCGCCGACTGATCGACGAAGCGGCCACCGACCACTTCACCCTCCAAGTCCTCCCCAAGCGGGTCGGGGCCAGCCCCGCGATGGACGGCCCCTTCTCCGTGCTGACCCTGCCCGAGCCCATCCCCGACTTCGGTTACGCCGACGGCCCCGGCGGAGCCGTCTATATCGAAGATCGTGACCGGGTGCGGACTTGTCTCCTCACCTGGGCCGTTCTCACCGAACGCGCCCTGTCCCAGGCCGACTCAGTAGACTTGATCACCGAAGCCGTGAAAGCTTACGAGTGAACCATGACCAAGGAGCGCCCGGGATGATCGACAAGGACCCTCTCGCCCGCGCCGAGTGGCGCAAGAGCAGCTTCTCCGGCAGCGTCGGCGGCGGCGGCGGCAACTGCGTAGAGCTCGCCCCCCTACCCGACGGCCGGATCGCCCTCCGCGACAGCAATCACCCCGAAGCAGGCGTGCTCTTCTTCACCCGTGCCGAAACAAACGCCTGGATCAACAGCTGCAAGTCCGGCGACCTCGACGATCTGAACCTGCCTGCTTAGCACTACAGCCGCACTGTCACGCTGAGTGACCACTGAAAGGACATGCGGAGCACAAACAGCGCCGCCTATCACGGCCTCAGCCACTCCCCACCCCCACCCGTCCCACGATCTGAGAGCACCAGCCCGTCCGAACCCCCTCGACTGCGATTAGGCTCCCAATCGCGGTTCCAGTCCACCACTGAACCGCGAGTGGGAGCCTAATCGCAGTTTTCCGGCCCGGTAGTGATCGCACTTCTCGCGATGTGGGGGGAGGGTGGGGGTAGTTGATGTTACGGGGAGAGCGGGCGGGTTGGTCGTCTTGCGTGTCACCGTAGGCATTCAGAAGTCGCTCAACGTGACAGTGCGGCTGATCGGCTGGCCCGTTCAGCGGGCTCAACGCGGGGACGTTGCGACGGTGTTGCTTGCTTCGAAATACCGGTGGCCACGATCCACTCTGCTGTCGCCGAGTTCGACATGAGAGCTGCGCACAGCTGAGCAGCAGCTCTGGTGTCGAACTCGGCGCACAGAGAGCGGTCATGCGCGACAGTCGCCGCTATTTCACCCGTTAGGGCGGCGCGCAGCGCCCCACACGTTGGTTCGCGATTCGGATCCGAATCACGGTCAGGTGGTATGGCTGGACAGCCCCATTCCATTCGGATCCCAATTGCGGTGTTGAGCTCGGGGAGCTGAGGGCGGGCGGAACAGCTGGGGCTGGGGCGGGCGGAACGGGCGGGCACTGATCACGGCGGGGCCGGGGACACCCCTCACCGCCCCCGGACCCGCCGTGGTCCCACCCGGCGAGAGCCGCCTCGGGTAGCAGGCCCACTCAGCCACGACGTGGGCCGTCGGCACTTCGTGCGCCGCTTGTGTCACTGTCCAGCGTGTAGAACTGCTCCAGCGTTGCCGGACGGGGCGGCACCGGGAACCCATTACCCGACAAGACGAGCTCCAGTTGGAAGATGTGCCCCACCGCTGCCGTGGAGAACAGTTCGAGGCGCCGCACCCGGCGGCGCAGCCGGACGAGGTCGGCAGCCGTGCGCCTGCTCCGGTTGGCGGTGTAAGCGGCCAGCGCCGCCACCAAGCCCGTGAGCCCGGTGAAGATCGCGGCAATGGCCTCCGGTGACACCACTACCCCCACTCGTCACTGACTACCTTGGCGATACGGTCGCACAGGTGGCAAATAAACTACTGAGAGCATTCGCGAGCTCACAGTTCCCTCTTTTGCCACGTGGCGATACTGCCAAGTTTCACCCACTGATAACGGAGTGTCAAACGAACTTTGGATTGCGGTTGAATTGAGCTACCACACCATTGCCACAGAGCTTAACGAGCGTCCGCACGCAGAAGGTCGGCGCACTTCTCGCCGATCATCATCGTGGTGAGGGCGGGGTTGACCGCGAGCAGAGTGGGCATCACCGAACCGTCGGCGACACGCAGTCCGGCGATGCCCTTAACGCGCAGCCGAGCGTCAAGGGGAGCCAGTGGATCGTTTTCAGCGCCCATCATGACGGTGCCACAGGGGTGGTAGACGGTGTTGTGGGTAGCTTTGACGTAGTCGGTCAGCTCGTCGTCGGACGTCGCGTCAGGGCCGGGGGTGAGCTCCCGGCGGACCCATGGCCGCAGCGCGGGCTGGGCGGCGATGGCCCGCGCCAACCGCACCCCATCCAGCATCACCGGCATGTCGTGCTCGTCGGTGAAGTAGCGCGGGTCGATCCGGGGCTTGTCCCGGAAGTCCCGGGTGCGCAGCCGTACCGTCCCCCTGGAGCGAGCCGCGGTGACGTTGGGGGTGAGGCAGAAACCGTTGTCGGTGGTTGGGTAGCCGTGGCGCACGGTGTTCCGGTCGAAGGGCACGCATCCGTAGTGGAACATCAGATCCGGCCGGTCCAGCGCTTCGGAGGTGGTGGCGAAGATCCCGATCTCCCAGAACTGGGTGGACTGGCGCACCATCGGGCGCGCCGCTTCCCACTGCACGACGGCTTCGGGATGGTCCCGTAGATTCTCCCCGACCCCCGGGGCGTCCAGCAGCACCTCAATGCCCATTTCCCGTAGGTGCTCGGCGGGCCCGATCCCGGAGAGCATCAGCAGCTTCGGGGTTTCGATCGCCCCACAGCTGACCACGACCTCGCGCTGCGCCGTCACCGACGCCGAGCGCACCAGATCGCCGGTGCGGTATTCGACGCCGGTGCAGCGGCGGCCCGCGAAGAGCAGCCGCTTGGCCAACAGCCCGGTACGGACGTCGAGGTTGGGCCGGTCCAGCGCGGGATGCAGATAGGAAACCGAGGCTGAGCAGCGCGTCCCGTCCGCGCGGGCGTTGATCTGGAACCAGTTCGCACCGCGCAGCACGGTGGTACCGGAGTTGAACGGTGAGCGGGGGATACCCACCTGCTCACACGCCTGCAACAGCGCGACGCCGCAGGGATCGACCGGCGCAATCGTGCGGATCCGCACCGGGCCGTATCGCCCGTGATGCGCGCCGGGGGCTTCGGTGCGCTCGATTCTGCGAAACAACGGGAAGCACTCGGCGGCGCTCCACCCGGTGGCGCCCCGCGCGCTCCAGTCGTCGAGGTCCTCGGCGGGTGCCCAGAAAGCGATACAGGAATTGTGCGAGGAACATCCCCCCAACACCCGGGCGCGGGCGTGGCGCACGAACGAATTGCCATGTTGCTGCGGCTCAATCGGGTAGTCCCAGTCGTATCCTGACTCCAATAGCTGCATCCACCGGTTCAGCCGCAGCACGTTCTCGTCACCGGTATCGGACGGACCAGCTTCGAGCAGACACACGGTGATCGTCGGGTCTTCGGACAGCCGGGCGGCCACCACCGCTCCCGCCGTACCACCGCCCACCACGACATAGTCGAACGTCCCCACAATGACCTTTCTACGCCGGAGGGGGCCTCACTTCGATGATGCTGACGCCACGGTGTGCATCAGCGCCGGACACAGCGTGCATGAGCGCCGGACACAGCGTGCATGAGCGCCGGACACGCGGGGACTAGACGGGGCGGCGGTTGGATAGGGCGCGGCCTAGGGTTAGCTCGTCGGCGAATTCCAGGTCGCCGCCCATGGGGAGGCCGGAGGCTAGGCGGGTGACTGAGAGGCCGGGGAAGTCTCTCAGCATGCGGGTCAGGTAGGTGGCGGTGGCTTCGCCTTCGGTGTTGGGATCCGTTGCGATGATCACTTCGGTGATCTCGGCGGCGCCGATGCGGGTCAGCAGCTCCCGGATGCGCAACTGGTCAGGGCCGATGCCGGAGAGCGGATCAAGCGCACCACCCAGCACGTGATAGCGGCCGGTGAACTCGCGGGTGCGCTCCACCGCCAGTACGTCCTTGGGCTCCTCGACGACGCAGATCAGCGCCGGATCTCGGCGCGCGTCCGAGCAGATCCGGCAGGTCTCCTTCTCCGAGACCGTGCCACAGACAGCACAGAACACCACGCCGTCCTTGACCCGCGCCAAAGCGTCCCGCAACCGGGTCACGTCAGCCGGATCAGCCGTCAGGAGATGAAAGGCCATCCGCTGCGCGCTCTTGGGCCCGACACCGGGCAGCCTGCCCAATTCATCGATGAGATCTTGGACGACCCCCTCGTACTGGTTCACATGCCAGGCAGGCCGAGACCCCCACCGGCCCCGCCCAGCCCGCTGGCCAGCGGACCCATCTTCTTCTGGGTGAGCTCATAGAGAGAACGGTTCGCATCGGCCAGCGCGCCCACGACGAGATCCTGGAGGGTCTCCACGTCGTCCGGGTCGACCACCTTCGGGTCGATCGTCACGCTGCGGACCTCTCCGGAACCGCTCAGCGTCACGCAGACCAGATCACCCCCGGCCTGGCCGGTGACCTCAGCCTCGGCCAGCTCCGCCTGCGCACTCATCAACTGCTGCTGCATCATTTGAGCTTGTTGCAGAATCTGCTGCATATCGGGTGCTCCACCAGGTTGCACAGCAGCTCCTCTCGGGTCGCCTGCGGGCCCCCACCAGACCCGTCGGATCCAGAGTAGTCACCTCACCCGAGCAGAACGGTGCGGGGACGCCCCCGTTCGTCGTAGCGTGACATCGTGCAGGTCACCAACAGTTCCCAGCGCGACCATCGCGCCGCCGTCAAGCGGCTACAGGCCAGCTTTCAGGCCATACCGGCGGACTCCCCGGTACGCCTGGCCAAACGCACCTCGAATCTGTTCCGGCCACGCGCCGCGACCCGTACCCCCGGCCTGGACGTCTCGGGCCTGACCGGGGTGCTGCACGTCGACCCGATTGCCCGAACGGCCGACGTCGCGGGCATGTGCACCTACGCCGACCTGGTCGCCGCTACCCTGCCGCACCGGCTCACCCCGCTGGTCGTCCCGCAGCTGCGGACGATCACGCTGGGCGGCGCGGTGAGCGGGCTGGGCATTGAGGCGGCGTCGTTTCGCAACGGCTTTCCGCACGAGTCGGTCCTCGAACTCGACGTGCTCACCGGCACCGGCGAGGTGCGCACCGTCTCCCCGGGTGACGAACTGTTCAGCGGTTTCCCCAACTCCTACGGCACGCTCGGCTACGCCACCCGGCTGCGCATCGAACTGGAACCGGTGCGCTCCCATGTGTTACTGCGCCACGTCCGGTTCGACGACCTGGACGCGCTGTGCGCCGCAGTAGCGCAGATCATGGCGACCCGCGAGTGGGACGGCGCGGACGTCGACTATCTCGACGGGGTGATGTTCTCCCCCGGCGAGTCCTACCTGACGCTGGGTGCCGGGCACGAACACGCGGGGCCCGCCAGCGACTACACCGGCCAGCAGATCTACTACCGCTCGATCCAGCAACGTGAGCGTGACGTGCTGACGACGCATGACTACCTGTGGCGCTGGGACACCGACTGGTTCTGGTGCTCCCATGCGTTCGGTGCCCAGCACCCCGTGGTGCGCAGGCTATGGCCCGCACGGCTGCGCCGCAGCGACGTCTACTGGAAGATCGTCGCGCTCGCACGTCGGTTCGACCTGGAAAACCGTCTCGAGGTCTGGCGTGGCCGTCCGCGTCGCGAACCGGTGATCCAGGACGTCGAGATCCCCGTCGAGCGCACCGCGGAGTTCCTGCGCTGGTTCGCTGAGCACGTCCCGATACAGCCGGTGTGGCTATGCCCGGTGCGGTTGCGCGGCGAGCGCTCGTGGCCGCTGTATCCCCTGGAACCCGGGCGCGACTACGTCAATGCCGGTTTCTGGTCGACGGTGCCGATCGCGCCCGGCGGTACCTCCAACGACGGTACCTCCAACGACGGTAACGCCAACGACTGGGGCACTAACCGGGCCATCGAACACCAGGTACACGAGCTGGGCGGGCACAAGTCGCTGTACTCGGACTCGTTCTACTCGCGGGCCGACTTCGACGCCCGCTACGGGGGCGTGCATTATAACGCGCTCAAAGAGCGTTACGACCCTGACCGACGGCTCCTGGAGCTCTACGCAAAGGCGGTGCGACGCCGATGACGACCTTCCGGCGCGCTGCTCTGACCCAACGGGGCCCGCTGTCACTGGCCGGCATCGTCGATCTGCTGGCCGGGGGGCAGCTTCCGGTCCGGTTCAGCGCCTACGACGGCAGCGCCACCGGCTCCCCCGACGCGGCGATCAGGGCGCACCTGGCCACCCCGCGGGGCGCCACCTACCTCGCCACCGCCCCGGGCGACCTGGGCATGGCACGCGCCTACATCGCCGGTGACCTGCGCATCGAAGGTGTGCACCCCGGCGACCCTTACGAAGGGCTGCGGCTGCTGGCCAACGAGGTGCACTTCAAGCGCCCAAGCCTGGCCGAGCTGGCGCTGATCACCCGCTCGCTGGGCTGGCAGCGGCTGCGCCCCGTGCCGCCGCCACCGCAGGAGTCGCGGCCCCGGTGGCGCCGCGCGGTGGAAGGGCTGGCGCACACCCGACACCGTGACTCCGAGGCCGTCCACCACCACTACGACGTGTCCAACCGCTTCTACGAGCTGATCCTGGGCCCCTCGATGGCCTACACCTGCGCTGTCTTTTCTAATCCCGAGACAAGCCTGGACCAGGCGCAGGAGCGCAAGCTCGAGCTGATCGCCGACAAACTGGGCCTGGAGCCCGGGATGCGACTGCTCGACGTCGGCTGCGGCTGGGGCTCCATGGTGCGCTACGCCGCCCGCCGCGGGGTGCGCGCGCTGGGCGTCACGCTGTCCGCGGAACAGGCCCAGTGGGCACAGAAGGCCATCGCGGCGGAGGGGTTGACCGAGCTGGCGCAGGTGCACCACATGGACTACCGAGACGCCCCCGGCCAGGACTACGACGCGGTGTCCTCGATCGGGCTCACCGAACATGTCGGGGTGCACACGTATCCTTCCTACTTCGGGTTGCTGCGCGCCAAGCTGCGCCCCGGAGGGCGGCTGCTCAACCACTGCATCACCCGGCGGGACACCCGTGGCCGGGCGCAGACCGACGCGTTCATCGACCGTTACGTGTTCCCGGACGGCGAGCTCGCCCCGATCAGCCAGATCATCACCGGGGTGCAGGACGCCGGCTTCGAGGTGCGCCATGACGAGAATCTGCGGGAGCACTACGCGCTGACGCTGCAAGGATGGTGCGCCAACCTCGTCAAGCACTGGGACGAATGCGTGGCCGAGGTCGGCGAGCCCACCGCCCGGGTCTGGGGCCTCTACATGGCCGCCTCGCGCCTGTCCTTCGAGCACAACGGCATCCAACTCCACCAGGTCCTAGCCGTCCGCCCCGACTCAGACGGCAATTCCCACGTCCCCCTACACCCCTGGTGGTAGCGACCGCGATTCGGCTCCGAAGAGCGCCTGGCGGGTGGCTAAAAACAGCGATTCGGTTCCGAACAACGCGGGACGGGGTGGGGAAGCTTGAAGTTCGCACGATAAATGGGAGCGTACGAATTGCTCTGGCTGGCGGAGGTAGAAGTTTGCGGCGATATGCACTTGGCATCGCCGACGGCGGCGCCCAAATATTGCACCCGGGCGGCGACACCGCCGGCACCGGCCCTTCCGATCGATTGCGTGGTCACGCAGCAGCGAATACACCACAGCGCACGCCCGCCACTGGGTCGGCTCGCTTCCGTCCTGGGTGCTGCCGCCGGGCTCCACAGCACTCGATAGCCACTCGCGCAGCTCGTCACGCAAGAGCCCGTGGCTGGCCTGATGCACACTCAGGTTCTTGGCGGACACCGACACGGCAATCCTCTTCTTAGTAAAGTTAGCCTTACCTTTACTCATCGGTGAGGATCATTCTGGCGTTACGGACACAGCAGCTGGTCGCGTTGGGTGACCTCAGCGGCCCTCGATGGGGCGAGCGCCGAGTCGGTCGGCGAGCAGTTCGAGGGCGACCTCGTCGGGATGACGGCTGCTGGTGCGCTCCCGGTCCGCGTCGGCAGCCTCGGTGCGCACTGCCTCCACGCGTCCTGTGGTCTGGGGTTGCGGGCGCGGCGCGGCGAAGCGCGGTGTCGGGCCGGTGTCTTCCGGCTCCGGGGGCTCGGCGGGATCTGGCGGCTCCGGGGGGAGCGGGATGCCGTCGTCGGGGGTGACGGATCGTTTCGGGGCCGCCGGAGCAGCTGGCCCGCTCGCCGGACCGGACGCGCGCGCAGGCCGATCCGGCGGACGCTGCTCGGGGCGGGCGCGCTGGGGCTGCTGGGACGACCGCGCGGCGCCGCGCGGAGCCGGGTCGCCGCCTGCGTGCTCGCAGCGCACCTGCCACTGGACCCCTAGGACGGTGCGTAGCGCTCCCTTGATCAGCTCAGTGTTGCGCTCATCGGCCAGCCGGCGGGCCAGCGGAGCGGTGGGCAGGGTGAGCACGAGGGTGTCTCGTTCCACTGCGGTCACGGTGGCGTTGCTGAGCAGCGCCTGGGTGGCCCGGCTCTGTTCACGCACTGCGTCCAGCAGGGCCTGCCAGACCCGCTGCACCGCAGCGACGTCGAGCTCACCGGACGGGGGTGATTGCTCGTCAGGCGGAGCTGGCCTCGGTGGCGCCGGGTCAGGACGGGACGACCCGGGAGCGGACGGAACCGGATCGGGGCGGGACGGAGCCGGGGCGGGACGGGAGATGGGGGCGGGCGGAGCTGGAGCCTGATCGGCGACCCTGACCGAGGTCGGCGGTGCGCCCGCGGTCACGTTCGGCGGGGTGGTGGTGAGCCGTTGTTCCAGACGCTCCAGCCGGTGCAGCACCGCACCCTCGCCCTCCGCGGCGGCCGGGAGCAGCATCCGGGCGCAGAGCAGTTCGAGCAGCAGCCGAGGAGCGGTGGCCCCCCGCATCTCGGTGAGCCCGGTGTGCACAATCTCCGCGAACCGGGTGAGGCTGGCGATGCCCAGCGCTTTGGCCTGGTCGGTCATGGTGGCGAGCTGGTCCTCGGGCGCGTCAACCAGGCCACGACGGGCGGCGTCGGGCGCCACCCGCAGTAGCACGAGGTCACGCAGGCGCCCCAGCAGGTCGGCGGCGAAGCGCCGGGGATCATGACCCGCCTCGATCAATCTGTCGACGGTGGTGAACACCGCGGCGCCGTCCTGGGCGGCCAGCGCCAAGACCATGTCGTCGATCAGTGCAACGTCGGTGACCCCGAGCAGCGTCACCGCCCGGGAGTAGGTGATGCCCTCGGTACCTGCCCCGGCGAGCAGTTGATCCAGCACGGAAAGCGAGTCCCGCGCGGAGCCCCCGCCCGCCCTGATCACCAGCGGGTAGACCGCGGGCTCCACCTGCGCCCCCTCGTCAGTGCAGACCTGCTCCAGCAGGGCGCGCATGGTGCTCGGTGGCAGCAGCCGGAACGGGTAGTGGTGGGTGCGGGAACGGATCGTCGCCAGCACCTTCTCGGGCTCGGTGGTAGCGAAGACGAAGACCAGATGCTCCGGAGGCTCCTCCACGATCTTGAGCAGGGCGTTGAAACCCTGCGTGGTGACCATGTGCGCCTCATCGATGATGAACACCCGGTACCGGGAATCGGCGGGGGCGTAGAAGGCGCGATCCCGCAGGTCACGCGCGTCGTCGACACCGCCGTGGCTGGCCGCGTCGAGCTCGACGACGTCGATCGATCCGGGGCCCTCGGGTGCCAGCGCGACACAGGAAGGGCAGACCCCGCACGGGTCCGGCGTCGGGCCCTGCAGGCAGTTCAGCGAGCGGGCCAGGATGCGCGCGCTGGACGTCTTCCCGCAGCCGCGTGGCCCGGAGAACAGATAAGCGTGGTTGATCCGACCCGCTGCCAGCGCCGTGCGCAGCGGTTCGGTGACATGCTCCTGACCCACCACCTCGGCGAACGTCGCTGGGCGGTACTTGCGGTAGAGAGCCAGTGTCACGGGCGCGAGGCTACCGGTCCGCTCGGAAGGCCATCACGGCACGAGGTGCACCTCCGGTGTGGCCCCGCGCAACGCCTCGGCGAGCCGACCGTCACACGTCCACAACTGCACCCGGAAGCGCTCAGCGAGGGCGACATAGTGCGCGTCGTATGTCGCTGGCAGGTGGTGCTCGTGAGCCAGCTCCATAGCCCTGGAGTGCAGGCGCGCATCACCGTGCAGCTCAATGGGCAGGCGGAGAGCTCGCCGCAGCCCATCGGCTGCCCTCTCCGCGCTGATCATCTCGGCTCGCTGTTGCTGATGCAGCGCGTTGGCGACCTCATAGGGAAACAGGGTCGGCGCAATCAGCTCGTAGCCGACACTGACGAGGCGGTCCCATTCCCGCTGCACGGACGGATAACGAGGTGCATCGAGAACCCGGACGACGAAGCTGGCGTCAACGCACGCGACCGTAGCGCTCCTCGTCCCGGTCGTCCCGTCCAGCACGGATCGCCTCCTCCACGTCGAAGTCCTTCAGCCGCTCGATCGCACCCTCGGCCCGCAGCAGCCCGTGGTATTCGGCGAGCATCGCGTTGGCCTGTGCCCACTTGTCGGACCGGCCTGCGCACGCCGCCCTCCAGTCCTCCACGGACACCACCACGGCGACCTCCCGCCCGGCCCGCTCCACGAACACGACGTCTTGGCGGGCTATGACTCCGTCGAGTAACTCGCCGAAGCGCACCCGCGCCTCGGTCGCGGTGACCCTCCGTTCCGCACCAGACATGAACCCTCCCATCAATCCATCCATTGATGGATGCTAGGCCCGATACAGGGTCGACGGCAAGCGGGTATCCGACGACCCTCGTCAGCGACCCGCGCGGTCCCAGTAGCCCTTGACGTACAGCGCACGCCGATCCACACCGCGATCCTCGAGGAGGTGCGCCCGGATCCGTCGCACTGTCGGGGTGTGGCCCGCGATCCAGATCCGGCCCCTCCCGGGCGGCAGCTCGGCGGCCCATACAGCTTCCTCCAACACCCTGCTGGTGCCCGCCGGGGCGTCGTCGCGATGTAGCCACCGCACCGTCGGGCGAGCCGGACCTGGTATCGGCTGCTGCTCGGTAGCGTCCGGAATTTCCAGGTAGAGACACACGCGGGCACCTGAGGGCAGCATCCCGGTGTACGCCTGGATCGCGGGCAACGCGGTCTCGTCCCCGGCGAACAGGTGCCAGTCGGCAGTGGGATCCGGCCGGTACCGGCCGCTGGGGCCGAGGAACTCCAGGCTCTCCCCTGGTTGCACCCGGCGCGCCCAGTCGACCGCAGGTCCCGCGCCGTGCAGCACGAAGTCGATGTCCAGACTCGGCCTGGCGGCCGCGTAATCGCGCACCGTGTAGTCGCGGGACACCGGATCCCCCGTCCCGGGGTCGGTGACGTAGATCTTCACGGTCTGCCCGGGTACCGCATCCAGGCCGTGCAGGCTCTCGTCAATGAGCCGGACCCTGGTCATCCGCGGGGTCAGCGCCTGCACCGACCCCACCACTGCCACGGTGCTAGGGACCCGCCTGAGCACGCTACTACCAGGCCGAACTGTTCCCTCGGACCGAAACTGACCCTCTGGCGGCATCGAGCTCCCTCTCTGGTCGGGTGCAACCGATTCCTACCGGAGAGGGCCGACACATTGAGGGACCCCGCGCACCCGTCAGAGCATGCTGACCCTTGCTGCCTTCCGACCCTGGGGGAGTTCGCAAGATGGACGCCGCGCGGGGTCCACGCTCAGTATAGGACCTCCCCATGGGCGGGCCCACCAGCGCCCATGGGCACCCGTTTGGGGGATACCTGAGGAGTTGCCCCGAAGATAACTTGAATTGTGGCCCTCAACGTCTCATGATCTAGGGATGACCGTCCATCGGAGGGCACTGGTCTTGGGTTGGCGGGAATGGTTCGCTGCCGAGCGGACGATCTTCCGGTCGACCCTGAGGGGTCTGCTGAAGGATTTGCGGCGCGCCATCTCGCCGACGCGGCAGTCGGCGTCGCCTCGCACTCAATAGCCCCAACCGGCTCGGCGTCGGCCCCCTGACCGCCGGGCCGGTTGGTACCACCGCTCTGGCGTTCGTTGCCTGACTGGCGGCGGTCTACCAGCCGTTTTGGCTGGTCAATGCCCATCGGGTAAGCTGTGCCGCGGAGGATTCGCCTAGTGGCCTATGGCGCACGATTGGAAATCGTGTTGGGTGTTAAAGCCCTCGCGGGTTCAAATCCCGCATCCTCCGCCAGTCTGAGCAGCGAAAACGCCGGATAGCCGTGATCATGGGTATCCGGCGTTGTTCACTCGTTCTGGTATAGGGGCTCAGTTTAGGGCTCATTTGACCTGCTCAGGCAGGTAAGAGGGCGCCTGCCGGACCGCCGTCGTCTTCCCCGTTGTCGTTTGTCGGATCGGCCCAGATGAGACCTCCCACCTGTTCCACGATGGCGGCGAGGAACTCGGCTGGCACGTGCATGTACCGCTTGGTTACGGACGCGTCCGACCAGCCCATGATCTCCATGACGGCCGGGAGCAGGACCTAGGTCGGCGGCCCGAGCGCGCTCGACGGCTTGGCGCTCGCGGTGTCGCTCGATCGCATGTGCGACCAGGTGCGGGATTCCGACCGTGCGGCGTCCGGCGCGCGACTTCACGTCAGTATCGACTCGCGGCGGTTTGGCGATCTTGGCCGGATTCTCCACGATGTGCCCCCGGCGTACTGCCTCGTTGAGCGCAGC
This sequence comes from Pseudonocardiales bacterium, assembly GCA_052390495.1. GTDB lineage: Bacteria > Actinomycetota > Actinomycetes > Mycobacteriales > Pseudonocardiaceae. The sequence goes on from JBQTGW010000002.1 coordinate 54,508, forward strand.
GCGCACGGTGCGGTGCGCAAGGTGCACGGTCGCCGGTTGCCCCCCCGGATGGGACGCGTGGCGTGGTCGTCCGTGCCGATCGGCAGTGCGGTGAACTGGCGCATCACGCCGAGTTCCCCGGCAACATGGTGATCGTCCCGCTACCCTGGCCCGGTATCGAGTTGATCGAATCGAGGTCGGCGATCTGAGCCTGACGTGTGGTATACACCCCCCAGATGTGTGTAACAGGTATTGACGTGTGGTCGAGCACCACTACCTTCAAGAGAGAGACACGGAGACTGCGACTTGAGCAGGAGCGACGATGAGCGAGCAGATGCGGCACACCGGAGGGAGCACGAGTCCGTTGACACCACCGGAGTCGGCCAAGCCGGACGCGGAGGAGCGGGTGGTGAAAGCATTAAAGGCACGGGCGGCCTCGCAGCGCCGCCGAGAAGGCAAGGCTACCAGTTTCCGCTCGGCGATTGGGAGCCATGGGCCGAGCTGAATGGCAATTGTAGCCAACGACGGCCTACGCCGTTGTTTAAGGCCCAGAATTCGGAGCGCTATGCTAGACAGTCGCTGATCCGAGAGTACGAAAGCAGCTTCGAAGCTCGCCTGGTGGTAATGATCGATGCAATCTTCAACGCCAGCGTTACTTACCTGGAAGAGATGCTGATCGGTTCGAAATCGACCGACGAACTGCATCTACTCCTGGCAAGTCCTGGCGGCGACGGTGAAGTCGCTATTAGGCTCGTCAAGATGCTGCAGGCTAGTTGCTCTCGGTTGACTATTATCGTTCCCGACATGGCCAAGAGTGCTGCTACTCTGATGTGTCTAGGAGCAGACGAGATTGTGATGGCGGCATCGAGCGACTTGGGTCCTATCGATCCTCAGTTCCTCATTGCCGGACGCGGGCTTGTATCGGCGAAAGAGATCCAACGCGCCGTCATGACCGCTGAGGAGCGCGTGTCCTCGAAACCTGGCTCGTACGAACTCTATGCAAGTCTGCTCGCGGACGTGAACATGCTCATGGTCGAGCAAGCCACATCGGCACTTGATCGAACCGGCACGCTGCTCGTGGAAGCTCTCCGCTGCGTCCGAGGCCGAAAGGACGACGAAGTAGCTAGCTTGGCCGCAGCGCTCAAGGGACCATTGATCGATGAGTCGAAGTTCCACGGCGCGACGATCGGACCAGCCAAGGCTCATGAATTGGGTTTACCAATTCGGTTGGTCAATCGTGATGAGCCTTCTTGGGATTTGGTCTGGAACCTCTGGACGCGTTACTTCGAACTGGGATGTTTTCCCGTCGGCCATATGGGAGTTTACGAGGGCAGCCAAGGTTCTCAGGTGACAGGCTCGCCGGTCGATGGGTATGACCCGTCCAAGGCTTAAGAGTCTTGTCGGAAACTCGAGTCACCTACTCCGAGGGTGTCGGCTCGCCCACGGAGGCGGCCCGGGTCCGCTGCCGATGGGACGCCGGTTCGCTGAAGGCCGGTTCAAATCCCGCATCCTCCGCCAGCTAACCAGGGTCAGGGCGAATGTCCGCCCAGGGTGGTGGTGAGGGCGGAGATTGGTGGGGCGAAGAAGTAGCCGCCGCCGGTCGGGACCACCCAGTCGCGCTCGATGGTGATGCGCACGGTCGATCCGTCCGCTCCCGGCACGTCGATGTGGCGCTCGCGGTTGCCGTGGCTGTCGCGTTGGCCGATCACGGGGTCGTGCCCGCCGTCGTTCGGCTGGTTCGGCAGGTTCGACCAGCGCCGGGTGAGGAACTCGAACTGGTCCTCGATGGTCGCGCCGTAGCAGAGGAACATCAGCCCGCGGTCGGCGTCGGGATCCGGGTAGGCCGCGCCGAGGTACGGCTCGCCGTAGGCGATCCCGCGGCGCATGATCATCCGGAGCATGCTGTCATGTGCCTTGCCCAGCTCCGTGGTGATGTCGCGCGGGTGGGTCTTGCGGATGTGCGCGTAGTGCGGGCACACCGTGCCGAGGATGTCGCCCTCGGCCCGGGGGAAGTTGTCGCCGGGGTAGCCAGGTATCGGGCGCAGCGGGAGCGGCCGGGTGTCGTCGTCGAACAGGAAGTTGTTGTTCGCGAACTCGTCGCCGGCCAGGGCGGGGTCGTCGGCCGTGGCCGCCCGCATGAGCGGGGCCCCGCTGGGCCAGCGCCCGACCATCATCGACGCGAAGTGCTCTGGCGTCGTCCCGGTGCGGGTGGCGGCTGCCGCGGCGAAGTTCCAGAACCCGGGGACGTCCTGCCGCAGGCGGCGGCACACCAGGTAGGAGCCGCGCCGTGCCCACTCGGGGTAGGTTGGCGGCTCCGGTGGCGCCGCGGGGTCGATCAGGTTCTCCGTGTCCTGCCGGGGCTCGCCGAGCAGGAACTGGCCGGGCCAGACCAGCTGCTGGCCGGGCTTGCCGTACAGCGTCGGCCGCTGGTCGGCGTCACCGGCGGTCGGCGCAGCGGGGTAACGCGGGGTGAGGAAGTCGTCGGGCGCCTCGGAGAGTCGGCCGCGGACGCCCGGCTGCGACACCCCGTCCTTGAAGCCGAAGTGCTCGTGGCCGACCAGTGCCCCCGGCAGCGCCGCGGCGCACTGCTCGTACACCACGTCGAGCCCGTCGAGTCCGTCGCGGATCTCCTCGACCCTGGCTGTCAGGTCGTGCTCGTCGTCGGCGGCGACGAGCACGAGGACGTCCGCCTCGTTGTCCGGTCCGCCGACGACCCAGTTGTCCCGGTGGCCGAGGTGCTCGGCTGACGTGGGGTCACCCAGGTAGGTCGAGCGTGCCGCCAGGCCCTGGCGGAAGCTCTCCTCCCCGAACCGCTTCGCCTCGTCCGCTCCGGCCAGCGTCCTGATGCCGGGATGCGAAAATGCGATGTTGACCCAGGTCGCAGTCAGCCCGGCGGGCGCCCGCACCCCCTCGGCCAGGCGCCGCGCGCGGTACTCGCGCACGAAGTCCAGCGCCTCGTCCATCGACGTGATCGAGGGCGAGATCTCGGCGACCCACCGCCGGGCCTGCTCGCGGTCGCAGATGCGCAGGAACAGGAAGTGCTGATGGTCCTTGTTGAACCCCGGGACGATGTTGCCCTGGATGTCGCACCGGGCCGCCTCGTCATAGACGGGTTCGATCCGGCCGTCGGCCTCCTCGGGCTGTCCGTCGCCGGGCTCGATGGGCTCGCCGCCGAGGTTGCCGACGTCCACCCCCGTCAGCAGCTCCGGTTCGGCGGCGGCGATGTGCTCCAGAACCTCCTGGGCAGCGGGCTCGATCACGACGACCTCCGCGCGACGACCACCGGCAGGGACGAGGTCATGTGCTCGGCCAGCTGGCCGCCGTGCAGCACGGGCCGGCCGCCGATCAGAATGTCTCCCACCACGAACCCCTCCTCATAGGGAACCTCGTACTCCAGGCGGAGCACAGCGCCGGGTCGGCCGCGGGTGATGCGCCAGTAGTCGCCGACCGGGGACCCGTCGGGCTTGGTCCAGCCCGTGTCGTCCCAGCCGTCGAGGTAGAGCCCGACGGGCTCGTGCACCGTGATGTCGAACCCTGAACGGCCCAGCGCCGCGACCTCGCGAATGATGTAGTCGTCGGCGGCGTGGCGATTGACGACCGGGAACTCGAAGTTGTCCCGGGCTGGCGCGAAGCCCGGGTCGCCGGAATTGACGGTCGCGTTGGCGCCAGCCTGCGCCAGGCCAATCGACTGGTTGAGCTCGTTGATGTTGTTGACGTAGTGCATGATCCCATCGATGGTGGTCCAGCGGTTGCGCCGGTCGTAGGTCCCGTCGGCGTTGACGAGCTCATCCCACTGCACGGCCGGATCCACATGCTCGCGGTAGAGCTCCACCACCCGTTCCCTGTCGACGTCCGCGAGCAACTCGAAATACTGCGGGGTCTCAGTGCTGAACGCGACCTTGGTGACCTTTCCCGTCGCGTCGCGGGTGGTGTACCACTCGAAGTACTCGAACTGCCGCGGCCGCCACGCTCCCGTCGCGCCGACCTCCTCGGCCTCGGCGAAGCCCTGCGCGCGGTCGTCGCGCCGCTCCACAGTGAGCGTCGCGCGCGGGAAGCCGATCCACGACAGGGTGCGGACGGTCACGACCTCGACATCGACGAGGACCGGGTCGATCCACGGCGAACCCGGGAAACTATTAGGGACTGTGCCATTGACGAACTCGTGCCAGGCGTCGTAGAACGACGAGCCCTCTGGGACGTCACGCAGGCCGGCTGGGGTGTCGTACCTGATTACCAGAGCCATCGCAATGCTCCTCGATCGACGGAAGGTACCTGCCCAGCCGGATAAGATCCGACATTTTGCATCGCTAAATGACGAGAGCAGTGCGGCGACCGCCGAAAATTATGAATATCAAGCACGCCGGACTGCGTCATAAAATACTATTACGCTATACTACACATTTAGGACAATGCGCCTTGGCGTATCTATGAGTGCATAAGATCATGCCCTAAAAGGCACCGGCGCGTCAAGATCATGACTCCGTGATCAGGCGGGCAGCCCAGTACGCGGTCCGGGCCGGTGCCGGGTCTTGATGCGCTTGCATCTGCGCCAGCCACTCGTCCACCGCGGCCTGGTGCATCAGACGATCGAGGTAGGCGGCGATCGCAGCATCGACGCCTGCCGACAGGCTTCGGTTGCCCACCTGCGCCCGCAGCGCCGCGAGACGCTCGGCGTCCAAGGTGAGCGTGACCCTTTCTTTCGCCATGTCTTAGGACGGTACTTTCCCCCAGTCTGCCCCGCGAGCTGAGTGGTGATCAGCGTGTACACCGCCTCAAACAGGCAGCCTGCGGAAGATCGGGCGCGGGACGTGGCGCAGCGCGGACATCACGAACCGCATCTGGGCAGGCGCCCAGGCCTGCTCGCGACCCTTGGCCACCGCGTCGACGATCACCTCGGCGACCTGCTGCGGGGTGACCGAGAGCGGCGCGGCCTTCATGCCCGCGGTCATCTTGGTGTGCACGAAACCGGGCCGGATCACCGAGACCTTGATCCCCGACGGGCGCAGCGCCTCGGTGAGACCGGTGTAGAACGCGTCGAGCCCGGCCTTGGAGGAGCCGTAGACGAAGTTCGACCGGCGGGCCCGCTCGGCCGCGGCTGAGGACAGGGCGACGAGCGCGCCGTGGCCCTGGCGTTGCAGTGCCTTGGCCACCAGTACCCCGACCGATACCGCGCCCACATAGTTGACCTGCGCCAACTCGACCGCGGTTGGGTGGTCGGTCCAGGCCAGCTCCTGGTCGCCGAGCAGCCCGAACGCGACCAGGGTGACGTCGATGTCACCGTCGGCGAATGCCTTCTCGATCGTCGCCGGGTGTGAGGAGGTGTCGGTCGCGTCGAAGGGCAACGTCGTCACAGTGGCGCCCGCAGTCGTCAGCTGTTCCGCTGCGGCGTCCAGGCGCTCCGAAGGACGGGCCGCCAGCACCACCCGCAGCGGCCGCTGGGCGGCGTAGCGCGCCGCGGTGGCCAGCGCGATTTCGGAGGTGCCGCCGAGCAGCAGCAGGGACTGGGGATTGCCAACGGCGTCGATCACAACGTGTCCTTAGGTCACAGCTCGAATCCCGTATCACGGGAGTTCGAGTCTCCTGGAGAGATCGGATGCGAAGATCCCGTTGGGATCGGCGGCGGCGCGGAGCTTGCGCCACTCGTCGATCCGCGGGTACATGCGGGCCAGGGTGGCCGCGGCGGTCCGCGACTCCTTGGCGAGGTAGAGCCGCCCGCCCGCGTCGAGCACCTGTTCGTCGAGTTGGTCGCAGAGCTGCGAAAGGCCCCGGCGAATCGGGAAGTCCACGGTGATCGTCCAGCCCGGCTGGGGGAACGACAGCGGCGCCCGGCCTGCCTCGCCGAAGCGCTTGAGCACATTGAGGAACGACACGTGGCCCGAGCGCGCGATCTGCTCGACGATGGAGCGGAAGGTGTCCTGGGCGCCGAATGGCACCACGAACTGGTACTGCAAGAAGCCGCGCGGGCCGTAGGCCCGGTTCCACTCCCCGATCATGTCCAGCGGGTGGTAAAAGGCGGTGAGGTTCTGTATTTCACCGCGGCGTTGCCGGGGCGCCTTGCGATACCACGCCTCGCTCATCGCGCCGAAGGTCACCCGGTTGGCCAAGCCGCCAGGGAAGACGTCCGGCGCGGTGAGCAGTTGCGGGGCGTCGAAGGCCAGCGGTGCGCGGCGCAGCTTGGGTGGTAGCTCGTCGCGGCGGGCCAGGCAGCCGCGGGTGAGCACCGCGCGGCCCAGCTTCGCGCCGGTGGAGATGGCGTCGAACCAGGCGGCGGAGTAGTCGTAGCGGTCGTCGGAACCATCAGTGAGCAGCGCCATCAGCTCGTCGAGATTGGCGGTGCGGTCGGTATCGACGACGAAGTAGGCCGACTCGACGTGCTGCAGCGCGACCGTGGCGCGCACCATGATCCCGGTGAGCCCCATGCCGCCGACGGTGGCCCAGAACAGTTCGTCGTCCGGGGTCAGGGTGGTGATCGACCCGTCGGCGGTGACCAGGTCGAGGCTGCGGACGTGGTTGCCGAAGGTGCCCGCGGTGTGGTGGTTCTTGCCGTGGATGTCGGCCGCGATCGCCCCACCCACGGTGACCTGCCGGGTGCCGGGCAGCACCGGCACCCAGAGGCCGAACGGCAGCGCGGCGCGCATCAGGGCGTCGAGGCTGACCCCGGCATCCACCACGGCCAGGCCACTGTCCGCGTCGATGGCATGGATCCGGTCCAGCCCGGTCATGTCGATGACCAGCCCGCCCGCGTTCTGCGCCGGGTCACCGTAGGAGCGGCCCAGCCCGCGGGCGATCACTGCCCGGCTGCCGGGGTTGCGGACGGCCTGCTGGATCGCCTCGACAGTGGGGTTGATCAGCACCTGGGCGCTGCTCGGCGCGGTGCGGCCCCAGCCGGTGAGGGTTCGGTGGACGATCTCAGACATCAGCACTGAGGTTAGGCGACCATGCCCAGGACAGCGCAGCCGGGGCGCATACGCTGGCGATGGGTCAGCACCGGCTGCACCAAGCCCGGATTGGTGATGGGTCAACGGACACCTGCTCGCCACCCGATCCGCCTGATCCGCAGGGGAGCCATGAACACCGCAACTCCGGCACGGTCCCGTTGGGCGATCCTCCTCCGGTCTGCCGACCACGTTCTGCTCCTCGGCCCGCGGGCCGTCGCTGATGGCGTAGCCGTGCTGCGCGGGCTGCTCTACGGGCTGGTCGACCGCGGCCCATACACCGATTCCCAGGGCGGGCCGACCCTCGCGGGCGCCTGGGCTGTGCGACACGGCCCGGTGCTGCTTGTGTCGGCATGGCCAGCGGGGAGGTCTCGGCGCGGTACAGTGCAGACGTGGACACTGCCCGCACGCTAACTGCTGCCGTGATGAAGGACGACGGGTGGTACGTCGCTCGTTGCCTGGAGGTCGAGGTAGCCAGCCAGGGTGAGACCATCGACGAAGCCTTGGCGAATCTCCGCGAGGCCCTCGAACTGTTCTTCGAGGAAGACGAAGTGCCTGCGGTGTTCGACCACCCACTCGTGACGCCGATTGAGATCCGTATTCCTGCATGAGTCCTGCTCTGCCACAGGTCTCCGGCCGACAGATTGTGCGGGCACTGGAAGCGGCCGGATTCGAGTACAGGTCAACCAAGGGCAGCCACGCGAAGCTCCGGCATCCGGATGGCCGGGTCGTCATCGTCCCGCTCGGCAAGTACGTCGCCGACTGACCGCAGGCGAGCCAGCGGCCCGCGATCGGGAAGCGGCCCGAGCACCGCGACCGGCCTGCCGCGATCGGTGATCTCGATGGTCTCGCCACCCTCGGCCAGCCGGAGCAGCTCGCTCGCCCGCTGCCGCAACTCCCGCACCCCCACACTCGTCATGTGCTATTTGTAACACACGCAGAGGTGGTTCGGAGTGGGGTCGAGCTCGCATGGTCACGGCTTGTACGAGGTCGCTCGGTGGCCGTCGACCTGTTAGGTCAACGCCGGAATTTGGCTCTGATCGCTTCGGAATCGACGAAGCGAGCTTCCACGCTGTGACACCCCATAGCTCGGCATCGATCCGGGCAACGATCACCGTCGCATCGGTGTAGTCGGTTCGACTACGCCGCACCGTACGTGGACCTTCCTATCGCTGAGGCGCTGGCCGACCTGCTCGTGGAGGGGGATCATCGTGACGACCACGGGCATCAGCGGCTCGGTGGTCTCCAGCTGCCCGCGAATCAGGAACCACGGCTACCTACCTGTGATCAGCGAAGTAGTATGGATTGTATGGCAAAGAAGCTCACTATCAGCGTGCCCGACGAGGTGGCCGAGGAGGTCCGTACCGCCGTGCGTACCGGGCAGGCTCCGTCAGTGTCCGGATATGTCGTGGCCGCGGTCGAGCACTACCGACAGTCCATGACACTCGACGAGTGGCTCGACCAAGTGGACGCGGAACTCGGGCCACCCTCGGCCGCGGCGTTCGCCCGTATCGACACCCAGCTCGGGCTCGACGAATCACCGCAGCGCAAGCTCGCGTGACTCGGGGCCGGACCGCGGTCCGGGGATTGACCCTGGACGCCGGTGCGCTCATCGCGATCGACCGCGGTGATGAGGACATCAGAGCCCTGCTGCGACGGGCTCGCGCGCATGAATGGCCCATCGTCATTCCGGCGGGTGCACTGGCCCAGGCATGGCGGGGAGGCAGCCGACAGGCTCGGCTCGCCGACTTCCTCCGGGCCCGACGCGACAGACCCACGCTGCACCCACTGGACGCAGCAGTGGCGCGGACCGCTGGTGAGCTGTGCGGGCGGACCGGCACGACCGACGTCATCGATGCGAGCGTCGTGCTCTGCGCCCGAAGCCACGGATACCACGCTGTCACCAGCGATCCCGGTGATCTTATACGTCTGGATGGCACTGTCCCTTTGGTGATCGTCTGAGTGTCCGTAGGCCATTGCCTGAGGTCCCGCACTTCAGACTGTTGCGGCTGATCCGGGCGCCGTTGAGGATCAAGCCGGAGGTGTGGCAGGTCTGTACTCTTACGTCAAGGCCCTGGTCACCTACCGCTCCCTGGCGCTCGCCGATCACAGGGAGCTACCCACCCTGGATGAGCTGGGTGAGCAGATCGACGCCGCCAAGCAGGCGTGGTTCACCTCACCGAGTAAATTCAGCGACGCCCTGCGAGTGCTGCCTGACCTGATCGTCGACAGCGAACGAGCCGTGCATGAACACGACCGCTCCTTGCAAGCCTGCCGCCAGATCTCCGAGCTGTACCAACTGACCCGGCCGTGCTGAAGCACCTCGGGTAGGTTGACCTGGGTGGCGTGGTGTCCGATCGGGCCATGCGCTATGCGGAAGAAACCGAAGATCCGCTCCTGATCGCGGCAGCCACGTGGAGCCTGGCGCATTCCCTGCTCTCGGACGACATGCCTGCCAGCCGTCGTATGCCAGCGAAGTCCGATTGTGCGTACTTAAGAGCAAATTTTTGTCATCGGGTGATCGCTGATTGTGTTGATCTTGTGGCTCCGGGTGGCACGCCGTTGAATTGAGTCGGCACCCGAACGCCCTGCTCAGCGTTAACGAGCCGCTAGGGGTCGAGGTCGATGCGGACCGTGAGCAGCTCGGTGCCCAGCCAGAACGTGTCACCGTCCACCCCGTTCCCGACCGGGGTCCGTCGGGGCAGGCCAGATTTGCGGCCGATCGTTTCAATGATCGCGTAGCTCGGCGGCGCAAGCCGCAGGGCGACAGCAGCCTTGACGATCGGGTTGACGACGTCCGGCCGCCCGAAAACGACGACGATGAATTCCCCGAGCCGTTGCCATTGGCGGTGGGGCAGGAGGCTCCGTCGGTGACGCTGGCCCGGTTGCGCCGCGATGAGCGATGAGCGGGTCAGTTACCTGGACTCGTCGGCGATCGTGAAGCTTGCGGTGGCCGAGCCCGAGTCCGCTGCTCTCCGACGGTATCTACGCCGCCGCAGGCCCTATGTGACCAGCGCACTCGCCCGCACCGAGGTGGTTCGGGCACTGCTGCCCGCCGGACCCGCCGCGGTGCGCCGGGGCCACGAGGTGCTGGCCCGGTTCGAGCTGATCCGGATCAACGACCGGGTGCTCAGTGCGGCCGGGGCACTGCTCCCGACCGAGCTACGACCGCTGGACGCTATTCACCTCGCCACCGCGCGTTTACTCGGCGCGGATCTTGCCCGGTTGGTGACCTATGACGAGCGGATGGCCGAGGCCGCCCGCTCGATGGATTGGACAGTCGCGGCGCCAGCCTGAGGTTCCACGGCTCGCGCCGGGCGCGGACGTCAGGCTGCCAGCTCCTGGCCGGTGATCGCGTCCAGCCCAGTCGTCCGGCAGGGACTCGGCCCGCAGTGGCTTACCCGTCACACTGAGCGATGCTGTGACGATCTCCCGTTCCTCGAAACGTGTCAGAACGTTTCATGGAGTCGCCACCTTGCGGGGGCGACGTTGGCTCATGGTCTGAGTCTTTCCCGTGGCGGTACCCGGTGCCGCCGGTGGCGGTCTGATGTGGGTTTCCAGTGGGCCGTTTCACCTCGGGGCGTAACTCGCCCAGGAGAGTCTGGTCCGCGAGCGCGGCCAGGTTCAGCGCGGCGTTGAGGTCCCGGTCCAGCCGGGTGCGACGTGCGGGGTGAGCCGCCCCAGCGACGCGATGTAGGTCTCGAACGTCGGAATGGATGCGGTCATCGTCCGATGAACAGGTACTCGGAGACCTCGCGGCGCTGCGCGGTCGCGTGCGTGCCGAACGAGTAGCGGTGGTCCATGTTGCGGACCTCGACAGAGCCCTTCACCTCGCGGAGCACGGCTTCGATCGTCTCCGCGTCGGGCACGGCGTTCGACGAGTAGGACAGCACGATCGTCGAGTCCTTGAACTGCTTGAACGTCTCGCGCAGGGCTTGGGTGACGGTGTGCTTGTAGGAGAACGGCGTGTAGCGCTTCGCGAGCTTCTTCGTCTTGGTATGCTCCATGATCTCCTGGCTGCGCCAGTAAACCGACAGGCCCTCCAGGAAGTGGTAGCGCTTGATGTAGCAGTTGTCGTCGCGCCGGGGGGCGTAGGGCGGATCGAGGTAGACCACGTCGAACTGGCCGCCGACCGCAGTGATCTCCCCGCACAGCGCCCGCGAGGGTTGGCCGCTGTCGAACACCACGGCGTTGTACTCGGCGGCCCGCTCGCGGAAGTGCTCGCGCATCGGCAGCCATAGGTCCCGGCGGCCGTCGTCGTAGCGGCGGTCGGTGAAAGTGAACACCCCGCGCGGCTGCTTGCGGGCCGCGCTCAGCACGAGCGCGGAGATCGCCAGGGCTCGCTTCGCTCCGGCCATCTGGTCGATGTGCGACCACGCCGAGTCCAGGAACGCCCGGTCGTCGGCATTGAAGTAGAGCCCGTCGAACTTGGAACGGATGAAGTCGCGGTCATCGGCGGGCGGTCCGCAGATTGCGTCGATCTCGTCGGCCGTCAGCAGCTCGGACAGGTTCTCGACGGTGGCGGCGGCAATGATCGACGGGAAGTTCAGGAAGTCGTTGGTGGTGACCTGGTAACCCAACGCCTTGAGCGCGTAGCCGACGACCCCGCTGCCGGAGAACGCGTCGAGCGCCGTCGTGCCGCCGATCTCGGCGAACGTCTCGGCGAGCTGCGGCACTAGCTTGTACTTGGACCCCATGTAGCGCAGTCGGGGGAACGCCGCCGCGCGCGTGATCGCGCCGCCGACGCTGGCCGTGACCGACGGTAGGTCCACTGCTGCAGGTCCACTGCTGCGCACGCGGTCATCTCGACATCTTGTCCTACGCCGCGGGTGCGGGGTGGGACGGGCTGTAACTCGGGCATGTCACTCCAACCTGATCACTACCGAGCCCCACCGACACGATCGCCCGACGAGGTGGGCGAGTCTGGAGGTTGTCCACAGGGCATCACTATCGGGCTGTCACGACAGGTGGTGCCGCCCTGCCTCGTTGCTGATCGCGTGCAGCGCGTGTACGGCGGCGCGGCGGTGGCGCTGGCCTAGCGCCTCCGGTGGGTAGGTTGGCTACCGGAGGCGCGCTGGGTTGGGATCAGCTAAAGGCGCCGTCGCGGAGGCTGGTGGTGAAGGCGGTCCAGGCGCTGGGGGTGACGATCAGGGCTGGGCCGGTGGGGTCCTTGGAGTCGCGGACGGCGCGGGCGCTGCCGGGCAGGTCGGCGACCTCCACGCAGGCGCTGCCGCCACCACCGCTGTAGCTGCTCTTTCGCCACCTGGGGCGTTCCATCTAGGACCTCCTTCGGACCTCCTTGAGGAGCTTAACCGTATCAGCCTCGCCCAGCGAGAGGCCGATGAGGCGTTCGAAAGTACGGACATACCGCTTGATCTCGCTCGGCTGTTCCAGGTAGAGCGCCCCACCGTCGAGGTCGAGGTAGACGGTGTTCATCGGCTCCTCGGGGAACCGCAGTGCGTGGAAGGCGCCGAACATGCCGGGGTGGGCACCGGCGGAGAACGGGAGTAGCTGCACCATGACGTTGGGCAGCTCCGCCGCCTCGATGAGCCTCGTGAGCTGCCCGCGCATCACGTCCGGACCGCCGACCTCACGCCGCAGGGCGGCCTCGTTGATCACGGTTCGCAGGATCAGCGGCTCGTCACCGGTAAGCCGCTGCTGGCGAGCGGCCCGGAGCTCCACAAACTTCTTGACTTCGGTGGCGTCGGTCGGGTTCATGGCGATGGTGATCGCCTCGGTGTATTCGGGGGTCTGGAGCAGGCCGGGGATGAACTCGGCCTCGTAGTTCCACACCTCGGCGGCCACGGTCTCCATGCCGACGTAGTTGGCGAACCACTTCGGCACGGTGTTGCCGTAGTCGGCCCACCAGCCGCGCTGGTCGGACTCCTTGCGGAGCTGGTGCAGGGCGTCGGTGTGCGGGGAGCCCACCTCGTAGAGCTGGAGCAGCAGCTTGAGGTAAGCCTGGCTGACCCGCTGCTTGCCGTTCTCCATCTTGCTGATGCTGGTGGCGGGAATGCCGAGCCAGTCACCAGCCTCGTCCTGGTTCTTGCCGGCCGTCTCGCGCAGGCGCCGCAGCTCCATGCCGAGCTGCCGGCGTCGCACCGTCGGGCTGGGACCTTCCACCATGGCTTCCTCCGTGAACGGGTGGCGCACAGTCTGCACCCCACCGACCTGCTGCCTGACAGCACCCTGTGTTTGCCTCTTGCCATTGAGCATCTGCTCATCATAATCTCACCGCGGGCAGATGATTCATGTTATCTGCTCACGTCGCCAGGAGTGGCACCCCCCTCCCACTCCCCGGAATGGCGACGTAGCCGCCCGGCCCGTGCCCCCAATCCAGGCCGGGCGGCGCTCCCCAGCGAGAGGAGACCGCGTGCTGACCCCTGAACCGCCCATCAGCCAGACCCAGAAGACCCGTTGCGCCGTCGAGGGCCGGCTGGTCAACGGCGGCGGGGCCTGCACCGTGGTCCTCATCCGCGAGGGCACCGACTGGCTGTTCTACCCCCATGGCGTCACCGGCCTGGCCGTACACCTCACCGGCCCCAGCGCCACCAAGGTGGCCCGGACCATCCTCGACGAAGACCGGTGCACCTGACGGCATCGTTCATGCGGAGCGGACATCAGGGGTGAACGTCATCGAGCGGTCTTAGCCAGCCGGAGCATCGTCCGGTTACTGCCCCGAAGCCCGCAGGCCGAGGAGGACTGCCCGCAGCTCGGCGACACGACCGATACTGACACGCCAGAGGAGCAACGCGTCGAGCTGGCTTAATGATTGGTGCGCGAGCCGATCACGAAATCTGATCGGCGACGACAAGGGCTCCTGGCGAGCCGGTAACTGGGCAACGCGGACGTAGTCCTTCAAAGCGCTTCCGACCGCAATCCAGCACAACGCCAGTGCTCGCTGCCGGTCCAGACTCGCCGCGAACTCGTCGTAACCGTAACCCACGAGGGTGTCGATCTCGTCGAGCGCTTCCAGAGCGAACCCGAGCAGCTCGACGGACTCGTTCACGCCGCGGCGTCACCCTGCCGCAGTGGCCTGCGTGGCCGCGCCCCCAGTGCCCCGCTGGACACTACCCGCACCCTCGCGCGAAGCAGGCTCTCCAGTTCCAGCTCGAACCGCACCAGATCGAAGTAGTCGCGATCGGCGCCCGCGGTCACCACCAGCTCGCCGCCATGCTGGCCGAGCTCTACCGCACTAAGACCATGGTGTGCCGCGAGTGTCTCGACGAGCTCGGCAGCCCGGCGGAACATCTCATCGTCAGCCAATGGCAGATCCACCCCGCCATCATCCCTGATCTGCGCCCGAGCGTCGAGTATGGGCAACGATCCAGCGAGACAGGCATCCAGTTCGTCGATCTTGGCATGACGGCTCAACCACGCTCAAGGCGGTCATCGAGGAGAAATTCGGATCGGGGATCATGTCCGCGATCGATTCACGATGGACGTCGACAGGCTCTTAGCCTGGCTGGGTGGACGCGTCGCCACTGCCAGGGCGGCGAGGTCGAGCGTGACCGCGAACGGCTCGGAGAGCACGAGCAGGGAACCCGGGTCGGCCCGCGCCACCTCAACGTAACGGCCCCGCCGCAGCCGGTAAACAACAGCGCTCGGACCCGCCTCGCCCAGCTCGATCCGCAGGTAGTGCGGGATACCGGCCTGCGCATAGAGCTGCGGCTTGACCACCCGGTCGGCCACCACATTACCCGGGCTGGCGATCTCTACGACCAGGATCACATCCGCCGCGTCGTAGACCGCCAGGTCGAGCCCAGGAACCGTGATCACAGCCAGATCGGGGATCAAGATCTTGCCGGGACCCACCCGGACGTTGATCGCCTCCAGCACCTCCAGCCCCACCGGGACCGCGGCATCAAGTGCCGCCCAGAACCGGGAAGAAAACCGCTGGTGCCTGCCCCGTGCACTCGGGCTCACCAGCAGAGCCCCGTCCAACAGCTCGACCCGCCGATCCACCGGCAAGGCCAGGAACTCCTCCTCAGTCCACGGACCGACATGCTCGAACACTTCCGGAACGGGCGCGGCCATAACGACATCACCTCCGCACGACTCTTCAAGTACATGGTGGCATCCTCCCGGCCCACCCCGACAGTTCCAGCACTCCTGGGCTTGTCCCCGTTGACCGAAGCCCACCGGCACCGCGGGTGTGGAAGCCGACCCATGCCACCGAGACCACTACGGTATTGCCCTGGTCTAACACTGACCAGCTCCGATCCCACCCCGCCCGCTCTGCTGTCGCCGAGTTCGACAGCAGAGCTGTCCGAGGTCCGTGTGACAGCTCTGGTATCGAATTCGGCGGCTCTAGAAACCCACGAGATCCAGCAGCGGTGGGTCACTCACCTCACCCGATACTTAATCTTGAAATGACCGTGCCCCCGTTACGCCGTCTCAATGGGCGAAGGCGTCAGGCTGCCTGGTCCTGGTCGGTGTCCGCGTCCAGCGCAGCCGAGCTGGTCGAGTACCGGGGGTCGCGCTTGGGGACGACGTCCTTGGTGTCGCACTGCGTGCGCCAGGTGCCGCAGTGCACCCGCATGGAGCCAAGCGCTGTCTCGGCGATGACGGTCGGCTGTCCACAGGTCAGGCACGTGACGGCGGTAGGGTTCGGGAACCGCATCGTGCCACCTCCTCCGCACCGCTCACGGCCCACGGGCCGTGCAGCGTTCGCTGCTACCTGTGCAGCAGTCAGAAGGAAGACAGCTGGGGACCGTTGCGTGATACATACATGTTTCTTTCCGGTCACTTTACCTAGTGCGTGCAGTTCTCGCAGGTCACACGGTTGGTCTCCACCACATTGTCGGCACAGGTGGACAGGTGCGTGGCACGGATCAGCGGACGAGCACCTCGGGGAGCTCGCCCGGGTGCACGATGGCCAGCCGCTGGGTGGAGCGGGTCAGGGCGACGTAGAGGTCGCCCAGGCCGCGGGGTGACTCGGCCAGGATCGCTGCCGGGTCGACCAGCACGACGGCGTCGAATTCCAGACCCTTGGCCTGGGCGACGCTCAGCACGGTCACCGGCGCGTCGAGGTCACCGTCGGAGGTCCCGACCGGGCCGGGAACCTCCGCCTCGATCACCTTGGCCAGCTCGCCGAGCTGGGCGCGGGGCCCGAGCACCGCAAGCCGACCATCGCCCACGGCGGCGAGTTCGGTGGCGACCACCTCAACCAGTTCGTCAGCCAGAGCCACGACCCGCACAAAACGCGGTGGCACGCCGGTACTGCGCACCGACTGCGGCGGGGCGATGCCGACGTCCAGTGCGGTCAGTACCCGATCGGCCAGCTCCGCGATCTCGGCTGGGTTGCGGTAGTTGACCGTCAGCTGTTCCAGCCGCCAGCGCTGCGCGACGTAGGGCCCGAGTACCTCCTGCCAGGAGCTCGCGCCTGCCCGGTCCCCGGTCTGGGCGATGTCGCCGACCACCGTCATCGACCGGCTGGGGCAGCGCTGCATGAGTACCCGCCAGGCCATCGGCGAGAGCTCCTGCGCCTCGTCGATGATGATGTGGCCGTAGGTCCAGGTCCGGTCGGCGGCCGCGCGGTCGGCGGTGCTCTCGTAGCGGCGACTGCGCTGGCGGTCGGCCAGCCGGTCGGCGTCGATGAGGTCGGTGGCGTGCAGCAACTCGGGATCCAGGTCCTCCTCCAGGTCGAGCATGTCCAGCACGCCTTGCGCGTACTGCAGCTCCTCGCGCAGCGCCGCGGCCTCCTGTGCGGCCTCCGCGCTGCCGTCGGAGCCGAGCAGCTCAGCGGCCTCATCCAGCAGCGGCACGTCGGCGGGGGTCCAGACCTGGTCCGGCTCGGTTGCCGGGTCAGGAGCGGGGCGGGCCAGCAGGTCGCGATCCTCGGGGGTCAGCACCCGCTGGGTGGCGGTGACCAACCGTTGCGGGCAGCTGTAGAGCTCGGTGAGTAGCCGCTGCGGTGAGAGCATCGGCCATAGCTCGTCCAACGCCGCAGCGAGCTCAGCGCTGTCTCGCAGCTCGGCCTTGAGATCGGCGACCTCGCCCCGATCCAGCAGTTGCTGGCCCAGCAGCTGCTGGCTCAGTCCACGGGCGATCTGCTCGGCCAGCGCCGAGACCACCTCGCGATGGAAGATCCGTTTAGCCTCGTTGTGTGGACGCCGCGAGCGCCGGGCCCGAGTTCGGGCCAGGCTGCACAGCTGCTGGTCCAACCGAATCCGGTGTCCGTCGATGGTGAACTCGATGGGTGCGGTGGGGACCTCCTGGCGGTCCCGGACCGCTGCGGCCACCACCTGCACCATCTCCGCGCGACCCTTGACCGCGGCGGTCTCGGCGGATTCGACGCCACGGGCATGCAGCCCCGGGTACAGCTGGGCGACGGTACACAACAACACGCTGGTCTCCCCGAGGGAGGGCAGCACCTGCCCGATGTAGCGCAGGAACGTCGAGTTGGGCCCGATCACCAGCACACCCCGCTTGGCCAGCTGTCTGCGGTGGGTGTACAGCAGGTAGGCCGCGCGATGCAGGGCTACCGCGGTCTTGCCGGTGCCCGGCCCGCCCTGCACCACCAGCACACCCTGGGGCTTCGCCCGGATGATCCGGTCCTGCTCGGTCTGGATGGTCGCGACGATGTCGGACATCCGCCCGGTGCGGCTCGCGCCGAGCGCAGCCAGCAGTGCCGCCTCGCTGGTCAGCGTGATTCCTGCGCCCGAATGCGTCGGCTGCGGGGAGTTGGGATCGAGCACCTCATCGTCGATGGCGAGCACGGTGCGACTTCGAGTCCGGATGTGTCTGCGACGGCGCACCCCTTCGGGCGAGGCGGCGGTCGCGGTGTAGAACGGACGCGCCGCGGGGGCCCGCCAGTCGATGAGCAGCGGCTCGTACTCCCGTTCCTCATCAAGCAGCCCGAGCCGCCCGATGTATCGGAGCACGTCACCGTCGCTGGTGCCGTCGAGGTCCAGACGTCCGAAGCACAGGCCCTGCTCGACGCCGTCCAGCGCGACGAGCTGATCGCTGTACATCGCCGCGGCAGCGTCACGCTCGGTCCGGCCCTGGGGGGTGCCGGTGGTGGGTGTCCGGAGCACGTCGGCGAGCCGACCTGCGGTGTAGCGGCGGCGCTCGTCGAGCTGCCGGTAGAGCATTGACACGTAGTCCTGTTCGGCGGCGAGCTCCTCATCACAGTTGGTGTGGATGGCGGCATCGGGGTAGTTCGTCAAGCGGTCCAACCTTCGCGACGGTATCGACGGCGGGAATGGTGGCCACAGGAGGGGCCGACCGTCCAAGTTATCAGCGCCTGCGCCGCACGCTGCGCCGCAACCGACACCGTTACCGGACTGGTTGAAAATCCCCTCACGCCGTCGACCCCGGGCACGTGCACGTGCAGTGCAGGTGCCCGGGACGTTGCCAGCCCGCCATGACCGCGCGGTGCACCGAGATGCCCGGTGCACCGAGCACGGTGATCCATACCAGCAGGCTCGCGAACGCTCGACCTCGGTGCCAGGGCGGGTCACCCCCGATCAGCGTGCGGACCCTGGTCGCCTCCGCTACCGACGCCAGCGTCTGGTCAGCGAAGCCGAACAGCAGGGGGCTCCAAGGTTTGGTCAACCGGAACAGAATCTTCCACCGATGTGCCATTGCAGTGTCAGGGGCGTCGAAATAAACCGTTCATGGCTGAACGGCGCCCAGCGCCGGGGCAGTAAAACTACAGTTCTCGACTCATAAGAATCGATGTCATCGCTCAATCGCCGAATGTAGTTCAGGAGATTTACTCGGGTAATCTCCTGATGACCGTCCGAAGTTGTCGAGCTTCACTGAAACCGACTGGGTGGGAGACTCGGGTTCACCACCGTAGCGAATTTGGCGTCCCCACTGGTCCGCGAGGTTCTCGAACAGCTGTGCCCACATGTCTTGAAGGGTTGTGCGGACTTGTATCTCAACCGGGATTCCCTCGGGGTAAACGATGACGTGCAGGGCCCGATAGCCATGACTTGGGTGGGCACGACGGTCGATGACCTGCGGTTCACGCTGCTTTCCTTCGAACAACGCACAGATCTCGGCTACAGCTTGATCTTGCTGTGCTCTGAGTCGGCCCACCACGATGCGAGCTCCCGCAACATCCTGGACGCGCGACAGTTTTATTCCATGCTCTCGCCTCAGCTTCTCGATGAGCGTACCCGTAGTCTTGACGCGCGTCGGCGGCTCGTAGCCGAGACTGGAGACTTGCTCCGCAACGTTGTCGAGGAGTTCTTGATAGTGCTCTAGGATCTGAAGGAAGAGATCATGATGCTCGTCGCCGATCGAACCCCGTGCGGCGACTTGCTGGCCGAGGGTGTCGACACGCTTGCGTGAAACTGGAAAAGGCACGTTGCAACACTACAGCACAACGCGACAGTCGAACGTCAATTTCACAAACCCAACGATCGCCCGAACCAAGCCCACCCCACCCCGCCCATCATCCTGCTCCGTAGCCGAAAATAGCAATTCGGCTCCGAATAGCGGTCTACGGGGTGCCCGGGACCGCGATTCGGCTCCGAATGGCGGGGGCGGCCTGGGCGAGGCGGGTGATCATGTTGTTGATTGAGGTGGGGGTTGGGGTTTCTGGGTGCAGCGTGGCGGCGGGCTGTGGTTCGCCCGCGACGGTGTGCAGCGGGAGCACGCCTGCCCATACCGGGGCATCGTTCTCGGCGTCGTCGGAGGGACCACCTCGGCGGATCTTGACCGAGCACTCATCCAGCGGCAGAGCCAGCACCCCGGTCGCCGCGAGTTCGCGGGTGGTCGGCGCCCGCACCTCGTCCCACCGGCCCGGCATCAGATGCTCGGACAACGCTCGCAGCGCAGTCACCTTCTCCGCGCCCTGCACCACGTGGGCGCAGCCGTAGGCGACCAGCGAGCGGTAGTTCATCGAACTGTTGAACAGCGAGCGGGCGTAGACCAGCCCGTCGAGCAGCGTCACGGTTACCGCCAGCGGTGCACCCGCCGAAGCCAGGCGCACCAGCCGTGACCCGGTCGAACCGTGCAGCAGCAGTCGTTCCCCGTCCGGAGCGCAGGCCAACGGCAACACCAGCGGCCTGCCCTCGACACAGCACGCCACGGACGCCACATACGCCTGGCTCAGGATCGCGTCGCGCTCCAGCCGGTCCGTGCTCTGCCGCTCGGCGTGGCGCCGTACCTGAGTCGCGGCGGTTGTCGGCAATGAACCCATAGTGGCAGGCTCACCCCTCGGGTGGCCTTACGCCAGAGCCACTCTGGCCCCAGTTACGATGACCACTTCGCGATCAGAGGTGCCCAGGCGATGCGATCACTCGCCGAGCTCGAGTTCCCGGTGTCGCTTGACCCGGCAGACGATCTCCCCCTGCACCGCCAGCTCGCCGACCGGCTCCGCGCCGCCGTGCACAGCGGCGAGCTGGGGCCCGGGCAACGCCTGCCGTCCAGCCGCACCCTCGCCGCGCGGCTCGCCGTGTCGCGCACGGTGACCCTTGCCGCGTACGCCGAGCTGAGCGGTGAGGGCTATCTCGAAGGGCACCACGGCTCCGGCACCTACGTCTGCCCCGATCTCCGGACCCCCCGCCCGGACTCCCGATCACCACCACCCGGTCAGGTGACTGCGGACCGGGCTCCGCGCCGGACGGTCATTGACCTGCGACCTGGCCGCGCGGACACCTCCACGCTCGCCGGACCGGACTGGCGAAGGGCCTGGCGGTCAGCCGCGGACCGCCCACCCCCTGCTGACCAAGGCCCCGCCAGCGGGCTGCCCGAACTGCGCCACGAGATCGCAGCCCACCTGCAACGCTTCCGAGGATTGCACTGCGCCGCCTCCGATGTCATCGTCACCACCGGCATCCGGGCCGGCCTTGAACTCCTGACCGCCGTCCGGGGGGACCGCCTGGTGGGCATCGAGGACCCTGGCTACCCCGCCGTTTACCGGATCTTCGGCGGGCTCGGCGCCCGCATCGTCTCGCTGCCCGTCGACGAAGCGGGCCTGGTCACCGAGCTGCTGCCCACCACTGCACCGGCCCCGACGGCGATCTACGTGACTCCCGCGCACCAGTATCCGCTGGGTGGGCGGCTGTCTGCGGCCCGGCGACTCGATCTGCTTGGCTGGGCCCGCACCCATGGCTGCCTGGTCATCGAGGACGACTACGACAGCGAGTTCCGCTTCGACGTCCCACCTCTTCCGGCGCTGGCCGCGATCGACCGCGATCAGGTCGCCTACCTGGGCACCCTGTCCAAAGTCCTCAGCCCCTCATTGCGCGTCGGCTATCTCCTCGCACCGCCCCACATACACCACCAGCTCCTCCGCCAACAAGAAGCCGACGGCTATCGCGTACCTCATATCGTCCAGGCCGCGCTCGTCAGCTATCTCGCCGACGGCGCGCTGGCCCGTCACATCGCCCGCATGCGACGCACTTATGCAGCCAAACGCCACCTCCTCCTCGAGCTCCTCAAGCCCACCGCCCTGATCCTGCGCGGTCTGGACGCCGGACTGCACGGTGTCCTGGGGCTGGCCCCCGACGTCGACGAACGTGGCGTCGTCGATCGGCTCGCCGAGGCAGGAATCCTGCTGACAGGTCTGGCTGATTACCACCACAAGGCCGAGCCCCGCGATCGCGGCCTCGTCCTCGGCTACGGCGCCGCCTCCCCCGCCGACCTCCGCCATGCCATCGCCGCCCTCAACGAACAGCTCACGTGTATCAGTGTTGGTCTCGAACGCTCATAAATATGCCGGACACGACAGATCGTCATTTTTTCAGCGGTCGCGACGAATTCTGGCGTTCCACGGATGGAGGGCACAACGTGTACGCGTTCGAACGGTCAGAACAGGACGCTCGGAAGGTGCCGAGTTGGCGGGGACAACGACGTTTGGTCGTTATTGGCGCCGGCCCCAAGGGCGTGGGAATCGCCGCAAAGCAGGCTGTGCTGCGGGCGCTGGGCTGGCAGGTCCCCGAGGTGGTCGTGGTGGACGAGATAGGGGTGGCCGCCAACTGGACAGGGCAGAACGGCTACACCGACGGTCGACAGCTTCTTGGCACTCTTCCCGAGAAGGATGTGGGCTTTCCCTATGCGTCGGACAACTGGGACTCGGCAAATCAGGCCGTGAATGAGTGGATGCGGCAATTTTCGTGGGATTCCTATCTGATGGGCGGTGGCGACGGCGCAATGACGTACGCCAGCTGGATCGACCGTGGGCGTCCGCACCCATCGCACCTAAAATGGGCACAGTACCTGATGTGGGTGGCGGATCGGGTTGGTCTCGACCTCAGAATCGGGCGGGTGACGAAGATCGATCTATCCGGCAGCCGCTGGCGCCTGACCTACGAGCGGGACGGCCAGCGGGACTGCGTGGACGGCGACGCTCTGGTGATCACCGGGCCAGGCCTGCCGCGTGCGGACATCCCGGGCTACTGTTCCGCACCTGGCCCGATGTCCGCTCAGATAACCGACGGACGGCAGCTGTGGCGCGAACACCACCGCTTTCGCAACATCGATCGGCCGATGCGGGTCTGTGTGGTGGGCAGCGGCGAGACCGCCGCCGCCGCGGTCGTGGGACTGCTCGAGGTGCTGCCCCAGGGGTCGTCGATCGACATCTGCAGCAGGCAGGGCATGGCCTACTCCCGAGGCGAAAGCTTCGAGGAGAACCACCTCTATTCGAACCCCAGCAATTGGGTGTCGCTCACCACAGAGCACCGCCAGGAATTCGTGCGGAGGACCGACCGAGGGGTGTTCTCGATCCACGCCAACAACCTGCTCGCTCAGGCCCAGAATGTACACACTGTGGCGGGCGAAGTCGTCCGAATTGACGGTTCCCCCGTCGCCAGCCTAATTGACGGTTCCCCCGTCGCCGAGGTTGATGTCCACATCGAGTACAACGGCCGCAGGCATGCGCTGCGGTACGACTACGTCGTGGTCGCTACCGGCTTCGATCCTATGTGGTTCGAGTCTCTGTTCACCGACCGAGCTCGGGCCGAGTTGGCCAGTGCCCTCAGCGTTTCCTGCGAGCAGGCGGGGAACGGGGAAACCGTCAAACAGGCGATCGAGCCGGACCTGGCGGTACATAACTTGAACCCTCGGCTGCACCTGCCGATGCTCGCCGGCCTGCAACAAGGTCCAGGCTTCCCGAATCTGAGCTGCCTCGGTCTGCTCTCCGACCGGATTCTGCGCCCGTACTGCAGTCCACCCTGGGCGGCTCGGTCATTCTTCCGGCTGGGCTTCGGGTCAGGCACCGATGTACGCGGTCAGTGCGGCAGCCACTCGCTGGCCGATGCCTAGCGCCATCTTGAACCCGCCGCCGCTCCACCCAGTGGCGAGGAACAGCCCTTGGACCTGGTCGTCGAACCCGAGCAGAGCGTGCCCGTCAGGCGTGTAAGCATCGAAACCGCTCACTCCGCCCGCGACCGTCGCGCCTTTCAGCCACGGTGCCCGTTGGATAGCAGCGTCGTGAATGGCCGCGCTAGTCACCGGGTTGATCGCCGTTGGACCCAGGCTGACATCCCACTCGTCGAGCCCCATGCCGATCAGCGATGTGTCCAGCTCGTGGGGTCGTCCGTAGACGCCGGTGGTGTCATCGATGAATGCGGGATGCCGGGGCGCGCCGGCAACCCGAAGGAAATTGTATTGAATGCGCTTGGTTCGCAGCGGCACCGCCAGCCCCAGGCCCTTCAGGAGATCACGACTCCAGGCTCCGGCCGCCACCACCACGATATCGGCGGCTACCACGTCGGGAGCGAAGGACGACGACGCCAGACGGACACCTACGACGCGGCCCCTGCGCGTCTGGATCTCGATCACCGGAATCCCCTCGGCCACCTCTGCTCCTCTGGAAATGGCCAGGTTCAGCAACGCCTTCGTGGTCTGGCGGGGGCTGGCGTAGCCGGCCAGCTCTTCGTAGACGGCGGCGCCGACTCCCGCCCACTCGAAGGCGGGAAAGCGCGCCTTGCCCTCGTCGGGCAGCAACACCCGTAGTGGCCACTCGTAGGGGGGCCGATCGCAGCACTCCCGCAGGCGCTCGACCTCTTCCAGCATTCGCGGCACGCGGTGGTCAGCCTCCAGGTACAACGAACCAGCCTGGACATATCCGATCGACGAGGACAATGCCCGGTCCAACAGGCGCAGCCCCGGTACGCTTTCCGCCGCTAAATTCGACAAGAAAGGGTCGGTGTGGTAAACACGAACGAGGCCGCCGGAAAGCCCAGTGGCGCCTGCCGAGGCGTATTCCTTCTCGAACAACGTGAGTTGGCCGATACCCGCCCGCGTCAGCGCCTCAAGGATGGCCGCGCCACCGACCCCGCCCCCCACTATGGCAATGCGGGGGCTCGCCATAGTGGGGCTCGCCATAGGAGAACTCACCGTCCCGGGAACGGGCAGAACGCGCCCCGTTCGATACGCGACAGCGCCCAGCCTGCCCCCAGGTGCTCGCCCGCCTCATCGAACCGCACGCCCGGCAAGGACCGGCGCAGGACCGCGGCCAGCTGCGCCCCACGGGCCGCGGGCGCGCGCTCCAGCGCAGCGATCACCAACTCGAATGCCATCCTGGTCGTGTCGGCGAAGGTGGGTTGGGAGCGCACGACCCAGGCGCCCTCCGACGCCGCTCCGGCAAGTTCGATGAACTCATCAATGTGCGCATCGTCGGAGGCAGCGAAGTGACCGGCAAAGCCGTGCGCACGCAGCTCGTGGAGCAGCCGCGCCCCGTGCACATGGGCTCCCGAGAAGAAGACGGCGTCATAGTCTGAGCTCAGCTCCCAGTGCAGCGCGAGCTCGTCGAGGTGCAGGCGCCGAGCACGCCCGGGAGGCAGTGCCCCGGCCAGCCTGGTGGCCAGGGCCGACCCGTACTCGGTGGAATCGTGGACCGCCAGCACCTGGCGGCTCCCCAGCACCTCGCCGAAGAGCTCCCGGAGGAGTCCGACCTGAGCCGTATCGACGGCGCAGAGGCGCAGGGCCAGACCCGCACCATGTCGCGTCACATCGGGATGAGTGGCGGCGGGCGCAAGCAGCACGACACCTGCGGCCCGATAGTGCGGGAGGGCCCGCAACGCTCCGAAGCTGGCATAGTGGCCAACCACAGTCACCGCGTCGCGAGCGACCAGATCGAGCGCGATGGCCTCGGCGGCGCTCTCATCGCCCGCGTCGTCGCAGAAGATCCACGAAATCGATGACTCCTCGGCGTGCGCAGCCTTGAAACTGGTCAGGAAGATGTCCCCCCACGAGGACCTGGGGCCGCTGAACGCACCGATGACGCCCACTCTCGGCGCGCTCATGGCCGCAAATCCTGGTTCGGCCGCAAATCCTGGTTCGGACTGTGCGAACAAAGGGTCGGCTGACGAAAATACAGGGTCGGCACGCGGCGGAAATAGGAGCGGTTGATGGTCACCGCAACCGACTGAGCCGCCTCAACCGACGGCGCCGCCTCAACCGGCTCCGGCCACCCGTGATCGACGAGCGTGCCTGCGCACCCCAAATCACGCCACAGCTTCTCGGCGAAACTCGGCATGATCGGGTAGGCGAGGCCGGCCAGTGCCTTGGCGGCGGTGTACTCCAGTGCCCGCGCGGTCTGGCGGTGGCCTTCGCAACCCGCCGCCGCCCGGGTGTGATCCCAGGAGCGCCCGAAGTCCCGACTGGTGCGAACGAGCTCGCCCAGCAGTCGTACCGTCCGGTCCGGGGCGAACTGGGCCGCCTCCAGGGTGTCCGCGACCGCCGCGACCGTGTCCTTCAGATACCGCAAGAAGTGATCGTGGTCGCGCCTCCAGTCACCGATGACCGGACTGCGCCCGCCGAACTCGTCGATCAGGCGTTGGCTGAGTTCGTCGAGCCACTCCTGCCACGTTCCGATCAGCTCTCGGTCCACCACATCGTGGTATCCGCTCAGGGTGAAATTGGTCTGCCGCGCCGAGGGCCGGTCGTGGCAAAGATAATAGCGGACTACGTCGACCGGTTCCGTTGCCAAGAAGTCCTTCGCCCAGATGGCGTGCTTGCGGCTGGTCGAGAATTTGGCGCCGTCCAACCGGTAGAACTCGTTGATGACGAAGACGTCCGGGAGCCGAACGCCGCCGAGCGCCATGAAGACCGCAGGATACAGGACGGTATGGAAAAATCCGTTGTCGTAGCCAAAGCACTGGACCACCTCGTCCGCGCCAGCGCTGTTCCACGCTTCGGCGATATCCGCCAATTCGGACACCGGCTCCCCGCGGCAGTCGGCCGCGCTCGCCAGGTAGCCGGGGGCCATTTCGAACCACGGGTTGATCCGCTGATCATCATATCCCTCGACCGGTACCGGCAGGCCCCATGAGCTGGGATGGGTCACAGCGATGTCCGGCAGCCCCGCACGGGCCACGGCCTCACACAAGGCACGGACGTGCGGTGGCATCTGCACCCGGTCCCAGTAACGTCGCAATCGATCGGTGAAACGGGAAATCGGAAAGAACAGCCGCCGAAGGGAGCGAAAAACCGGGACCTGGCCGCAGAGCTTGCAGGTCGGCTCCACCAGATCGGCGCCGCTGTTGGGACGGCCACACTGCTCACAGACGTTGCCATCGGCAGCTGATCCACAGTGCGGGCAGCTACCTCTGACAAACGTCTCGCAGAGGAAGCGACTGCATTGCTCACAGTACGGCGCCAGCGCCTCCTGATCGACAAGAACACCACTGCGATACAACTGTTGAACCAGCTCCCGCGCGCACCATGCGTGGTGCGGGGAACGCAGCGGCCGGACGTAGTGATCAAGCTCGATCATCCCGGCGCGCAGGGTCTGCTCGATCGTATCCCCATAATCCGCGGCCACGGCTTCGGGGCTGACACCATCCTGAATCGCTTTGAGCGGGACGTAGCTTTGGTTATCGTCGGTGCCGACGACGTAGCGGGCTCGCGCACCCCGTAACTTCTGGTACCTCGTCAGCACATCGGCGCCGAGGTACGGGCCCGACAGGTGCCCGAGGTGTAGGTCGCCGTTCGGCGTGGGAGGTGACGCCGTCACAAAGACGTGGCGTTGTCTTGTCGACATCGTTCATTCGCCTTTAGCAGTGACGCTCGATCGCTGGTCGATGAACCAATAGACGCTCAGCAGGATCAAGGGTTGGTCCGGGCAAGGGTTATGGACGATGTGACAGGAATTGGGTGGCAGGTGCACGACCGTGCCGGGAGAGGCGTCCACCATCCCGTCAGCGGTCACAATCACCGCATCGCCCGCCACGACAACGACCATCTCGGCCTGCTCGTGTTGGTCAGGATCCGAGGAGGAACCGGGCTCGATCACACACCACATCGATTTGAACGGCGCCCCGATAGAAGGGTCCGTCAGTGTGAGCGGCTGGCATAGGATGCCACACTCCGGCACGCACTGGCCCGGTTCCAGTTTCTGCAGCAACATCATGTTCTCCTCAGCTTCTTCTCGGCGTCAGGCGCCAAGACCGACGCTCACTACTTCATAGAGAGCCGAAATTTTCCGCAGATACGCTGAGAGGCCCCTGCGACAACGCTGCCCGCAGCGCCGCCGCCACGTCCTGCACTGCAGGAGGTGTGAGCAGCGTGTAGTGATCTGCGAGCACCCGCACGACCGTGAACTCGCCCTGCACCGCGTCTGCCCAGGCTTCCGGGCGGTTGGGGGAGTTGGCAGCGTCGATTACCAGCGTCGGCGCATGCACCGTCTGAGGCCGGTACCGAATGGCGGCCATCACATTGGCCTTGAACACCTCGAAGCGCCGCGCCAGCTCGCCCCCCGGCTGGCCCTCGCGTTCTGGCGCCGAGGTGCCCAGCCGCTCGGCCGTCCAGCGCAGTTGGTCCGCCACCGGCCATGAGCTGAAATCGAGCGGAGGATCAAACGGCAGCCCCAGGCCGGCCGCTGCGTCGGCCGCATAGACAGCGGCCAGCACGTTCTCGGACATCGGTGGACAAAGTGGATTCGGGAAGGCGGTATCGAGCAGCGTCAGCAGTGCGATCTCCTCACCAGCCGTCTCCAGTCGGCGAGCGATTTCAAACGCCACCAGCCCTCCCATCGACCATCCGCCGAGCCGGTAGGGGCCGTGGGGTTGTACTTGCCGGATCGCCTGCAAGTAGGCCAAGGCCATGTCCTCGACCGATGCACGCGGCGTCGAACCCTCCCGCAGCCCCGCGGCCTCAATGCCGTAAAGGGCACGGGTGTCAGCCAGGTGAGCGGCCAGCTGGGCATATGCGTGCACCGTCCCGCCCACCGCATGTACGAAGAAGAGTGGATCCCGCTCAGCGCCCTGAGTCATGTGCAGAGGCGTTATGTACATCGGTGTATCGCTGCTTCCCGGCTCCTCCAACGATGCCAATAGCACGGCCACCTCTTCATCGGAGAGTCGGGCTAGCTCGGCCAGCGCTGCGTCGTCGCCCAGGCTCTCGTCGCTGACCCCGTGCTTGGTGTGGAGCAGCTCGGCAAGGGTGGTGGCGGTGGGGGCTTGGAAGATATCGGTGACATCGACTTCGACATCGAATGTATCGCGGAGGCGGGACAGTAGTTGCATGGCCTGCAAGGAGTTGCCACCTAAATCGAAGAAACCGTCGTCGACTCCAATCTGACCGACGCCGATCACCTCGGCGAACAGATCGGTGATCAGCGATTCCACGACCGTGCGGGGGGCCGACTGGTCTCCGTCACCGCCCAGGACCGGAGCCGCCAGAACAGGAGCCGGGAGCGCCTTACGGTCCAGCTTGCCTGCCGGCGTCAACGGCAGAGCGGCCAGCACCACCACATGCGCGGGCACCATATATCCGGGTAACCGCCCAGTAAGGTCACGACGCAACCCGGCCGGACTCACCTGCCCGACCAGTGCGGCATCGGCGGTGACATACCCGACCAACTGGCGCTGCCCACCGAGGTCGTCGCGGGCGACCACCACCGCCTGCACCACTCCCGGACAAGCCCGAAGCGCCGCCTCGATCTCCCCCAGTTCCACCCGGAACCCACGGATCTTGATCTGATCGTCCAATCGGCCCAGGAACACCAGATTCCCATCAGCCAGGTACCGCACCAGGTCACCTGTCGCATACAACCGGGCATCGGGCTCGGCCACAAATGGATGCGGGATGAACCGCTCAGCGGTCAACTCCGGCCGGTTCAGATACCCCCGGGCCAACCCGACCCCACTCACATACAACTGCCCGGCCACACCCACCGGCACCGGATGGAGATGCCGATCCAGCACATACACCTGCTGGTTGGCCATCGGCCGACCGATAGGCGGCACCGGCTCATCGCCCCGACACTGCGCCAGAGTCACCGCGACCGTCGACTCGGTAGGACCATAACCATTGTAAAAACGCCGACCGGGACGCACCCATGCCCGCACCAACTCAGCGGTACACGCCTCTCCACCCACGATCACGGTCCGCAGATCGGTGAAACCGTCGGCCTCCCCAGCCAGCAGACCCGCCACCGGCGGAGGCAGCAACGCCACACTGACCCGCTGGTCTCGTAACAGACCCGCCAGCCGCCACGGCGACCCCAGCACCTCCTCGGTCGCCAGACACAACGTCGCTCCCGACGCCAATGTCACGAACATCTCAAACACCGACACGTCGAAACTCAACGACGCCAGCTGCAACACTCGATCCGCAGGCCCCATCTCGAACTCCGCGACCTGCGAAACAATGTAATTCACCACCGACCGGTGTTCGATCAGTACCCCCTTGGGCCGACCCGTCGACCCCGACGTGTAAATCACATACGCCAGATCACGCGCCCCGACCCGGGCGGACGCAACCATATCGCCACAACCGGCCACCCGCGCCCACTCGGTATCCAGGCACACCACCGTCGCGGTACTCCGTCGATCACCCACCGCGGGCAGATCACCCACCGCGGGCAGATCACCCAAAGCCGCGACCGTCGCTTGCTCGGTCAACACCACCGCAGCCCCGGAATCAGCGACCATGAACCCCAGCCGCTCGGTCGGATACGCCGGATCCAACGGAACATACGCCCCACCGGCTTTGAGTACGCCCAACACCGTCGCCAGCCGACGCAACGAGCGACCCATACACACGCCAACCAACACCCCTGGGCCCACCCCCAATACCCGCAGATAACCAGCCACCTGATCAGCCTGACGATTCAATTCCCCGTAACACACGCTCTCCCCGTCCGCCACCGCCGCAACCGCATCAGGCCTGGCCGCCGCCTGCTTCTCGAACAAATCATGCAGACACCCCGACGGCACCGGCACCTCAGTCGCATTCCACTCCACCAACAGCCGTCGCCGCTCCCCCTGGGTCAACAACGGCAACTCCGACACCCGCGCGCCCGGATTCGCTACCGCCCCCTCCAACAACACCCGAAAATGCCCCAGCAGCTGCCGCATCCAAACGCCCACAAACAACACAGACGCAAACTGCGCGTTGGCCCGCAGACCGCCGTCCGCCCGCTCCTCGAGCGAAAAAATCAGGTCGTTCTGTGCCGTCGTGGACGGTATAGCGTCGGGCAGAGCTTCCAGCTGCAACCCGTCGGCCCAGTTCATCGCCGGTGAACAAGGGTACAAGGCAAAGCTGGCTTGGAATAGTGGAGAGCGGCTGGGGTCCCTTTCGAGTCGGAGTACGTCCACGATCTTGGCGAACGGTAGGTCCTGGTGCGCGTATGCGCCCGTAGTCGCCGCCTTGACCCGCCCGATCAGCTCGACGAAGGTGGGATCACCGGACAGGTCGATACGCACCGGCAGCATGTTCACGAAATAGCCGATCAACGGCTCGATCTCGGAACGGTTACGGTTCGCGCTAGGCGTCCCCACCACCACATCGTCCTGACCACTGTAACGAGACAACAACACCCCATAAGCGGCCAGCAACATCATGAACATGGTCACCGACTGGGCCCGGCACAACTCCCGTAACACCGCCACCGTCGACGCCCCGATCTCCAACGACTCACCCGCCCCAGCGAAGGACTGCACCGCAGGACGAGGACGGTCGGTTGGCAACTCCAACACCGGTGCCCCGGCCAGCGTCTGACGCCAGTAATCGACCAACCGCTCCCCTCGCTGACCGCTCAACCACTCACGCTGCCACAACGCGAAATCGGCATACTGCAACGTCGGCTCGGCCAGATCCGCCGGATTCCCGGTCACGAACTGGCCATACAAAGCCGACATCTCAGCCAGAAAAATCCCCGCCGACCAACCATCGAAGACGATGTGATGCAGCGTGATTACGAGCACATGGGTCGTCTCATCCAACCGTACCAACAACACGCGCAACAGCGGCCCCTGCTCCAGCCGGAAAGGACGGGCCCCCTCTCTAGCCACCACCCGAACCAATTCCGCAGCCCGCTGATTCGCCGCAAGCCCACCTAAATCGACCACACCCAACGGCACCGGGATCGGCTCAGTGATCACCTGCAACGGACGGCCGTCCACCGCGACGAAACTGGTCCGCAGACTCTCATGACGGGCCATGACCACACCCAATGCCCGCTCCAACGCCACCTGGTCCAACCGTCCCCGCAAACGCAGCGCCATCGGAACGTTGTACGCCCCCTGCGCCACCTGCTCCATGAACCACAACTGCTCCTGAGCAAACGACAAAGCCACCCGATCCAACCCCACCGCACGACGGGAAATACCCACCCGTTGGCGCTGTCGGGCGAGCCGGGCGCGCTGCGCCACGGACAGCCCCTCAACCCGCCGAGAAAAATCACTCATGATGTCCACAGCTCCTGACACGGCTCATGGTTCTTGTTGCTTACAAGACCCGCAGACGGAGACGCTGATACACGAGGCGGAGGGCTTTGGTTCAGCCAGCGACCGGGTCCGGCAGGGACTGCAGCTTGCGGATCGAGGAAAGGAGAATCCAGAAAACCGCCAAGGACAATCCTGTGACGCCGACCGCCAACGTGGGTAGCAGACCCACCGCGCTCCCCAGTGCCCCCCCGAGAAAACCTCCGACGGGAATCGACCCATAGATCAGTACCCGGTAGCTCGCGTGCAGGCGTCCTTGGAGGCGGTCCGGGGTGACGGACTGGCGGAACGTGACCGCCAGGATGTTCGCCACGACGAAACCAACGCCATGGACCAAGAACGACAAAATCATGATCGCCAAAGACCCGGTCCCAGATCCATTGGCGACGAGCAACAGAGCCGGCGCGCAGCACCCGACAACCGTCGCCAAGAGGAGCGCCCGACCGAAACCGAGCCGCCGCTGTAACCGGCTGGCGGTCAGGGAACCGACGAGGGCGCCGACACCCATGCTCGTGATCACGATGGCGAGCAATGCGGGACTCAAACCCAGCGTGGTGATAGCGTAATACGGAAAGATGACGAGAATGAGGCTCTCAAACAGATTGAACGTGGCCGCCTCCCCGGCGAGGACTCGCAGGTGAGAATTGCTGAACACCAGCTGCAGCCCTTCTCGGATGTCGGCCAGGACCGTGCGCAGCGTTCGACGTTCGGTCGGCAGGACGGGCTCCGGCTCCCGCTTTCTGATTGTCATCAGGAAGGCCGCGGACCACAGATAGGAGACGGCGTCGACCACCAGCACAATGGGCGCGCTCAATAACGGCACGAGGAATCCCGCGAGGGGCCGGCCTCCGATATCCGCAAGTGTTGCGCTGGCCACAAGCTTGCCGTTGGCATCGGCGAGCTGCCGCCGATCAACGAGCGAAGGAACGTAGGACAGATAGGCGAGGTCGAACGGCACTGTCAACGCACCCAGGACAAAGGCGGCAACATAGAGCTGCGGCATCGACAGCAGGCCAAACACGGCAGCCAGCGGCACGAGCCCGACGGCGACGGCCCGTGCGAGGTTGGTGCCGATCAAGATCGGCCGACGTCTGTGCCGGTCCACCCAGACGCCGACGAAGAGCGAGAGGAGGAAGGGAGTCGACCAGGCTACGGTCAGCAGCCCCACCTGAAACGGGGTGGCCTGCAGCGTCAGCAGGGCCACCAGCGGGAGCGTGAACTCGGTGACCGTAGACCCGAGGAACGAGACGCTCTCGCCACTCCAGAGCTTGACGAAGTCCCGGTTCCCCCGGACGCTTGCCGACGTGGTCGCGGCGGCCGCGGGTGAACCGTCGTCACGTTGGTCAACGGCGATGTCGGCCATGTCGGTGGGCTCCCTTGCGAACGTTGTAGAACAACAGAGCCGGGCCGTCGGTCGCTGATACTCAGCCACGCCGATCCAACGCAGTCCCGCGGTATCTCAACGCGGTATCTCAAGGCGGTGTATCAACGGTCAGCATGAGCTCTCCTCCTGACATACGGATCTCACATCGGGGGCTGCCGTGGGTAGCTGTCTCGATCACACTGCCTAGATCAGATTGCACGAGGAGAGCTCGATTGCCATGACCCAGACCACACCGCCCACTTCATCTACCGAGCGCGTCTACGCGCTGACAAACTCCGCGGACGGCAACGCCGTCGCGGTCTTCGCCCGTCAAGCGAGCGGAAACCTGCTCCCGCTGACGCCTCCCGTGCCCCCGCCTCCGCCCCCACCTGCGCCTAACACTGGGCCCTTGAGTGGGGAGGGAGTTATCCGTCCACTTCCCGCCTTCCGCACCGGGGGGTGGGGCGTAAGCGCACCACTGATCTCCCAGAGCGCCTTGACGTTGAGCGACGACGGACGATTCCTGTTCGCGGTCAACCCCGGCAGTAATGACGTCTCCTCGTTCCTGGTGACCGCAACCGGGCTGCAGTTCGTGAGCAAAGTACCTTCAGGTGGCGTGCAGCCAGTCAGCGTCACGACATTTGGCAACCTGGTATACGTGGTGAACGGGGTGAACAACCTCGCCGGCACCGTCGGCCTTGACGGTGTGGGTACGGGTCAGATCGCTGGATTCACGGTCGGCCTCAATGGCGTCTTGACACCGCTTGAGGATTCCGGCCGGACTCTGAGCGCAGCCGTTTCCGGTCCAGCGCAGATTGCGTTCAATCCGGACGGCAGCCTACTGGTCGTGACCGAGCTCGCCGCCAGCCGGATCACGGTCTTTCAGGTCGAGCAGGACGGCCGGCCTGGAGCCGTGGTTGAGAATCCATCGGCCGGAGGATTGCCATTTGGGTTTTCCTTCAACGCACAGGGTCATCTTATTGTGTCTGAGTTGGGGACCCCGTCCGTGAATGACAGCTCAGTGTCCTCCTATACGGTCGACTCGAATGGCAAGCTGACCGTCATCAGCGCGGGGGTTCCGACGAGGCAGAGTGCCGCCTGCTGGATCGTTAACACCCCGGATGGCCGCAACTCCTACAGCTCCAACACGCTGAGTGGCTCGATCACCGGGTACAGCGTCAAGAGCAATGGCGAGCTGACCCCACTCAACGCCGATGGCCGCACTGGCGTCACCGGCGACTTCAGCCTGCCGATCGACATGGTGATCACCTCCGACGGTAAGTACCTGGACGTGCTGGCCCAGGGCGCGCAGACGATCACGACATTCCGAATCGGCTGTGGCGGCTGTCTGACCCCGGTGGGCAGCGTGGGCAACCTTCCGGCGGTGGCCGTGGGCCTGGCCATCGGCTGAATGGCCACAGCGGCACGGGGCGAGCGCTGTCGGCGGCAGCCCGGATGTCCAGCGCTACCCTGCTGGTTCGGACCTGATCCCTACCGGCGAGGAGCTCGGAGTGACCGCAGTAGCCGACGATGGGCGCTCGAACCTCGGCCTGACTACCCAGCTGGCTCGTTTCGTGCTCGTCGGCGGAGTCGCCGCGCTCGTGGACTTCGGCAGTTATCAGGCGCTGCTGGCCGCTGGCATGTGGGTGCACCTGGCCAAGGCACTGAGTTTCGTCGTCGGCACCACCACCGCTTACCTGATCAACCGTCGGTGGACCTTCCAGGGCCGGGGCGGCGGCGCCCAGTTCGCCTCGGTCATGACGCTGTACGGGATCACCTTCGCGGTCCAGGTGGGGGTGAACGCCGTGATGCTCGCGCTGCTGGCACCGATGGTGGGCAAGATCACACTCGCCTTCATCGTCGCGCAGGGTTGCGCCACCTGTATCAACTTCATCGTGCAGCGCACCGTCATCTTCCGGCACTGATGGTGACATTTCGTCACTGATTGTGTGCATTCAGGCCCCGAAGGGGGCCACCGACGGCACGCGCGGCCACGACACGCTGCACGCCACGCCGAGAATCACTCGCCTGGAGCAGTACCAAAGTGGCACTATGGCGTTGCGGGTTCGGGACCCCCAGCCGGATCCGCCGCCCCTCGCGGAACACCTCCCCCCTCGTTTCCGCGAGGGGCCCTTAACTTCTCGGGCCCCAGGGATGGCTCAGCGGCCCACCTGCTCGTCCGCTCAGCTGATGAAGCTGCTCAGCGGCCCAGTTGGGAGATCTCGGCGGGCTGGCCCCCGCTGCGCAGCGGGCCCGGCGACCACCAGCCGCTGCGCACTGCGGTGCCGGACTCTACGGTCGGCGGCTGGGCGCCCTGCACCCTCGGCTCGATGACGGTGAGCTTGCCCCAGTCGGTGTTCCAGTTCTCCTCAAGATAGGTCGGCACCTCCTGCTCGGTGGCCACGATCTGCAGCCAGCCGACCGGGCCACCCGCCCCCTGGGAGGACCAGTCCGTGCCGGGGTTCGCCAGACTCTCGTCGGCCACCAGCCGGTATCGGGGCATCTCGGCGATACCGTCCCGGATCCCGAACGGCCGCACGCACGGGTGCACGAAGCCCACCGGCCAGTCCAGGAACACCGGCACGGTGGGCGTCACCAGACCGGTCATCGGAGCCAGCTGTGGCACTCGGGGCGCGGAGAAGGCCACCCACCCCTCGTCGGTGACGTCGGCGTCGGTGGCGAACAACCGCACGCTGTCCGCACCGGCGGCGGGTCGGCCGGACAGCCCGAGGCGGTAGTCCCGCCAGCCGGGCCCATTGGCGGTCGCCCGCCCACTGATCGGGAACTGATCGACGACCTGGAACCCATCACCGCTACGCCGGGCGAACTCGGCGAGCATCGGCGTGGTACGCGACAGTGAACCTGCGACCGAGATCACCACCGGGGCGCCCTCGGCCCCGGCAATGTCGGCCCTAGCGATATCAGGCAGTGCGTACCAGGTGGTGCGCACGTGCCCGGTGCCAGGGCCGTCGTGGGTAAAGCTGCTCCAGACCGGGATGTCGTCACCGCCGAGCCCGGGAGGCAACGGGCCGAGCGGGTTCTCCTCCTCGTTGTCCGATTGCGGGGCGCGGTCACCCCTGATGTCGACCTCCTCCTCCTGCTGCTGAGTCTCGGAAGGCGGGGGTAGTGGGAAGTGGTTGTAGTCGAAGCCTTGCCGCAATGGGATGTCGGCCAGCAGCGTCGGCCGCACCGGGTCCAGTGCTCCGGCACGTCTGCTCGGCTCGACAGCCACCGCGTCGGTGAGGTTGCAGCTCGATCCGGTGAGGTGGGCGATATTGGCCATCCCCATGCTGTAGCCGTCACGCTGCTTGTGCATGGCTTTGATCATGACTCCGACCTCGACGAGCACCAGTAATCCGCAGGTCACCGCGATCGGCGCAGAACCGATCCGCAAGGCCCGGCGCCTGCCATTGCTGCGGCCCGGCCGGGGCCGCGCGCCCGGCTCATGTCGAAGCGGCCGCCCAGCGCCTGGCTCATGCCCCGCCGGTCGCGGAGCGCCTGGCCCATGCCCCGCCGGTCGCGGAGCGCCTGGCTCATGCCTCAGCCCCTCGATCAGTGCGATCAGCGCGGCCAATGCGGCCAGCGCGATCAGTAAGGTGCTCACCTGGATGCCCGTGATCGAAGGGGCGTTGTCGAACCACGGCACCCCGTACTGCGACACGTACCAGGGTGCGTTGGGTCCGGTGCAGGACAGCGCCAGGATCATCAGCAGGCCAGCGAGGAACCACCATCGGTTACGCGCGGAGCGCAACACACTGGCACTGGTCGCCAGCGCGGTGAGCGCAGCGAGTGCGGCGCCGATCGAAGCGAACGCCCCGAAGTGGTGCGTCCACTTGGTGGGCGTCAGCGCGAGCAGCGCCAGCGACACCCCGGCGGTGCCGATCAGCCGACTGCTCGGACCAATGCCTGCGCCCGGGATGACGCCTCGGCGCAGCTGCACCACCAGACAGGTGCCCAGGCACAGCAACAGCAGCAGCACCGGGAAGCGTCGGCTCAGCGCTCCGTCCGGGGCGTTGTTGAACAGCTCCTGGTATCGGATGGGCTCCTCGAACCAGGACCGGTTGGGGCCGATGGCGGTGCGGATCGAGGTGGCCTCAAGCACACCGCGCAGCGTCTGGTCGGCGAAGATCACCACGAGGACGAGCAGTCCGGCGCCGAGGATCGGCCCGATCACCGCGGGCCAGCCGGAGACCGAGGCATGACTGCGCAGCAGTCGCAGGATCGGGCGCAGCGCCACCAGGAACGGCGCGACCGCGATAAAGCCGGTCGGCGAAGCGGCGACCGTGAACGCGGCCGCGAGCAGGCCCAGCGCCAGCGGCACCACGCGGCGCGTCGCCACCGCGCGCTCCACGGCGCAGATCGCGAGGAGCGAGCCGATGGCCACTACCGGCTCCAGGCGCAGCCCGTTGTTGTAGGGCAGCCAGAACGCGAGGAACACCGCGGCGGCGGCCCATCCGGCGGCGGCGCTGCGGCGGACATCGCGGCCCAGCCGGGGCATCACCTCACGGCTGATCAGCAGCCAGCTGACCACGCCCATCGCGAAGGAGGGCAGCCGCAGCCACGGCGGCGTGGTACTGACCTGCGACCACAGCGCGTACAGCTCGTAGGGCCAGCCGAAGGGCGCTTCGGGCACGTCGAACCAGCGGTAGTAGTTACCGACGTAGCCCATCTCCGCCCGGGTGCGGATCATCGTCAGGATGTAACCGTCGTCGGAGGTGATGCCACCGATGACCACCCATACCGCGAGCACCGCGATGACCGTGGCGTCCCTTCCGGTGGGGTGCCACCAGCCTGGCGGCAGTAACCGGGGCGCGCGGCGTCCGATCCGCTGGTCGAGCCGGTGCGCCGCGAGTAAGCCGCCCACCACAGCGAGCCCGGCGATCAGCATCGCGGCCAGCTTGATCGGGTGCAGGCTGGACTGGAAGCGGGTATCCGGGGTGATCTCCACATGCACCCCGGCCACCGGGTCGAGGGCCTCGTTGAGCTCGGAATAGACCCCGGTCACCTGCGGCCGGACATCCTGGTCGACGTCCACGAACTGGGTGAAACCTGCCGAAGCCCCAATCGATGCACCCGTTATCGATGCGCTAGTGCCGGTGGCGTCGGAGGCCACCTCGATCAGGCACGGCCCGAGGGGCACCGGCGTGCTGCCCAGCGCCTGTCCGCGGCTGATCAGGGTCAGCGTGCCGTCCGCGACCTGCAGCACCATTCCCACGACCGCACCCTTGGGCGACCCGGGCGGGGTGGTGGCCAGCACCGGCGCGGGGAACGGCGACCTGGCATCCACCGAGGCGGCCGCCTCGCAGGGGATCGTGGCGGTCAGCCCCTGTGGCTGGAAGGCGGCCAGCGGCGCGTTGACCGGCGCGAGGTTCCCCCGCTGCGGCCAGGTGATCACACTGGTCTGCTGGATCACCGGCAGCAGGGGTACGGTCACCGCAAGCAGCGCACCGAGCAGCCCGAATATCGCAGCCGCGAACCGCAGCGCGCGGTAACTCGCACCGAGGCTACGGGGACGCAGCGCGGTCTGATCAGCGCGTACGGCCGGGCGGCTTACGGTGTCGGTGTGCCCAGAGGTCAGCACCCGGCGAGGCTAGCCCACCCGGGATCGACGCAGTGTCACCCGGCTGGCCGTCTCGGATGAGCCTCACCCGGACGAGGTGCCCGGTGCAGGATCGGGTATCGGTAGAAGCGCTCGGACCGACCTTGACGCAGTAGCCTGAGCCACTGCAGAAAGGCCCGCGGGTCGCGTTTGGTGCCCAGGAAGTACAAACCGAACCTGAACACTTCGAGCAGCCCGATCAGGCGCATTCCCGGCTGGGCGAGCAGATAGCCCCGGTTACGGTAGGTGTAGTACCGCTTGACGTCATCGGCCGGGTCCTGCGCGTGGAAGTAACCGGCAAGCATCGGTTTGAACTCCGCCGAGCCATCGGGATGGGCATAGGCGGCTCGCAACGACGTGCCGAACCGTAGCCCGGCGCGGGACACCCGGCGGTGTACCTCCACCTCGTCGCCGCGGATGAACAGCCGGTAGTCCGGCACGCCCACGACGTCCAGCGCCTCGGCGGAGAACAGCGCTCCGTTGAAGAAGCTCGCGATGCCGGGCAGGAACCCGGTCCCCAGCTCGCTGCGCTGACGCTTCCACGTCAGGCCCCGGCGCAGTGGGAAAGCCAGCCGCTCGGGATCGTCGATGTTGACCACCACCGGGGAGACCACCGCGAGGTCAAGGCGCCGGGCGTCGTCGAGCAGCGTCGCCAGCACTGCGGCGTCGGCCGGGTGTCCGTCGTCGTCGGCCAGCCACACCCACTGCGCGCCCAGTGCCAGCGCGTGCAGGATGCCGAGCGCGAACCCGCCCGCCCCGCCGAGGTTGCGCTGCGAGACCAGGTAGGTGGACGGGATCGGGCAGTCGTCGACGACCTCCTTGGCGGGGTCATCCGGGCCGTTGTCCACCACCACGAGGTGATCGGGCACTCGAGTCTGATCGGCAACCACGGCCAGTGACTTGGCGAGCAGGTCACGGCGGTGCCGGGTGACTACGACGGCGACCACGCTGTCTTCGGGTAAGCGGGGTGCACCGGCGGTCATGCCACGACCTCCGCTGAGCACGGTTCCCTTCCCTTGTAATGGTCCAGCACCGACTGCAGCTCGCCCTGCTGGCGGATCTTTCCCTGGTCCAGCCAGATCCCCGACGAACACAGCTCGACGAGGAACTCATCGGAGTGCGAGGCGAACACCAGCATCCCGGACCGCTCGACCAGCGCGTTGAGCCGGTCTCGGGCCTTCTCCAGAAACGCCGCATCCACCGCGCCGATACCCTCGTCGAGCAGCAGGATCTCCGGGTCGATGCTAGTCACGACGCCGAGCGCGAGCCGAACCCGCATGCCGGTCGAATAGGTGCGCAGCGGCATGGACAGGTAGTCACCGAGCTCGGTGAACTCGGCGATCTCGTCCGTGCGAGCCTCCATCTGCTTACGGGTCATGCCCAGGAAAAGCCCCCGGATGATGATGTTCTCGAAGCCGGTGATCTCCGGGTCCATGCCGACGCCGAGATCGAAGACCGGAGCGACCTTGCCGACGATCCGCGCGCTGCCCCTGGTCGGCTCGTATATCCCGGACAGCAGCCGCAGCAGGGTGGACTTGCCCGCCCCGTTATGCCCGACCAGGCCGACCCGGTCACCGTGGCGCAACGACAGCGTGATGCCCCGGAGCGCCTCGATGATCGGCACCTTCGAATCGGTTCCGATCTTGCCGCCGGCCCGCCCTACAGTGCCCAGGACGGCCTTCTTCAACGACCTCGACTTCGCGTCGAAGATCGGAAAGTCGACACAGGCGCCGTGGACGTCGATGGAGACCATTATTGTTCGATCACACCCAGTAGGAGACTCGAGCACGGTAGTTACGCAGCACCAGCAGTGCCGCCGCCCAGCCCACCACAGTGATCGCGAGACAGACCACCCAGTGCCGGAGCTCGAAGGGCTGGCCTAGCATCGGGCGGCGCAGGATCTCGACGTAGTGCAGGAACGGGTTGAGCTCGGCCAGCCGGGCCCGCTCGCCGACCGTGCCGGGCGTGTTCGCCAGCTGCTGGTAGTCCCACACGATCGGGGTCATGAAGAACATCAGAGTGACGATACTGCTAGCCACCGGAGGGATGTCCCGGTACCGCGTTGCGATGACCCCGATCAGGATCGCCACCCAGACCCCGTTGAGCACGATCACCGCCAGCGCCGGGAACGCCAGCAGGCTGCTCCACCCGAACGGCCGCGGGAAAATCAGGATCAGGGCGACCCAGACCAGTGCGTTGTGCCCGAAGAACAGCAGTTGCCGCCACACCAGCCGGAAGATGTGCACGCTCAGCGGCGCAGGTAGGTGCTTGATCAGGCCCTCGTTCCGGATGAAGACCTCGGCACCCTCGTTGATACAGGCCGCGACGAACTGCCAGATGATCAGGCCGACGGCGAGGTAGGGCAGGAAGTAGTACAGCGGTTGCTGGAACAGCGCCGAGTACAGAATGCCCATCCCGACCGCCTGCACGGCGAGGCTGATGGTGATCCACAGCGGCCCGATCACCGAACGGCGGTAACCCTGCTTGATGTCCTGCCAGCCCAGGTGCCCCCACAGCCCACGCTGCCGCCAACCGGCTGCCAGGTCGTCGAACGCCCTGGTCCAGCTACGGGATGCTGGTGCGGGGGCCTGGCCGATCTCTGGCGACGTCACCGTGGGCTGCACGATCAGCGAGGATACCCGGGGCTCTCGACTGTCCCTCCGAACGCGCCCCAAGGCCAGGTGTGCGGGCGCCGTGTGCGCGGGCGTCTGCCTGGTGGGGCACCGACCCCGGCGGCCCAGGCGCGGTGCCCCACCAGGCGGCGAACACGGCCACGGTGAGCAATACCACGCCCAGCAACAGCCCCGCGCGGGGGGTGCTCCACACCGCGAGAACCCCGGCCAGCGCTGCGCCCGTCGCAGGCCCGATCCCCCGCCAGAGCAGCGGGACGGCAGGCCGAGCCAGTTTCGCGAGCGAACCCACGGCGGCCTTCGCCGTCACCGGGTATACGGCGCCCCACACCAGACCGATCAGCACAGCGGGCAGCCAATGGGTGGCCGTCGCCACGCCGATCCCGCAGGCCAGCGAGACGACGAGGCCGTTGCGGACCAGCCGGACCGGCCCGAGCCAGCGGACCAACGCTAGGAACAGCGCGCACCCGCCGATCGCGCCGAGCCCCCAGCAGCTGAGCAGCAGGGCCAGCCGCGCGTCACCAGAGGGTGGCACATCGAGTTGCCGGTCGGCCCACGGCAGCAGCATCGCCAGGAAGGCGGCCACCGCCGCGGCGTGCAGGGTCCCGGCGAGCGCCACCTTCCGCGCCGCGGCATTGCCCCGCACGAACCGCAATCCGGCGCGCACCCGCCCGCGCGCAGGTGCCAGCGGGGGTGCCAGCGGGGGTGGCGGCGGTGGCGCGCCAGCACCGGACCGGCTGCCCAGCGCCAACTTACCCAGCGCCAACTTACCCAGCGCCGCCTTACCCAGCGCCGCCCTGACCAGCAGCGCGGAGGCCAGGAAGCTCACCGCATCCAGGGTCAGCAGCCCAGCAGGCGCGACGATCGT
The DNA here is from genome assembly GCA_052390495.1 of Pseudonocardiales bacterium. GTDB lineage: Bacteria > Actinomycetota > Actinomycetes > Mycobacteriales > Pseudonocardiaceae. The sequence goes on from JBQTGW010000002.1 coordinate 96,514, forward strand.
GACGGCCAAGCCAGCCAGCGGCGGCACCATGAGTTCGACCAGGCCGGTCGCGCTGCGCACAGCGGTACGCCCCGCGGCGGTCAGCTCCGGTCCGACCAGGGTCTGCAAGGCACGGGGGTGCGCGAGCGCCAGCAGCACGAACACCGCCTGCACTGCGCCCGCCACCGCCAGCACGTGCCAACCGGACAACCCATCGTTCCACCAGGCCAGCGGAATGCTGATCAGCAGCGCGCCGCCGACGAGGTCCGCAGTGCACAGCAGCCGACCGGGGTGGCGGCACCTGGCCACCATCGACCCGACGAAGGGGGCCAGCAGCTGCGGCAGGGCTTGGACGACGACCACAGCCGCCGTCCAAGCCGCGGACCCGGTGAGCCGGTAAACCAAGACCGGCAGAACCACGGCAGTGATCAGCGTCCCAGCCATCGACACCACCCGGGCCGCCAGGTAACGGCGAAACCCGGGATCAGCGCGCAGCGTCCCCGACGGCGTCATCGCTCCCAGCGTGTCAGCTGGTCAGTTGCGGCAAGAGACCGCCGGTGTCTCGAATCGGTCACAAATCCAGCAGCTGCGCGTTCACTACAGGTATTGGCCGGTGCCTCGGGGGCCTGGCTCCGCTTGCTGGCCAGGCGGCATCCCGGGGGTGGTCCCGGCGGGCAGACCGCGGCGCATCTGCTCCAGCTGTACCCGGGCGGCCATCTGCTGGGCGAACAGCGCGGTCTGGATGCCGTGGAACAGGCCCTCCAGCCAGCCGACCAGCTGGGCATGCGCGATGCGCAGTTCGGCGTCGCTGGGGGTGACGTCCTTACTGAAGGGCAGCGACAACCGCTCCAGTTCCTCACGCAACTCCGGCGCCAGGCCCTTCTCCAATTCGTGGATCGAGGACTGGTGGATCTCGCGCAGCCGGTTGCGGCTGGCCTCGTCCAGCGGCGCGGCGCGCACCTCCTCCAGCAGCTGCTTGATCATACTGCCGATCCGCATCACCTTGGCCGGCTGCTCGACCATGTCAGCGACGTCCGAGCTGTCCTGCTCGTCGAGCGTGGCATCCAGCGTCATGCCAGGTGGCATCGGCATGGCATGCACCGGCTGACCGTCCGCACCGATCACGACGATGTGCTGCTCGTCCGGTTTACTCATAGCTCCATCCTGCGCCTGCGCCGCGGTACTTACGAGTCGTTTCCGGCGGGAGCTGACGAGTGGTACTGGCCCCGCTGCCGATCCCCAAAACTCCCGTCGTACGGTATCCGCCTATGGCATTCGACGTCGCTCGGGTCCGGGGTCTGTTTCCCGCGCTTGGCGACGGATGGGTGCACCTGGACGGCGCTGCCACGATGCAGGTCCCTGAACAAGTCGCGATGGCGGTGGCCGCTGCGCTGCGCGCCCCGGTCTCGGCCCCCGGTGGGGTGTTCCCCTCCTCCCAGCGAGGCGTGGCGATCGTGGAGACCGCCCGTCGCTGCATCGCCGACCTGGTCGGAGTGGACCCTGCCGGGGTGGTGCTCGGCCCTGGCCTCGCAGTACTGCTGGCGCGGCTGGCCGACGCACTGGGCGCGGGCTGGATGCTCGGTGATGAGATTGTGCTGTCCCGGCTCGATCAACAGGCCAACGTCGCCCCGTGGGTACGGGCCGCGCAACGCTGCGGCGCCACGGTGCGCTGGGCCGAGGTGGACATCGAAACCTGTGAGCTGCCTTCGTGGCAGTACGACGATCTGATGTCGCCCCGAACCCGGTTGGTGGCGGTGACCGCGGCCTCCAGCGCCGTTGGCACCCGGCCGGAAGTCGCCAACATCGCTGAGCGAGCCCGCTCGGTAGGGGCGATGGTCGTGGTCGATGCGTCCGGCGCAGCTCCCTTCGTGCCGCTGGACGTTGCCGCCATGGGTGCCGACGTGATCGCCGTTTCCGGCTCGGCGTGGGGCGGCCCGCCGGTCTCGGCCCTGGCCTTCCGCGACCCACGGGTGCTCGACCGGCTGCCGTCCTGCGCGCTGGACCCGAACGCGCGGGGACCCGAACGACTCGAACTCGGACCCCAGCCGCACGCCATGCTGGCCGGGCTGGTCGCCTCGGTGGAGTACCTAGCCGGACTCGACGACTCCGCCATGGGACCCCGCAGGCAGCGGCTGCTCACCTCGCTGGGCTCAGTCAAGGCATACCAAGCCGGGCTGCTGTCCTACCTCACCGGCGAGCTACGCGCACTGCGGCACATCACGGTGCTCGGCGACGCAATGCGCCGGGTGCCCGTAATAGCCTTCACCGTCTCCGGCCGCAAATGCTGGGACGTCGTAGAAGCCCTGGCCGAATCCGGCGTATGCGCCTTCGCCGACGTCGGCCACTACGACGTCTTCGCCACCCTCGGCGTCGCCGAGGTGGGTGGCGCAGTCCAAGTAGCCCTATCCCACTACACCACCGTCGCCGAAGTAGACGCCCTGGTAGACGCCGCCGCCCGCCTCCGCTGATCCCAGGATCGCCTCATGCGTAGGTGCGGCCAGCGGTAGGATCACGGCCGTGCCGGACTCCACTCACGACTTCGAAACCCGCCTGGCCACCGTCGAGCGCAAGGTCGCTCGGCTACACGATCAGGCCACCCTCACCAGCTCCGACGTTGCCGCTGCCAGCGTGGCCCGCGTGGATGCCAACGCTGCCCGAATGCTGGGAGCCGGCGCCGATCATGACGTGTCCGAGGTCCGCGCTGAGTTGCGCGCCCACACCCAGGCCCTCAACGCCCTGCGGGAAACCCAACTGGAGCAAGCGCGGGCCATCGCCAGCCTTGAGCAGAAGATGACCGAGGGTTTCGCCACACTGGCTACTGGTATGGCGCAGATCACCGCTCTACTCACGAACCTCGACAAGTAACCGACACCGCCGTTCGGCTCGCGGTCCTTGCCGTCGCTGTGGCGCACCAGCGTGAGATCCACCGCAACTCCTGACCAGCAACTCGAGCAGCACACCTTGCCGGGTCTACTGCGGCTGATGCGCCGAACGGGGTACCTTCGTGCGGATCGATGGTGGTTCCCGTTCGTGGACCGTCAATTCCTGTGGTACTAATTAGTACCACGCCACCTCCCCATTCCCGCACTGTGATCCATCAGGAGTTAAAACTGAGACAAATGCCTGACCAACCCGATCGACTGCTTTTCGCAGACCCTATCGGACCGACTGTCCTAACGAACACAGGTTCCCTGGCTGTGCGTGACAGGGGCACGGCCATTCGGCTCCGAGATATCGGCTACATTCGGCTCACACTCAACGAAATACTGCGTCTGGTCGGGATCGCGAACGCGGGACTGTCGACAATTCGAACGGCGTTTCACCTGCGCTGGTCACGATGGCGCAGGCGACACCAAGCGATCACCCGATGGCACCACTGCCGGGTCAGACTCGCTGCCCAACTCACGCCGACCTGAACACAGATCAACCGAAAGGAGGTGACACACTGTGACCGATATCTGATCGGCACCCCAGGGCACTCACCGTAACCCGAATAACGCTCATCGTGAAATCGGGACTGTAGTGCCACCACCGGGGGTACCACCCAGCTCATCACCTCCCGATGAGAGTTCCGACATCCGCATGTCTTTAATCACCAAGCGAGCCGAACACCCCTCCCGCACGTACGAAGAAATAGGCACTCACCAAGGAGGCAACGGCTTCCTACGTAGCATTCACACCATTCGGAGTTCCTGCCGGGTGATCTAACGTGGGGTCCGCGTGGCTGCGTCACACCGCGCCGTAAGTCGGCGGGCGGGCCGGTATGGCGCAGGACGGCGATCGTGCTGCGGGTGATGATCTCCTTGAAGCGGGCGGCGGCGCGGCCAGTGAGGACCACGCCCCGCGGGCTGTCGTCGGCGTGGGTGAACTGGGTGATGCCGTCGTAGCGGCCGAGGCTGATGTTGGTCCATACGTAGCGCAACCGCAAAGGCTTGGGCTCGCGCCCGGTCAGCCGGTTGGCGATGATACCCGCGACGTGCTGGCCCATCGGCATCCCGGTCTGACAGGACATTCGCGATTCGGTACCGCCCAGCGTGAGCGCGGCTGCCGCGTCACCGATCCCGTACACCTGCTGGTGGGACGCCGAGCGCAGCGTGTCGTCGACGATCATCCGGCCACGCCGGTCGACGGCGAGTCCGGCCGCCTCCGCCAGCGGTGACACTCGGAAGCCCGCCGCCCACAGGATCGCGTCGGCGTCACGGGTCTTCCCATCGCCGGTCACCAGGATGCCGTCGCTCACCTCCGCGACGGTGGTGTGCTCGTGGACCCCGATGTCCAACCGGTCGAACGCGGCGCGCAGGTGCCGCTGCGCGTGTCTGGACAGCCAGCCACCGAAATCCCCGCTGGTCACCAGCTGCACACGCAGCCGGCACCCAGCACCACAATGTGATGAGTCATCAGCACTTCCCTTCCCGGCGATAGGTGTCTCGCGGGAAGAACCGCTCACCCACCCGATCCGTGACAGATCCCGGTATGAGGCCGATCACAGTCACTGCGCCGCGGCGAAGGCGAGCTTGTCCGGGTTGATGATCGTGCGCACGGCGACGATCCGCCCACCGATGGAGTCCAGTCCTGTGACGGCGCGCAGCGTGCCCTGGACCCGGTAGGCGATCGCCGGTCCTCCGTTGATCTCCACTACGGCTGCCGCTAACCGCGCGGCCTCCGATCGGGTAGCCAGACCGAGCAGGTAGCGCAGTACCTTGTTGCGGCCGGAGATCGGGCGCCGCGCGGCGGTCGTACCTCCGCCGTCGGCCCAGGCCACCACGTCCTCGGCAAGCAGCTGCTCCAACCCGGCGAGATCACCGTGCATTGTCGCGGCGAGGAAGCGCTCGAGGATCCGGGTGCGTTGGGCGCCGTCGGTATCGAAGCGTTTCCGCTGCTCACCGACGTGCAGGCGGGCGCGGCGATGCAGCTGCCGCGAGTGCTCCTCGCTGACGTCGAGGATCCCGGCGATCTCGGCGTGGCGGTAGCCGAACGCCTCGCGCAGCACGAACACCGCGCGCTCCGGCGGCGTCAGCCGCTCCAGCAGCACCAGCATGCCGATCGACACCGAGTCGCGCTGCTCGACCGTCTCCAGGGGACCGAGGCTGCCGTTGGTCGTCAACACGGGCTCGGGCAGCCACGGGCCGACGTAACGCTCCCGGCGCACCCTCGCGGAAGTCAGCCTGTTCAAACACAAATTCGTGACTACCTTGATCAGCCACGCCTCGGCGACCGCGACCTCGTGGCTCTGCGCCCAGCGCAGGTAGGCGTCCTGAACGACGTCTTCGGCCTCGGCGGCCTCCCCCAGCAACCGGTAAGCCAACCCGAACAGACGGCGACGGCTGGCCTCGAACTGCGCCAATCGATCAGTCTCCACGGCTACCCAGCATCCCGTACGTCGGGCCGTCAGGGTGCCGCCCGGTCCAGCGCGTTCATCGGCAACTGTCCGCCGCCTTCGTCGACAAGATCACGGCTATCCCGCCCGACCGCTGGAGCGCCGCCACACCGTGCACCGACTGGAACGTGCGGGACCTCGTTCGCCACGTCCTCGAGACCCCGGGGATATTCTTCGGTCTCGTCGGCCGCGAGCTGCGGCCAGGGCCGAGCGTGGACGACGACCCGCTGGGCGCCTTCACCCCCTCCCGGGACCAGGTACAGGCGGCCCTCGACGACCCCGCCGTGGCGGAGGCCGAGTTCGACGGCTTCTTCGGCCGCTCGACGTTCGCCCAGGCCATCGACCGCTTCATCCGTTTCGATCTCGCCGTCCACGGCTGGGACCTCGCCCGCGCCACCGGGCAGGACGAACGGATCGACCCCTGGGAGCCGGCCCGGCTGTGGGAGAGCGTCAAACTGTTCGGCGACGCGATCCGCAGCGAAAGCGTCTGCGGACCCGCCGTCGGCCCTCCGCCCGGCGCGGACGACCAGACCCGCCTGCTCGCCTATCTGGGCCGCTCCGTATAGCGCGAAGACCACATGTTACTCAGGGCGGTTTCAAGCGGTCATACCGCTGTAAGCCTCAGCGAATGGGTGTGAGCAGGCTGTCGATTTCGGTTCCCGCTGAGGTGGAGAACGCGATCCGGGCCGCTGCCGAGGCCGCCGGGTTACCGGTCTCCGTATGGCTGGCTCGGGCCGCTGAGCGCGCCGCCACTGAGCAGGCCGCGATCACCGACGGGCTGGCCGCGATAGCGGAGTTCGAGGCGGAGAACGGCGCGCTGACCGACGCGGAGCGAGCGCAGGCACGTCAGGTACTCATCGACGCCGGAGTTGTCCCGCCGCAGCGGGCCACCGGCTAGATGCCAGGACACCGCCCCGCCCGGCACATGCCTCTCGCCGAGCGCCATTCGGCGCCGAATGGCAGTTTCAGGCCCTCCAGATCACGAAGCGAGCAGGGCACGGTGTGCTGGTGTGAGGGTTGGGGTGCGGTTCGACCGGTGAGCGGGCCTCGGTACTCCCCTGCGCACCGGCACCCGGCCTGGGCCGTCCGGCCGTCGACCATGATCGCCGAAAGTGAGCTCTAACCGTGCAGTACTGCACGGCCACGGCTCACTTTCGGCGATCACCTGCCGGGGAGGGTCAGCGACTACCCACCGTCGCTCCGGATCGAGGCGCGATGGGACAGCACAGGTTCACCGCATCCATGCGGCATCCCCCGCCGCCGCGGTGGTTCGGTCGTATCGCTGGGCTATGGTGCCGCTCACGCAGTCGATGCCGGGCAGCAAAGCTTGGCGCAACGCTTGCTTCTACGTCGCAGCTCTGCGCGTAGCGCACAGCGTCGAGGAGCGGCCACTGGGTGCCTAAATTCTAGGCTGCATGGCTTATCAGGCCATCCATCAAGGACGACCCGCCGAGGCCGGGACGCTCATCGAGACCGCTCTCGCAGGGGCACGGGGCCGGGAGACAGCGAGCCTGCTGGCTCAGCTACACAGTAAAGAGGCCGACGCTTTCGCGACCATGGGCGATGCCTCTGGCTGCACCGCAGCGATCTCGAAAAGGGACGCACGCACACCAACCGTCCTCCGCCAAGCCCTCGCAGACCAGTCCGAACAGTACGCACCCGGCGTCGTCTTCGCCGAAACGCTCCGCGGGTCGGAGTACGGCGCACCTCATCGTGGATACTTGCGGGCTCTGGTCGCTCCACAGGCACATCATGGCTGTCCACAGCCTTGAACTGAGCCTATATCGCCACGAGCGATAACTATCCACAACTTCTCGTGGGAAATTTCAAGCTTATCCCCAGCCAGCGGCTTGTTGTCCACGTAGCGCTCCACAAGCAGGTCAGGCTAGTTTGCAACCGCTCGTTCGCCCCTGCCCTGAGTGTAAGGGCACTCCACCGCCTCCGCCAGGACACCGCTGTGCGGAGGAAGCTCGAAATCGTGCGCCACACTCATGCCGCTCAGGATACGGCTCAGGGTCCGGTGGTGAGCAGGATCTTGCCGATGACGCCGCCTGCCTCCAGCATGCGGTGCGCCTGTGCGGCTTCGGCCAGCGGGAGAACCGTGTGGACGACCGGCTTGACGCGGGCGTCGGCGAACAGGGGCCAGAGGCGGGCGACGACGTCGGCGCAGAGGGCGCCCTTGCCGTGCGGGCCGTCGATGGGGCGACCGCGCAACCCGATACCGGCGACGGACGCCCGCTTGGGCAGCAGGGCCGCCAGGTTGATTTCGGCGGTGGTGCCGCCCTGCAAGCCGATCACCACCAGCCGACCGTCCGGGGCCAGCGCCCGGAGGTTGCCCGACAGGTACTTGGCACCCATGTTGTCGAGGATGACGTCAGCGCGGCCGTGCAGCTCCGCAGCGAAATCCTGATCTCGGTAGTCGATCAGAATCTGGGCACCCAGCTCGGCACAGCGAGCCAGCCGCTCACCCGCCGCAGTCACCGCGACCTGGGCACCCAGTGCCACACCGACCTGGATCGCGTGCGTGCCGATGCCGCCCGACCCACCGTGCACCAGCAACAGTTCACCAGCAGCGAGCCCAGCGTGGCGCACCACCGTCGACCACACGGTGCACGCCACTTCGGGCACACCGCCCGCAGTGACCAGATCGACCCCAGGCGGCAGCGGCATCAGCTGGGCGGCGGGCACCGCGACCTGCTCGGCGTAGCCACCGCCCGCCAGCAGCGCGCAGACCTCATCGCCGACCGCGACCCCGGCCACGCCCTCCCCGAGCTCGGCCACCACACCGGAGCACTCCAGGCCCAGAATCTCGCTCACTCCCGGTGGGGGGGAGTAGCGGCCTTGGCGCTGTAGCAGGTCGGCCCGGTTGACGGCGGTGGCGGCGACGTCGATCAGCACCTCACTAGGGCCTGGCCGGGGATCGGGCTGCTCGGTAAACGCCAGGACCTCGGGACTGCCGTACTCGGTGATCGTGATAGCGCGCACCCCGTGACGGTAGCCGCCGGGAAACCGCTTGCCGCCGACAGTGCCCGCAGTCATCGTGGCGCCATGCCTGAGCCAAGGCTCCTCGACCCACGGCCCCCAGACCCACGGCCCCCAGACCCATGGCCCCCAGACCCATGGCCGCTGCGGAACCTACTGTTGCGTACCCCGCGGCTCACCCTGGCACCCGACGACGACGAGGGCCTGCACGAGCTGGCGGCGCTGGCGTTGCGCGGCGTGCATCCACCGGACCAGATGCCATTTCTCCAGCCCTGGACCGACCAGCCGCCCGAGGAGATGCTGCGCGGCACCTTGCAATACCACTGGGGAGCACGCTCGCGGCTGGCCCCGTCCGATTGGTGTGTCAACTTCCTGGTCCGCCACCAGGGCAGGGTCATCGGTGCGCAGAGTATGTCCGGCAAGGAGTTCGCGATCACGCGGGAGGTCTCGACCGGTTCCTGGCTGGGTGTGGCCTTCCAACGCCAAGGATTCGGCACCGAGATGCGCGCCGCTGTGCTGCTGCTGGCCTTCGACCACCTCGGGGCGGCCACCGCGCGTTCCGGGGCATTCACCGACAATCCCGCCTCGCAGCGGGTCAGCGAGCGGCTGGGGTACCGCACGGACGGCAGCAGGGTCCACGTCAGGAGGGGTGAACGGACTGTCGAGATCCGGCTGGCGCTTGAGCGGCAGGACTTCGTCCGTCCGCAGTGGTCACTGGAGGTGGAAGGGTTGGACGGCTGCCAGAAATTACTCGGCGCGGTCTAACAGTTCACGGGCTGCGACCCCGGCCAGTTGATCAGTAGCTAAAGTGCCCGGGTGGCTCATTTCGGCGACTTCCAGAGTGAGATTTACCAGCGCGGCGTCGCCGGGGAGCGGCCGGACCTGCCGCTGACCTACGACGGGTTAGAAGCCGCGGCACGGGGGGTGTTGTCAGCCGAGGCGTTCGGCTATGTGGCAGGTGGGGCGTCGAGCGAGCGGACCGTCGCCGCCAATCGCGAAGCGTTCGCCCGATGGCGGATCGTGCCTCGAATGTTACGCGGCGTTAGCGAGCGCGACCTGTCCACCACGCTGCTGGGCACGCCGATGAGCGCTCCGGTGCTCACCGCGCCGATCGGGGTGCTCGGCTTGGTGCACCCCGACGCCGAATCCGCCGTCACCAGGGCGGCCGCCAGGCTGGGCTTGACCAGCGTGCTGTCCACCGCGTCGTCGACCACTCTGGAGGACGTCGCGGCGGCGGACCCGGATGCCCAGCGCTGGTATCAGCTGTACTGGCCGCGGGACGTCGAACTCGCCGAATCGCTGGTGCGCCGCGCCGAGCGGGCCGGGTACCGGGCCATCATGGTCACCGTGGACACCTGGGCGTTGGGCTGGCGGCCGCGGGATCTGGAGCTCGCGCATCTGCCGTTCCTGCGCGCCCAGGGCCTGGCCAACTACCTGTCCGACCCGGTGTTCCGGTCCCGGCTGAGCGCGCCACCGGAGGAGTCCGCGGCGGCGCTGGGTGCGGCCGTGCTCACCTGGGTGGGGCTGTTCGGCAATCCGGCGTTGAGCTGGCCGGACCTGTTGTTGCTCCGGGAGTGGACCCGATTGCCGATCGTGATCAAAGGGATCTGTCACCCGGACGACGCGCGGGCTGCGCTGGACCACGGCGCCGACGCGTTGGTGGTCTCCAACCACGGCGGCCGTCAGGTCGACGGCGCCCGCGCGGCATTGGACTGCCTGCCCGACGTGGTCGCCGCGGTCGGCGGTCGCGCTCCGGTACTGCTGGACTCGGGAATCCGCTGCGGTGCCGACGTGCTGATCGCGCTGGCGCTGGGCGCGCGGGCCGCGCTACTTGGGAGACCGTGGGTCTACGGCCTGGGCCTGGCCGGTCAGCGCGGGGTGGAGCACGTGCTGCGAACCGTGCTCGGCGATCTCGACCTCACGCTGGCACTGGCCGGCTACGCCAGCCCGTTGGAGTTAGCCACTCAGTCCGTCATCAAGGAACTCTGACATCAAGGAACTCTGACCCGGTCGAGTGATGTGCTCTCTCCTGGGATAATCGGTTAGCCTATCCGGGTGAGCACCCTGACCGAGAAGCCGCACCGGCTCGACGAAGACGAGATGCGCACGTGGCGAGCCTACGTGGTCGGCAAAGCCCTGCTCGATTCCCGACTGCACCGTGACCTGCAGGAACGGCACCATCTTGCCCTAGCCGACTACGAGCTGCTGGTCCGGCTGTCCGAGGCGCCGTGCGGCCAGAGCCGGATGAGCACGCTGGCAGATCAGGTCGGATCGTCCAAAAGCCGGATCTCTCATCAGGTCGGGCGGATGGAGAAGGCCGGCCTGGTGCGACGCGAAGAGTGCCCGAGCGACGGGCGCGGCGTGATCGCAGTACTCACCAGTCACGGAAGGGATGTGTTGCGCAGCGCAGCCCCCACTCATGTGCGTGGTGTTCGGGATAATCTGGTCGACTTGCTCTCCGAAGGTGAACGCAGCGTACTGGCCGATGTTTTCGAACGGGTGAGGACCCACCTACGCGGAGAGTGATCACCCATGGGGGTGTCGGCTTACCACCGAATGGGGTAGTAGGTTCCCCCACAGTGCGGCGACGTGGCCGCCAGTTCGTGGCAGGTAAGTACTGGAGGTGGGAGAGGATGGCCAGTCCGGTGCGGGAGATGGCTCCGGTGGGGGAGATAGCTCCCGTTCCGCTGGCAGTCGGCAGGATGTGGGTCGGCATGCAGGAGGTCGACGCCCCTCGCCCGATGTCGGCCCTACCCGCGGAACTCAGCGCGCCGCCGCTGCGCCCGGTTCCGATCCCCGTGGTGCCCGAGCTGACCCCAGACACGCCGATGCAGAAGGTCGTCCTGCCCGGATTGGTGGACCTCACGCTGGGCAATGTGATCGTGCCGGGGCGGTTCGACCCCTACCGGGTCGCGGGTTTCGTGACGCGGCTGTACGACATGCCCCCGGGCTCGGCGGCCGACCTTGCGCGCCGCTACGGGCTGAACCAGGTCCCCGGCTGGCCGCCCAGCAACGACATGTACGTGCTGCGGTTCTACGCCCACTGCCCACAGCTCTACATCGCGCCCTTCGAACGCAGCGTCTACCAGCTCGACCTACTGGAGCTACCCGCAGGCGCCGAGCTGTGGCGGGTCGACGCCGAAGGCGGCGAGTTGCGAGTGGGCGCCTACCTCAACCGGCAGATCGGTTGGGTCAGTACCGCGCCGCTACGACTCGGCCCGGCGCGCTGGAACCAGCCGCCGAACCCGCTGGTCCCCACCGTGCGCCGCGGTCTGGTCGCGCGCTTGACCGGCCAGGACTTCGACGCCGACTTCGGCCCCGGCCCCGGCGAGGTGACCCTGCACCCACTGCCCGGCACGAAACCGCCTTCGGACTTCGTGGAGCAGTTCCGCACCTTCACCCTCGTGGTACAGATCGACGAACTCGACTCACTGGAGCTGGTCCGCTGGCGCGCCGGCTGGCGGGGCCTGCCCGTCGAGCTGGTGGAATCCTGGCCGCACCGCTCGGTGATCCACTACATCGGCGAGAACGGCCACCGCGCCTCCGGCTTCGGCCTCGCCGAAGTCGACTACCGAGTCTGGCGCGGCCCAGTCCCCCACAGCGACCTCACCGACGTCCACCAGCAACGGATGCCCCTAGGTCCGTAGCCTGAGTGCGCGTGTCCGCCCCGCATGCACACCGTGTCCGTCCCGCATGCACACCGTGTCCGCCCCGCATGCACACCGTGTCCGCCCCGCATGCCAGCAGCGGGTGGCGCTGGCCGTAGCGTGAGTGCGCAGGCAGCCCCGGCCCGCAGGCGACCGGACCGAACCCGCGTATCGTGCACCTCGGAAGCGTGGCAGAGCGGCCGAATGCACTCGCCTTGAAAGCGAGCGTCGTGCGAGCGACCGGGGGTTCGAATCCCCCCGCTTCCGCTCTCTGAACTGCGAGAACGTCAGGCACCGTCGATCTCCGTCCCGTTGCTGTCAGGGGTAGTCTCAGTCGGGGCCCGGGGACGGCGATCTCGCCCGCGAATCTAGGCCGACGGGGTCAAATGTTCAGCCACTGAAACTGGCGGCGGTGTGGTTTTCGGCCCCCTGGATCGTACCGCTGACCGATGCCAGCGGCGTAAGTTCCAGTTACGGTGCCAACTGTCGGTCCCCAAGGGAAGGAGCAATGATGACAGAGAACACGCCAACGACGAAGCCGACACGGGTGGCCGAGTCGGTTCGGTCGGTCCGTCACCGCGTCGACGGTGATGGACCGACCGGGCTCGTGCTCGGCGCCGCGCTGGTGGCGATGGCCCTCGTCGCCGGGCTGAACTACACGTTCGCGGTTGCGGTCATGCCCAACCTGGCCGGCGCCGACGACCGCACCTTCGTGGCGACCATGCAGCGATTCAATGAGAACCCGGCGTTCCAACTAAGCTTCATCGGGGCGCTGGTGCTGACCGCGCTCGCTGTCGTGCTGCAGCGACGCCACGGCCCCGGGGTCGCCGTGCGCTGGACCGTCGTTGCGCTCGTGCTCTACGGGATCGTCCTCGCCGTGACCGCCGGTCTCCACATCCCGCTCAACTACGAGCTCGTCCGGGCAGGGGACCCCGACCGCATCGCCGACCTCGCCCATGTCCGCAACCAGTTCGAAGGGCCATGGGTAGCCGGGAACATCGTGCGCTCCCTGCTCGCCACCGCGGCGGTCGCCGCCCTCGCCAGGGCACTCTTCCTGCACGGACGCAGCACAGCCGATCGGACGGCATAAGCGAGCGCCGGTGGGCCACGTCGGCACGCGTAGCCGGCGAACCGGCGCGCGGCTCGCACCCGATAACCACTCCGAGAATCGCCAAGAACGTGGCGGGGGCCTCGGTCGTTCGTCCAGCAGGGTGCTCCACCGACAGCTGGCCTCGTGATTCCGAGCCGACCTGGTGAGCCCAAGCCATTAGTAATCTTCCATCCAGCCTCCGACCACCACTATCGGCTGTTTCATGGCGACCTTGAAGGTCACGTGCACGGTGCAGGGTTTCCGGCGCCACAGCCACCAGGTGGACCGTCGGCAGTGGCGGCACTTCCCCCGCTTGTCGACCTGGTGTTCTTGCAGCACCACGTAAGCGGCGATCATCAAGCGTCTGGTCTGCTCGGCAGTGAGCTCCCGCGAGCCGTGTTTGCCGTCGAGGAGGATTCTCAATTGCTCGGCCCATAGGCGGTGCTGGGTTTCCTGGGCGCTGCTCACGGCGTGTCACCACGCGCTTCTGTGGCGGCCTGGGCTATGAGGCCTATCAAGTTGTCGGCTTGGGTGGATTCGAGGATCGCTTCGGTAGTGAACGGGCAGTCGAAAGACACCACCCACACCTTTCCGCGATGGACCTCGATGGTGATAGTGACACTGGCTTCTCGACCCCGCCCTTTCACCACGAGCCGCCGCCGCGTCATCAAACCACCACCGTCCTGGTTCACCGAGTCCGTGTGTGATCGGCCGGACTGGTGGCGGCGTATAGCCCGCGGCACCACCAGTCCGACTGGCAGCGACGGTGGGCAATCGGAGTGTGACCCACCGGCACTGTGTGCCAGGATTCCTTCGCTCCGGAGTCAGCACAATCCTTGCGTTTCGAGGGTTGTGTTTGCATTTTGACTTGAGCATGAGGCACATCACGGCCACACTTACGTGGCCTCGACCCAAGGGGTGAGGAAGGATCGACACCGTGGCGAGCAGGAAACACACACCGACCGTCAGGTTGCGACGGCTGGCCGCCGAACTACGCCGACTGCGCGGCACCGCCGACCTGAGCAGGGAGGTGGTCAGCGCCCAGACCGGCATCAACTACGCCACCCTCTACCGCATCGAAACCGCCAGAGCCCGACCCCAGCTGCGCACCCTGGCCACCCTGCTGACCCTGTACGGGGTCGAGGCCGAGCAGCGCGACTACCTGACGATCCTGTGCCGGGACGCCGCCGAGCAGGGCTGGCTGCGGCCCTACCACTCCGACCTGCCGGAGCAGTACACCGCCTACATCAGCTTCGAAGCCGAGGCAGCGGGCGTCCGCAACTACGAGTCGATGTTCATCCCCGGCCTGCTCCAGACCGAGGACTACGCCCGCGCGGTGATCCGGGGCGTCCTCCCGATGGCGAGCCCGCAGAAGATAGACGACCGCGTTCAAGCGCGCATTGAACGCCAGCAGGTTCTCACCAAGGACAGCCCACTCAAGCTGTGGGCCATCGTGGATGAGGCGGCACTGCGCAGGTTGGTCGGTGGAGCAGAAGTCATGCGGGCACAGCTGCGTCACCTGCTCGACTCGACCTCCAGCCCACACATCACGTTCCAGGTCATTCCGTACGGCGCAGGCGCGCACGCAGGTATGCCGGGCGCGTTCGTGGTCATGGACTTCACCGACCCGATGGACACCGACTTAATTCACATCGACAGCATGGCCGGTGATCTCTTCTTGGAGTCCGACGCCGACATAAAGCGGTACAACTTCATCTTCGACAATCTGCGCGCCATCGCGCTGAGCCCTGATTCTTCGGCGACACAGATCGCCGAGGTAGCCAACGAGACAAGATAAGGAGACAATAAGGATGGATAACATCGACCTCTCGCGGGCCGTGTGGCGCAAAAGCTCTCGCAGTAGCGGCGACAGCCAGTGCGTTGAGGTGGCCTTCGCCGGAAGCTCGATCGCCATGCGCGACTCGAAGAACCCGACCGGGCCGACACTCGTCGTCAGCCACAGCAAGTGGAACGCGTTCATCGACGGTGTCGATGACAGCGAATTCAAGCGCCCGTAAGTCCGACCCCGAGAAGCCCGCCTCCACCACGTGCGGAGGCGGGCTTCGTCCTCACCTCGCCTGCTACTTACCACTACAGCCACACTGTCACGTTGAGCGACTTCTGAATGCCTACAGTGATAGATACGGAAAACGGAGCAATCCGCCCGATCCCCCCGTGAACGTCAGCCGCCCCACAGTCACCCCACCTTCCCACATCCTGAGAAGTGCAATCACCGCGCGGCCGGGAACCGCGATTGGGCTCCTAATAGCGGTTCCCGGGGTGCCCGAACCGGAATTTGCTTCGAAAATAAGGTGACCACGGGGAGGGTGATCACTATGGATCGTCCGGGCCTGACGGTGATGGGACCTTGATCGCTGAAAGTGAGCTGTGGGCGGGGGGGGGGGGCCCGCCCACCCACCCAATAACAGGGAAAAGGCGGTGGGGGGGGGGGAAGGGGCGGGGGGGGCGGGGGGGGGGCCCGCCCCACAGCTCACTTTCAGCGATCAAGGTCGGTGGCGGGGCTGACTGGGCCGGGGTGCAGGGTGGAGTAAGGCGTGCTCCTTGGCTGAACCGCCTCAACTTTCACTTCTCAGGACGGCGCGAAGCGCCCGGTCAGTTGGCTCCTAATTGCGGTCGAGGGGGTGCTGGACGGGCTGGGGCTCCCAAATCGTGGGAGGTGTGGGTTGGAAGTGGCTGCGGTCGTGATAGGTCGTGATCGATCCGGATCGTCGATTGCGGCGTCTGGTCGGGAGTTGATCGATAGTGGCGAGCTTGGCAACGAGTTGACGACGCGGATGTCGACCAGCCTCGAAACAGTGGATCTCCGCCTGCCACCCGGCATCCCGATGACAAGCCCCGCACCGTCGCCCAGTTACGACGCGCGGGCCTGGCTTGCGGGGTTCAAGATGGGCCGATGGGCGCGAGTCGGTTGCCCGCAGGGACGCAGTGCCACTCATCGGTCAGCTGCGAGGCTGCTCCATCCGCTCGCTGCGGGGGGATGTCGTGGCCGCGTTCAGCGTCACAGCGACCCTCGTGCCACAGTGGCTGGCTATGGCGCGGTCGCCGGGCTGGCGCCGAGGCCGGGCTCTACACCATGTTGGCGGCGGCGCTGCTGTTCAGCCTGGTGACATCGACCCGCTTCGTGTCCGTGGGGCCGTCGGCCACCCTGACGATCGGTGTCCGCCAAGCCCATGCCGCCGCCCTGGACGGGACCGCCTGACCCGCGGGGTCACCCGCGGCGGAGGAGGTCGGCGCGTGCGGCGGCGCCCGACGATGGGGGTTTGAAAACCAAAGGCCCGGGAGGTCGATATCACATGGGTACTGCTGATCTGCCTCGCTCAATCCTGCCGATACCCGACCCACAGCAGGTGGGGCTGACCACGTACGACGCTAGGGACCCCGAGACCGCCTTCCCGCCCATCGAGACGTTGCGCCCACCCTCCGGCGCGCCGAACGTCCTGGTCATCCTGCTCGACGACGTCGGCTTCGGCGCCACCAGCGCCTTCGGCGGCCCGGTCGCCACGCCAACGGCGGAACGCCTGACCGGCCCGATGGGCCCGATCGACCAGTGGCCCACCGGAAGCGGCTTCGAGTACTTCTACGGCTTCCTCGGCGGTGAGACGAACCAGTACTACCCCTCGCTCTACGAGTGCCTCACGCCGATCGAGCAGCCGCGGACCCCGCAGGAGGGTTACCACTTCACCGAGGACATGACCGACAAGGCGATCGCGTGGGTCGGCCAGCAGCGCTCACTCGCCACCGACAAGCCGTTCTTCATGTACTTTGCACCGGGCGCCACCCATGCTCCGCACCACGTGCCCAAGGAGTGGTCCAACAAGTACCAGGGACGCTTCGACGCAGGCTGGGACGCGCTGCGTACGGAGACCTTCGCACGTCAGAAGACCCTCGGGGTGATCCCCGAGGACGCCGAGCTGACCGCGCGCCACAACGAGATACCGGCCTGGGACGAGGTGCCCGACGACCTCAAGCCCGTGCTGGCGCGGCAGATGGAGGTCTACGGCGGCTTCCTGGAACACACCGACCATCACGTCGGTCGGCTGATCGACGCCCTGGGTGATCTCGGCATCCTCGAAGACACGCTGATCTACTACATCCTCGGCGACAACGGCGCCAGCGCCGAAGGCACCCTCAACGGCACGTTCAACGAGCTCCTGTGCCTCAACGGGGTGGGTCATCTGGAGACCACCGAATTCATGCGGGCGCACATCGACGAGTTCGGCAGCCCAGCGGCCTACAACCATTACGCGGTGGGCTGGGCGCACGCAATGAGCACGCCCTACCAGTGGACGAAACAGGTGGCGTCGCATTGGGGCGGCACGCGCAACGGCACGGTTGTGCACTGGCCCAACGGATTCCGGGCGCGCGGCGAAACCCGCAGCCAATTCCACCACGTCATCGACGTCGCACCGACCGTGCTGGCGGCAGCCGGTCTGCCACACCCCACCTTTGTGCACGGTATCGGGCAACAACCGATCGAAGGCGTCAGCATGGTCTACACCTTCGACAACCCCGGCGCGGCGCAGCGCCACGAGACCCAGTACTTCGAGATGTTCTGCAACCGGGGCATTTACCACCGGGGCTGGACTGCGGTAACCCGGCACAGCATTCCGTGGACGATGGCCGACACGCTGCCCGCCATCGACGACGACACCTGGGAGCTCTACAACACCAACACCGACTGGACTCAGGCCCACGATCTGGCCGCCGAGCAACCCGAGCGGCTCCGCAAGCTGCAGCGGCTCTTCCTCATCGAGGCGAGTAAGTACAACGTGTTGCCGCTGGACGATCGCCGCATCGAAAGGTGGGACCCCGATCAGGCGGGCCGCCCTGCGCTGCTGCGGGGAACATCGCAGATGCTGTTCGGCGGGATGGGCCGCCTGAGCGAGAACACGGTACTGAACCTGAAGGACCGGTCACACTCGGTGACTGCGGAGATCGCCGTGCCCGAGGGTGGCGCACGCGGCGTCATCATCGCCCAGGGCGGCCGGTTCGGGGGCTGGAGCCTCTACCTCAGGGACGGCGGGGTGCCCACCTACTGTTACAACCTCTTCGGCCTGCAGCGGTTCAAGACAAACGGTGCCACCGCGGTGCTCCCCGGCACGCACCAGGTGCGCATGGAGTTCGACTACGACGGCGGCGGTCTCGGCAAGGGCGGCACCGTGCGGCTGTTCGTCGACGGTGAGCAGACCGCCGATGCCCGGATCGAGGCCACTGAGCCGCTGGTATTCAGCGCTGACGAGACCTGTGACGTGGGCTCGGACACCGCGTCGCCGGTCAGCGACGATTACGATCCGGCGAGCAGCCACTTCACCGGCGCCGTCAACTGGGTGCAGCTCGACCAGGGCCTCGATAGCCACGAACACCTCATCACCCCCGAGGAACGCCTCAGGCTGGCGATGGTCCGCCAGTAGCGGACTTTCATTCGCCGTAGCCGACGCCGTGTATACTTCGCTTGGCACCGTCCGGGTAGCGGGAAGGACTGTATTCACGTGAGCGAGACCTACACCGCGGTATATGAACAAGACGGCAAAGCGTGGGTGGCGAAGATCGCCGAAGAGCCTCGTGTGCACAGCCGGGGCGCCAGTATGGTCGAGGCTAGGATGAGCATACGAGACGCTCTTGCCCAGTGGCTCAAGATTGATTCTCAAGAACTTCGCGTTATGGATGACTTCCGCTTACCAGCCAAAGTCCGGACCGTCCAGGAAAATGTGCGGGCAACTCGGACGGAGCACGAGCGGAGCCAGATGATGGCCAGCATGACCGATGCCAAATCGGCCAAAAGCTGGGCCGAAGAACTGGGCATGTCCATGCGGGACCCGGTGACAGTCCAGTTACTCGAGGGCCTCGGGGATACCGAGGTCTCGATCGATACTTTCTGCCACACGATTACGATGGTGGAAGAGACCGCGAGGTGGACGGCTACGGGAGATTTTCTTCCTCCGAAGTCTTCGCCGATCGGAACACTACCGACGCCACCTGTGGCTTCTGCGCGGTCCTCCGAGGAGAGGTAAAAGTCACGCTGCACCTCCATGTCATCCCCCGGCGAAAGAAGGACGGTTTGCGTTTCTGGCTCGGCCCGAGGCGACCGCTACAACGCGGAACATACCGCAGAGTTCTATGCTGACAAGATTCGGGCCGCCCTTCCACCTATGTAGAGACAGTCGGGCCAGCTCAGCCGGGAAGGGTCTCACCGCCGGTCGGGGCCAGCACTTCGCCGGTGTAGTACGAGGAGAGCCGGTGCGCGGCGAAGAACACGTAGGAAGGTGCGATCTCGTCGGGTTCTGCCGCGCGGCCCATCGGGGCCTGCTGCCCGAACGATTCGACCTTCTCCTCCGGCATGGTGGAAGGAATCAGCGGAGTCCATACCGGGCCGGGCGCGACGCAGTTGACCCGGATTCCACGCTCCAGCAAGTGCTGGGCCAGCGAGAACGTGAGCACGTGCACCGCACCCTTCGTCGCCGAGTAATCGATCATCGATTTGTTTCCGCGCAACCCGTTCACCGAGCCGGTGTTGATGATCGCGCTACCCGGGCGCAAATGCGGCAGGGCGGCCTTCGTCATCCGGAAGTAGCTATGGATATTGACGTCGAAGGTGCGCAACCAGCGCTCATCCGACAGCTCTTCCAGCGCATCCACCGGCTCCTGGGTCGCGACGTTGTTGACCAGCACGTCCAGCCGGCCCAGTTCGTCGATGACCCGTTGCACCACCTGGCGACAGTGCTCGGCCTCGGCCAGGTCGCCGGCAATCGTGAGACACCGCCTGCCCTGTGCGCCGACCAACTTGGCGGTGTGCTCGGCGTCGGCGTGCTCGGATAGGTACGCCAACGCCACGTCGGCGCCTTCCTTGGCGAACGCGACGCACACCGCCCTGCCGATTCCCGAGTCGCCGCCGGTGACCAGGGCGACCTGCCCGTCAAGCAGGCCGCGACCGACGTAGTCGGTCATTTCGTCTACTGGTTCAGGGCGCATCGCGCTGGTCTGTCCAGGCGGTGACTGCTGCTGCGGTGGCCGGATCCTGTGTTGTTCCACGCGAACGGACTACCCCACGCCTCCCTCCGGGTAAACCACTCGCTGTGGGTAACCTCGGGACGTGGTGGTCACCGGGCAGCGCACGCTCCCACGCTGGAGCCTTGTGGTGCCGCCGGTGGCGGCGCTTGTGCTGGCGGCCACCTGGGGTCGTGCTCCCGGCGTGGATGCGCTGCTGGGACTGGTGGCTGTGGGACTGGTGGCGGCGGTGGTCGCCGCCGTGCACCATGCCGAAGTCGTGGCCCACCGGGTCGGGGAGCCGTTCGGGACGCTGATCCTGGCGGTGGCGGTGACCGTCATCGAAGTCGGACTGATCGTCACGCTGATGGTGTCCGGCGGCGGAGCGACATCGACGCTGGCCCGGGACACGGTGTTCGCTGTTTTCATGATCGTCTGCAACGGCGTGATCGGCCTGTGCATTCTGGTGGGAGCGCTGCGCCACCGGGTGGTCGACTTCCGGGTCGAAGGGGTCACCGGGGCACTGGCCACGCTGACCGCTGTCGCGACCCTCGGCCTGGTCCTGCCGACCTTCACCACCAGCACGTCGGGGCCGACGTTCTCGCCTGCGCAGCTGGCCTTCTCCGGCGTCGCCGCGTTGATCTTGTATGGCGTCTTCGTCTTCGTACAGACCGTTCGGCACCGGGACTACTTCCTGCCCGTCGAGACGGGGAGCGACGAGGACCACGCACCGCCCCCGACCGGGCGAACGGCGCTGGTCAGCCTGGGATTACTCGGGGTCTGCCTGGTCGCCGTGGTCGGGTTGGCGAAAACTGCCTCCCCCGCGATCGAGTCTGCGGTCGCCGCCATCGGAGCCCCGGCAGCGGTGGTGGGGGTCGCGATCGCCCTGCTGGTCCTCCTGCCCGAGACGGCGGCCGCCGTGCGGGCTGCGGGCCGTAACCGGGTGCAGACCAGCCTTAACCTTGCGCTGGGATCGGCACTGGCCAGCATCGGCCTGACGATCCCCACGATCGCGCTGGCCTCGATCTGGCTACCTGGTCCACTGCTGCTCGGTCTCGGCCAGAAGGAGATGGTGCTGCTGGCGCTGACCGTCGTGGTCAGTGTGCTGACGGTGGCGACCGGCCGGGCGACCCTCCTGCAAGGAACTGTGCACCTGGTGATCTTCGGAGCGTTCCTCTTCCTCGCCGTCATGCCCTAGCGCCCCGCCTGAATCCGGAACCGCATGGCCCGGCTACCGTGCCTGCTGACCGGACATCAACGAAGGCGGGCTAGATCGTGACCTTGTCTGTGACCCAGCGGATCGCCGATGAGCTGGGCGTGCCCGAGCGGCAGGTGGGTGCCGCGGTGGGTCTGCTCGACGGCGGTGCGACGGTGCCTTTCGTCGCCCGCTACCGCAAGGAAGCGACCGGCGGGCTCGACGACACCCAGCTGCGCACCCTGGAGGAGCGGCTGCGCTACCTGCGCGAGCTGGAGGAGCGCCGGACGGCGATCCTGAACTCGATCCGCGAACAGGGCAAGCTCGACGACGAGCTGGAAGCCCGGATCATGGCGGTCGACTCGAAGGCCCGGCTGGAGGACCTCTACCTGCCATACAAGCCCAAGCGCCGCACCAAGGCGCAGATCGCCCGAGAAGCGGGTCTTGAGCCGCTCGCTGACCAGCTGCTCGACGATCCGAGCCTGGATCCGCAAGCCACCGCCGCTGGGTACGTCGACGAAGAACAGGGCGTGGCCGACGCCGCGGCGGCGCTGGAGGGCGCCCGGGCCATTCTGGTCGAGCGGTTCGCCGAGGACCCCGACCTGATCGGGGATCTGCGCGAGCAGATGTGGTCGCGGGGTCGCCTCGTCTCCCGGGTACGGGAGGGCAACGAGGAGGCAGGCGCCAAGTTCGCCGACTACTTCACCTTCTCCGAGCCCTTCACGAAACTGCCCTCGCACCGCATCCTGGCGCTGTTCCGTGGCGAGAAGGAAGGCGTTCTCGACATCTCCCCCGAGCCGGAGGCCGAGGAAGCCAACGGGGCCGACCCAGTGGCACCCGGGCCCAGCCGATACGAGCAGGCCATCGCGCACCGCTTCGGCGTCGAGGACCGCGGCCGCCCCGCCGATCGCTGGCTGGCCGATACCGTGCGCTGGGCCTGGCGCACCCGCATCCTGCTGCACCTGGGCATCGACCTGCGGATGCGCCTGCGCCAAGCCGCGGAGGACGAGGCGGTGCGCGTCTTCGCCACCAACCTGCGTGACCTGCTGCTCGCCGCGCCAGCGGGCACGCGTCCGACCATGGGGTTGGACCCCGGCTTCCGCACCGGCGTCAAGGTCGCGGTCATCGACGCGACCGGCAAGGTGGTGGCCACCGAGACCATCTACCCGCACGTTGCCCCAAAGGATATGACGCAGCGCCGCTGGGACGAGGCGCTGGCCGTGCTGGCCCGGCTGGCCACGACCCATCACGTCGAGTTGGTCGCGATCGGCAACGGCACCGCCTCCCGGGAGACCGACAAGCTGGCCGCCGAGCTGATCACCCAATGCCCGGGGCTGACCAAAGCCGTGGTGTCCGAGGCTGGGGCTTCGGTGTACTCCGCCTCGGCCTACGCCGCCCAGGAGCTGCCCGAGCTGGACGTGTCACTGCGCGGTGCGGTGTCGATCGCGCGCCGGCTGCAGGACCCGCTCGCGGAGCTTGTCAAGATCGATCCCAAGTCGATCGGCGTCGGCCAGTACCAGCATGATCTGCCCGAAGTCGCGCTGTCCCGCTCGCTGGACGCCGTAGTGGAGGACTGCGTGAACGCGGTCGGCGTTGACGTCAACACCGCGTCCCCGCCGTTGCTGCACCGCGTCTCGGGCATCACCGGCGGACTCGCGGAGAACATCGTGGCGCACCGCGATGCGCACGGCCCGTTCCGCACCCGCCGGGCACTGATCGACGTCCCCCGGCTCGGCCCGAAGGCGTTCGAGCAGTGCGCGGGCTTCCTGCGCATCCCCGGCGGCGACGACCCGCTGGACCGCACCAGCGTGCACCCCGAGTCCTACCCCGTGGTGCGCCGCATCCTCGACGCCGCCGACGCCGACCTCACCACGCTGATCGGCAACACCGCGGTGCTGCGCGCACTGGCCCCGGCTCAGTTCGTCGACGACACGGTGGGTCTGCCCACCGTCACCGACATCCTCGCCGAGCTGGAGAAACCGGGCCGCGACCCGCGACCGGCCTTCGTCACCGCGACCTTCGCCGAAGGCGTCGAGAAGATCGCCGACCTGAAGCCGGGCATGGTGCTCGAAGGCGTGGTCACCAACGTCGCCGCGTTCGGCGCGTTCGTCGATGTCGGGGTGCATCAGGACGGCCTGGTACACGTCTCAGCGATGGCGAAAACCTTTGTGAAGGATCCGCGTGAGGTGGCCAAGCCGGGAGACGTCGTGCGGGTCAAGGTGCTCGACGTGGACGTCCCACGCCAGCGCATCGCGCTGACTCTGCGGCTCGACGACCCCATTCCCGACAACTCCGCCGAGAATCAGCCCACCGAACGGCGCGGCCCCGCCAGCGATGGACGTCCCCATCGGGAAAGCTCCCCGAAGCGCCAGCAATCTCGCGACCGCGGGGACGCAGCCAAGCGCGCGAAGGCTCGCGACAAACCGGCCAGCGGATCCCTCGCCGACGCACTCCGGCGGGCCGGTTACGACCAGAGCTCGTAACCCTAGAACACTCGAGACAGTTCCTCCGAGCGGTTAAGCCGTTCGTCACGCGTTGAATAGTGCAAAACCGCCTGTAACGGACCGATCACAGATCCCGACCTAAAGTAGGTGGATGCTTCAGCAGTTCGCTGGGCACAGGCGGGAGGAGCCGCGGACGTGGGACGCGGCACTGCGCCTGCTCGCCGCTGCGTTGCCCACAGACCGAGCCGCCGTCGTCGTTCTGGACGAGCTGCCGTATCTCATCGCGACCGATCCGGGTTTCGAAGGCACCCTGCAGAAACTCTTCGACCGCGAGCTGTCCCGCCGGCCGGTATTGCTCATCTGTACCCACTCGATGATCGCTCGCGCGGCAGGCGGTGTCTCACCGGCTTCGTTGAGCAGAGCGCTGCATCTCTTGGCCGCCAAGCGCCTGGTCGACGCGACAACACCGCTGTCCGCCCGGCCGTCTCGGGAGACCAGGTATACCGGCTCTTCGAAGTTAACCGGGATGTGTAGTCAAAGGTTCACTGTCCGTGGTCGTCGGCTGGTGCTGTCGGTAGTCACAGCAGGGCCGTCCCCCACTGGGCCCGGTTCCCGGCTCCCGGGTGCCCTCCACCCTTGACAGGACAGGGTTATCACCGTCTGTCACTTTGGGGGCGGTGGGGTCGCGGCATGCGGACGTGCCACCAGCGGCACACCACTCTCGTCTGGAAATCGAAAGGTGAGGGTCGGGTGGCTGAATTCTCTGGTTGCCGCGCGTGGGTCTGTGTCCCGGTTCCCGGACTCGGCACCGGGGTTGCCAGACGGTCTGTGGCTGGTTCGTGATCGGCGACCCTCGCCCGGCGTCGCCACCGTCGGGAGTCGCTGGGGTCTGGCAGTTGCCGTGGGTGGCACGTCCGCATGCCGCGACCCCACCGCCCCCGAGGTGACAGACGGTGATAACCCTGTCCTGTCAAGGGTGGAGGGCACCCGGGGGCCGGGAACCGGGCCGCGGCGGGGGACGGCACCCTGCTGTGGCTACCGGCAGCACCAGCCGACGGCAACGAAGAGTGATCCTTTGACTACGCATCCCGGCCAAGCTCGAAGAGCCAATAAACCTGCTCCAGCCATGACTGATGTTGCACGGGATCGGCGCCACTCACCGTCGCCGAATCCGATTCGCTGATCATGATCACGGTCGGTACGAACACATGTCTCGGAGTCTCTTCAAACGCCGCACACCACGGTGCACTGCGCAAGTCGCCACTTTGAATCAATTTAGCTGCCAGTGCATTAGTGTAAGGTTTCCATCCAGCCTCTGATATGGTCACTCAGCGGCCTCGCTGGTAAGTAGATCCGCCATGGCAGACGTAATTGAAAGACCGGTTCGTTCCTCAATCCAGCCCCATTGTCCATTGGGATTGATTTCGAGGAAAACCCATTCTCCTTCGGGTGTGATGCTGAAATCAAAAGCCCCGAATCGCAGATCAAAGCGTTTGAGTAGGGTCATTATCGAGCATCTTATGTCATCTGGAGTCTCGATCGGCTCGTAGTCTAAAGAGCTGTAGTCTGAGCGCCAGTCCGTGTAGGCTTTATCGGAGTTGGCGTGAATGACTACAGGGAAGAACCGATCCCCAACTACGGTCAATCGTAAATCGAATTTCTTGGGTATCCATTCTTGAAATAAATGAGCAGTAAGTCCGATGTCTTCTTCGTTCAAAGAGTTACTTTCCACTTGTGTGGCATAGATAAGCCTCAACTCGCCGCCGATGCGAACGCTGGGTGCGGACAGCGGCTTGTAAATCATTGGTCCGGTCAGTTGCTCGGCGAGTTCACGCACCGGTGTCGCGTCATTGGCGAGAAGTGTACGTGGCACCCGCAAACCGCACGCGGCTGCGACCTGGAGTTGTCCGCTATATCAATCAGGGGATCGTAAGTCTCAATCGCTTGGTTCAGCATTTCTTTCCTTTATCTGTGGGGTGGTGGTCATGGCCAAAACTCCGGACGGCGACCTACTCCGCTCCGCGTCAGGCTGATGTGGAGCGGAGTAGGTCGCCGAATTTGGCGTCGAAGTCCTTGACCGGGGTGGTGTTGGCGTAGGGCTGGACGGTTTTGCGGAACTCGGTTATCAGGGTGCGTTTGTGGGGGGAGTTGAGCCGTCTCAGCAATGCCCCCGCTTCGGTGGCAACACGGCAGGCGCCATCCACCCATCCGGTCTCGCGCCCGGGCGGCGGTGGTCTCCTCGCCGGCAAGGGCGGCCGCGCAGGCAAGGTGGGCCTGGACAGTGGCTTGCATCGCCGGGGTGAGATCTTTCGCGCCCGCCAGCGCCGACTCGGCTATCCGGACCGCGTCACGCGGATCACGATCTCTTGCCTGCACGCTCATGAAGGTGAGGATGTTCGCGCCGACGGCGCGGTCGCCACTGCTGTGTGCGGCGCGCAGCCCGGCCATGAAGTAACGCTGCGCTAGCGCCTCGTCGTCGTTGTCGAGGGCACGCACCCCAGCTATCCGTGCGAACTCGGCCGCGAGCGCATACAGCTGTTGGCCGATCTTGTCGGTGTAACGGGCGTCGTCCAGCAGCTCGGTGACCAGGCGTAGATCGTCACGGACCGCTTGGAACACGGTGTTGCTACCCAGTACATCGTCCTGGTGGCGTCGTACGTCGGCGACTCGTTCCAGGTCATCGACGAGCGCCTGATCCACCCGCTGGCCCTGCGCCGAGGCCGCCAGCCGCTCCGCGTCGAGTAGCCACTCATGGGCGAATGCGGTCAGCCCTGTGCCGGTGAGGACCACGAAATGACGTCGATCCATGCCTATCGCCTCCAAGACTGCCCACAGCGACGCGATCGCCCCCCGAGAGTTCCACGGTTGGTCGAGCCCATCGTCGGCAGGTACGTAGAGCGCACCCGCGCTCATCTGCCACCCCAAGGATGCCAGGGTCACCGACTCTCGGAGTCGGCCCGATAACAGTGCGCACACCAGCCCGGGCCAGGGCTGGCGCGGCGCACAGGGCCGGGTACTGGGCGGACGGGCGGTCAGCCAGCGCCGGGGCGTCTTCGGGTGCCTCGCGGGCACCGACAGCCCCAGCGATCGGGCGAGGGTGTTGAGCTGGTAGGCGAACTCCTCCGGGGTCCAGCCCAACCGGGTCAGACAGCCGACCAGCGTGACGTTGGTCCCTGGTTTGCCGGTCAGGTTCGGCTCGTTCACAGCTGCCTCCGGTCCCCGCGGAATTGGTGCACCCACGGTAATCACCCCAAGGCACCCCGTCGTGGGTCTACACCAAGTACTCCGCCGTTTCTCGCTTGAGCGTCTGGCCTCATCGCATGGTCGACAACGTCGGTTGATCTTCGCTGCGAGTGTCTGGTGCACCCGCTTACCTGGGTCGCTGCGGAATGGTCGAAGCTGATGGCGCTGACCGCCGATTCGATCGACATGATGAGGAGCGACCGCTCGTAATGGACCTGTCCGAGATTCTGTCCCGCCTCGCTGATCGTGACCGTCCGGTGCGGGTCATCGCCACCGGCGGGGGCACCGGGGGGCACACCTACCCTGCGGTTACCACCATCCGGACCGCGCGGGAGCTGCTCGCCGAGGAGGGCATTGAGCTGGACGTTCTCTACGTGGGTAGCGCCACCGGGCTGGAAGCGCGGATCGCGGCGCAGGAGGGGCTGGCGTTCGAGGCGATCCCGACCGGCAAGCTGCGCCGCGCATCCAACCCGCTGAAGATGATCTCCTCGGCCAACCTGCGCGACGTCGGCCGGGTGGTTCAGGGGGTCGCCGCCGCTCGACGGGTCGTCCGGCGCTTCGGCCCGGACGCGGTGCTGTCGACGGGCGGGTATGTGGCGGTGCCCGTCGGGCTGACCGCGCGGGCGGCGAAGGTGCCGTTGCTGGTCCACGAGCAGACCACCCGCCTCGGCTTGGCCAACCGCATCCTGGCCCGTCGGGCTGATGTCATCGCGTTGTCCTCGGCGGCTTCGCTGCCGCTGTTGTCGGAGCGGCTGCGAACGCGTGCCGTGGTGACGGGCAACCCGGTGCGGGCGGAGCTGTTCGACGGCGATCCCGTGGCGGCGATCAAGGCGCTGGAGTGGACCGGGCACGATCCCGGGCTGCCCACCGTGTACGTCACCGGGGGTGCGCAGGGCAGTGTGCAGATCAACCGCCTCGTTGAAGCCGTGCTACCGCGGCTGCTGGCGCGGGCCAACGTCCTGCACCAATGCGGCCGGACCTCCCTCCCGGCGACCCACGAGCTGGCCGGGAGCCTCGCGGACGGTCTGGCTGACCGGTATCGGGTGGTGGAATTCGTTGGGGCGGAGCTACCGGGTGTCTTCGCCTTGGCCGACATCGTGATCGCCCGCTCGGGCGCGGGCACCCTGGCCGAGCTCACCGCGCTGGGCAAGCCCTCGGTGCTGATACCGCTGATCCCGACGGGCGGCAGGGAACAGGAACACAACGCACGCCACCTCGCCGAGCGCCGCGCCGCTTACGCCCTCGTCGGCCCGCAGGCCACTGGCGATGCCTTGTGGAGCCACCTCGCCGAGCTGATTGGCAATCCGTCCCGCAGAGCGCGGATGGCTGCGGCCGCCCGGCAACTCGGCCACCCCCGGGCCGCACCCGAACTGGCCACGCAGCTACTGAAACTGTGCTTGCCCCGCTGACTCAGGGCTGTTGCCTACGCTGCACCATCCTGGCCGCGAGGGCACGGCTCAGGCCGGGTAGGGCGACCGCGATCCGGCGCCTGGTCGGCACGGCCACGCGGCGGGCCAGCACGTCGTATCCGGCGGATTCGATCTCGTCCAGAATGCCGCCGTAGAGGGTGAACGCGGTGGCCACGCAGGCCCGCGACACCGGGGCCAGCATGGGGATCCCCGGCGCTGCCCGCCGGTAAATGGCCCGGGTGCGGGCGACCAGGTGGGCGAGCGCGCGGCGCACCCGTGGATCGGTCCTTCCGGTGCGGCGGCACCAGGTCAGCAGGGCCCGGTCCACGCCGAATGCGGCCAGCTCGTCGGCGGGTAGGTAGACCCGCCCACGATCGAGATCCTCCCCGACGTCACGCAGGAAGTTGGTGATCTGGAAGGCGACGCCCAGCGCCGCGGCGTGCGGCTCGGCCTGCTGCCGGGGGACCACGGTGCCCAGCACGGGCAGTACCTGTAGTCCGATGACTGCGGCCGAGCCGTGTACATAGCGGTTCAGGTCGTCGAAGTTCCGGTAGCCGGCCACCCCGCCCTGCTCGACGGGGCGGTCCATCCGCATCGAGGCCATGAAGTCGGTGAAGTGCTGGGGGTCGATCCGGTAGCGCAGCGCGGTGTGCACCGGGGCGGCCAGCACGGGGTGCGCACAGTGCCCTTGTGCAAGCCCCTCGCGTAGTTGATCGGCCAGGGCGTCCAGCTCGGTGAGCCGCTGTGGCCAGGGCCGGTTGTCGGAGAGATCGTCGACGATCTCGTCGGCATAGCGGGCCAGCCCGTACAGCGCGTGAATCGCGGGCCGCGCCGACGGTGGCAGCAGCCGGGTGGCCAGGAAGTATGTGCGGCCGTGGGTGGCGTTGAGCGCCCGGCAGCGCGTGTAGGAGGCGCGCAGCATCGGCTCGGTTATCCCGGCCGCGTCGAGCTCGCTGTTCACGGCGTCGGGGCTGGCGTCGGGGTGGGGGTCGTCGGGGTGGGGGCGCGTAGGTGCAACGGGTCGCGGCGCAGCAGGGATACGGCGGCCAGCAGCGCGACCACCAGCGTCCCGATCACATAAGGCACGGACTCCAGACCGCTGTCCCCGGTGGGATAGGTGCACAGCACCAGCCAGGTGCAGGCCCCTGCCACTACGGCGAGCGGTCGCGCCCGCCACGCGAATGCGGTCCCGAGCACAAGGCCCCACGTGTAGTACCAGGGCAGGGTGGCGGGCGCCAGCAGCGCTGCGCACAGCAGCACGACCGCGGCGCGGCGCACCGCATCGACCCCGCCCTCCCTGGCCAGCCACCACTGCCAGGCGAGGATGGCGAGGAACAAACCGGAGCCGAGTATTCGGAACACCGCGATGAACGGCTGGCTGTCCAGGTTGTGCAGCGGCGAGCTCAACAGGTGGGCCAGCTGGCCGGCGCCGGTGGGCAGCGACAACCAGTTGATGATCACCGTGGGTACGTTCAGTGCCGAGATCCACCCCAGGCCAACCCCGGAGAGCAGGGTGATGCCGGTGAACACCGCGCCGAATACCGCCAGCGCGGCAGCGCCTGCCTTGAGTAGCTGTGCTCCGCGGCCACCCGGGAGCCGGGCCGCCCAGATCCAGACCAGAAACGGCAGTGCGACCCCCGCCGTGACCTTCACCGCCATCGCCACGGTCACCAGCGCGATCCCGGCGGCGTGCCTGCGCTGCAGCACCAGCAGGGTGCCCGCGGCCAGGAAACCGATCATCAGCAGGTCGTTGTGCGGTCCGCCGACCAGATGAATGATCGTCATCGGGTTGGCGACCATCAGCCACAGCGTCACGGTGCGCTTGCCGCCGAGTTCATCGGCCAGCCGGGGCAGCACATACACCAGCATGCCCAGACCGATCAGCAGCACGAGCCGCATGCCGATCACGCCGAGGATGGCGTCCTCGGCGGTCAGCCAGCTCATGATCTTGGCGAGGAGGATGAACGCCGGGCCGTAGGGTGTCGGGGTGGTTTGCCACACGTAGTGCACGTTGTCCGACACCGGTCCCGGCGGCAGCTCGGACGGACCGACCTCGTACGGGTCCAGGCCGCTGGCCGCCAGCGCGCCCTGCGCGAGGTAGCTGTAGACGTCTCGGGTGAACAGCGGTGGTGAGAGCAGCATCGGAGCGGTCCACGCTGCGCTGGCCGCCAGCACGTGGCGGGCGGTCGCGGTGCCTGCCAGCACGTCGCGGCCCAGGCGCACCCATGCCCACACGAGCATTCCCACCCCGAGGTAGAGCACGGCCGTGGCGAGGTCACGGCCGTGTCCGTAGCGGATCCACGACAGCGGCCCACCGGTGATCAGCGGGTCGATGATGAGGATTCCGCCCGCGCCGACCGCCATGGCGGCCATCAGCACTGAACCGGCCAGCCCGAGCAGTACGGTGCCCGACATCAGCCGTCGGGAGTGCTGCCGGTTGAGATCCTCTGCGGGATCGTGACGTGTTGAGTCCGGCGTGAGGTGAGGAGACGGCGAAGTTGACGTCATGACGGACCGTATATTTCCACAGCCGAAGCAGCCGGAGGCCGATCGTGGCCCGGTCGTGATCGAGTGGTAATAGGGCTGACTCAGCCCGGCACTGCGGCACGTCTGTGGGCACCGGTGATCCGGGCCGCGGCGAGTTTGCCGGAGATCAGCGCGGTGGGCACGCCGACCCCAGGTGTCGTGCCGCAGCCGGCCAGTACCACGTTGACCTGCCCGCGGACCAGATTGGCCGGCCGGAACGGCCCTGTCTGAGCGAACGTGTGCGCCGCCGAGAACGGTGTTCCGACGGCCAGCCCCTTGGCTGCCCAGTCCGCCGGGGTCACCAGCTGCTCGATTTCGATTGAATCATCCAGGTCAGTGAGGCCCCGCTGGTCCAGCGTGTGGACCAACTCGTCGCGGTAGACCGGCCCGAGGGTGGCCCAGTCCAGGGGGGCGGTGCGCAGGTTAGGACATGGCGCGAGGATGTAGAGCAGCTCCCGCTCGGCGGGTGCCAGCCCAGGGTCGGTGGCGGTGGGGCGGGTCACCAGCAGGGAAGGATCGCTCATCAGGCGCCCGCGGTAGATGATCTCGTCGAACGTGCGCTCCCACGCCGTCCCGAAGAAGATTGTGTGGTGGGACAGCTCCTGCCAGCCGGGGCTGGCGCCGGGGCGTACCCCGGCGTGCAGCACCACCGCGGAGGGTGACCAGCGCAACGGCACCGCTCGCCGAGGGGTCCGGCCCAGCAGGCGGTACACCACCGGCAGGTCGGGGGTGAGCACCACCGCGTCGGCGGCGATGCGTTCGCCGTGGGCGGTGAGCACGGCGGTGACGCGGTCCCCGGAGCGCTCCAGAGCGGCCACCGGGGTGTCGTAGCGAAATTGTGCTCCTGCGTCGGTGGCGGCATCGGCCAGTCCCTGGGGCAGTGCCCGGATACCACCGCGGGTGAACCAGACCCCGGCCACGGTGTCCATGTAGGCGATCACCGCGTAGGCGCCGAGGGCGCGTTGCGGTGCAACCCCGGCGTAGAGGGACTGGAAGGAGAAGAGCCGTTGCAGCCGCTCGTCCTGCAGGAACCGGGCGATTTGTGGGCCGAGCCGGCCGAAGCCGCCCAGCGTAGCCAGCTTGGCCAGATCGCGGACCGCCTCACGGCCCGCCACAAGGTCCAGCGGGGAGTCGAAGTTGCCGCCGATGAACCGGCCGATCTCGACTTTGTAGAGCTTGGTCAGCCAGTCCCGCAGGCGCCGGTAGCCGGCTGCTTCCCGCGGTCCTGCGACCGAGCGGATCTCGGCCTCCATCGCTTCGGCTTCGGTGTGCACGTCGATCACCGACCCGTCCGCGAAGCGGGCCCGATAAGCGGGGTGCAACGGCACCAGGTCTAGTCGCTGCGCTGCTGAGTCGCCCACCGCGGCGAGCGCCTCGTCGACCAGCTCCGGCATGGTGAGCACGGTCGGGCCGGTGTCGGCGTGGTAACCGGCCAGATCCATCCGCCCGGCTCGCCCGCCCGGATGGGGCTCGGCTTCGAGCACGGTCACCCGCCGACCGGCGCCGAGTAGGTGCAGGGTCGCCGACAGTCCGGCAAGTCCGGCGCCGACAACTACTACGTGATCGGTGGGTCCAGGAACGGTGTGCACCCGCCGGAGGCTACCCGTGAGTGGGCAACAGCGTTCCAGCACCTGTCCAGCACCCAATGTCACTCACGACCTTCGTCGGGTTGCCTGGGTGGCCAGCTCGGCCAGGCGCGTTGCGGCTGGTTCGGGTCAGGTCGGCAGTAAAAGTGCAAGCACGGATGCAAGAACGTCGTGACCGCGGCGGTTAAGAAGTCACTGCGGTGCCCGAAAGTGTGTTATCTGTGTTCACCTGATCGTGGGGTATCGCCCAAGAATTCGTCACAGGGTGTTGATGAAAACTTCAGATTATTCCGCGTATGGGTAAAACACCCAGGACGGGCTACCAAATTCAGGAGAACGGGTATACCTTAGTGATCGTCGAGTTTGATGATCAGGGGCGGATTTACTGCGGCATATGTAACGAATCGCTCAAACGTGCAGGGGACTTGTGGGGGTCTACATAATCCCCTTTGTGAATCCCTGCGGGTGAGCTTGCAGTAAATAGCCTCACAATGCGCACCGACAACGGACATGGAGACTGATGCAAGATGTTGCCAGCCGCTTTGACCCCATACTTGCTTGGACTTGTCACCGCCCCGTTGATAGCGAAGGTCGTTAAGCCGTTACTGCGGGGTACCGTCAAGACGACAGTGGGGCTTGCTTTGCAGGCGAAGAAGCTGGCCTCGGAGGCGGTTGAGGACGTGCAGGATCTCGCCGCCGAGGCGAGCGCCGAGATGGTCTCTGCCGAGGTGGCCTCTGCCCAGAGGGCCGCCGAAACGGCCACCCAGACCGGGCTTTCTCCGACTGCTACCGCTGCTACTGCTGCTACGGCCGCCGAGACCGCGCATTCGTCCCGGGGTTCTTCTGGTACTACCCGGCGAGGTGGCACCGCCTGACAGCCAGGTTGGTGGAGTGGTCAAGTCTGGGGTGTTGTCCGGTACAGACAGGTGGGGGTGATCCTCGCCCGGGGCGGTCTTGACTAATTATCTGGGTGGAAGGCTGTTCAGTGCCCGCCGGATCGTTATCCCACACGTTGGCCGACAACTCATGTCATACCGAAGGCTTTCCGCGTTTCAACGGGAATGCCTGTAGTCCATATGTACGATCGCAGTGAATCACTGCGATCGTGGTGAATACTGCTCACCGCCAGCACTACTCCATCGTAACAACTTTGCCCATAACGACTTTGTCGGCGTACTGACGCGCCGCCCAACTTCGAAACCGGTGACTGCGAAATTATGCCATCACTAGTGGACGCCGTAATAGGGCACTGGGGGCGGGAACTGAAGGTCCGGCCTCGGTCGGTCATTCCTGGGCGTCAGCGTTGGGACGTTGGAGTGGTGCTGGGCCGGCCTCGTATCGCTGAACTCCTGGAGTCGGGGTTACGGGAATCGCCGGGTGTCGGGGGGGTACACGTGAACCCGATCACCGGTCGGTTGCTCATCTTCCACGGCACGATGCTGAGTAGCACGGACGTCGGCCAGCTGGTCCGGGACACCGTTGCGCTGGCGGTCCGGCAGGCCGCGACACTCAATGGATCTTTGAGACCCGCGTCCGGTAAGGTGTCGACGCGGGGAGGGCACCGGCAGCGTGCTGTCCCGTCCGACAGCTTTCCTGGCGGTGCGACGCTTGCCGCCAGCGCGGTGGTAGCCATCGCCCTGACCGAAGGCAAGTTCCTTTTTCGGTCAGCAGTGGTGCGCTTCGGTGGTGTCCTCGTGGCGACGGTGATCGTCGTCCAGCGCGGCTGGCGAAGAACCACCCGCTCTCAAACTGCCTCAACAATACCTCTCAGATCAACGCGACACCCTCTGCTACATATTGTTGGGCCGCACCGACGGCAGCTCTACCTGGCGTCGCTTCTTTCAATTCTCGCGCAGTTGTTGGAGATGGCGCTTCAGGTGTTCGTCGGCTGGATCTTGTTGGTGCTCACCACCGGCACGAGTGCGGCTCTGGTGACCTTGGGTTTGGCCAGTGCTGCTTCACAACTCTGGTTCTTGACCGGAATGATTGGCCTCGTGTGTGTCGGCGTCGCGGCTCTGTCGTTCTTTGCGGGCAGGCTCTGGCGCGGTCTCGGGCAGTCTGTGCAGCATGAGTGGCGCACTAAGATGTATGCGCATGTGCAACGAGTCGAACTCCGGTACCTGGAAGGCGAGCGGACAACCAGAATCACAAGGGTGCTGACCGATGACATCGACCAGTTAGGTCGTTTTTTCGATACTTCGGCGAGTAACCTCGTACAACTAGCCACCAGTTTTTTCCTCCTTATACCGATCTTCCTGTTCTTCGCCCCGAATATTGCCTGGATCGCTTTTCTGCCGGTACCGGTCATCGCCTGGATGTCGTTCTTCTATCAAGAGCGTGTGGCGCCTGACTATGCGGCAATTAGCGAGAACGGGTCGCTCTTGAACAGTCGGCTGACCAATAATCTGGAGGCGAGTGCGACCGTCAAGAGTTTTGGCGCCGAAGCCTACGAGATAGACCGTATTCATGACCTCAGTGAGCAGTGCCGGCTGGCTAATCACCGGATCGATACGCGTACCACGGCCTACGCTCAGGCGGTACGAGTTTGCGCCATGGCGGCTTTTCCGGGAATCCTTCTGTTGGGCGGTCTTGAGGTGCTCAACGGCACGCTCAGATTCGAGGTTTTCAATGCTCTGCTCGGCCTGCCCCCGCAGGTTCTGTGGAAACTGCCGACACTCGGGCCGGCAGTCGACCAGTACCACCGCGCGGTGGAGGCACTGAGACGGGTACTCGATCTTCGCAGTCTCCCGGTTGAGTCGGGTGAAACCGGCCGAGCGCTGGATGTGGCGAAGGTCAACGGCGAGCTGGTGTTTGACGGGGTCACGTTTTCCTATCCAGGTCGCTCGCCAGTCTTGGACAACCTGTCGCTGCGCTTCGCCGCCAGAAGAACCACGGGTATCGTCGGCGTCACCGGGGCGGGCAAGACGACCATCGCCAAGCTCCTGCTGCGATTCCAGGACGTCGCGTCGGGGCGAGTGCTTCTCGATGGCGTGGACGTCCGTGAGGTGCGACTGCACGACCTGCGCAGCGCGATAGGTTTCGTAGCCCAGGACACCTTCCTGTTCGACGGGACAGTGGGGGATAACATCAGGTACGGCAGTTTTGACGCTGCTCCTGAGCAGGTGGTGGACGCGGCGCTGCTGGCTGAGGCCGATAGCTTTGTCCAGGCCCTGCCATCGCGGTACGACACGATGGTCGGGGAGCGTGGCGCCTCGCTGTCGGGTGGCCAGAAACAACGCGTCTCGCTGGCGAGGGCGATTCTGAAGAGCGCACCGATCGTCATCCTCGACGAGGCGACCTCGGCTGTGGACAACGAGACCGAGGCGGCTATCCAACACGCCATCAGGGACTTTGCCAGGGACCGGACGCTGGTCATCATCGCGCATCGTCTGTCGACAATCCGGCATGCCGACTGGATCTATGTGCTGGGCGAGGGCGGAGTGGTCGTCGAAGAGGGAACACATCAGGAGTTGCTGGACCTTGAGGGCGTGTACGCGTCCTTGTGGCGCCCGCAGATCGGTGAGGCGACCGCATGATTCGATCGGCAGGGCAGCAACTGGGGGAGGCTACGTTGTCTGTTGGTGCCAGGTTGTCAGACAGTGATGGTATTGCGCTGCCGTTGTCGGCTGCGCAGCGTGAGATTTGGTTAGCTGAACAACAGTTGAACGCGGCGAACCGAGTCTACAAGGTTGGTGATTATGTAGAGATCTGTGGGCCGGTGGATCCGGTGCTGCTCGAGGCGGCACTGCGGCGAGTTGTCGGGGAGGCTGACACATTGCAGGTCCGGTTCGTCGAGGGCTGTGACGGGCCGCAGCAGGTTGTCGAGCTGTCGTCGGATTGGCTGATGCCGTTCGTCGATGTCAGTGCAGAACATGATCCGTGCACGGCTGCGCAAACATGGATGGCCGCCGACGTAGCCCGGCCGATGGATCTGACTCGTGGGCCACTGTTCAGTTACGCATTGATCAAGTTGAGGCATGACCGGTTCTATTGGTATCAGGGCTACCACCACATCGTTATGGATGCTTTTGGCTCGTCCCTCATGGCGCGACGGGTGGCTGACGTTTATACGGCGCTCGTAGCCGGACGGGCGTGTGGTCAGAATATGTTTGGTTCGCTTCGGCAGTTGCTGGATAGTGATGTGGCCTATCGTGCGTCGGAGCAGTTTACTCAGGATCGAGAATATTGGATCAAGCTTTTCGCTGACCGCCCAGAGCCAGTCAGGATCGTTGGCCGGTCCTCGGGTACACCTGAAAGTTTTCGTCGGACGGCTTTGTTACCACTGTCCAAAGCGGACGGATTGCAGGTAGCGCAGCGCCGGGCCAGGGTGGGATGGTCCGGCATTGTGATCGCCGCCACGGCAGTTTATGTGCACCGTTTGACCGGCGCGCGGGATGTGGTTGTCGGTTTGCCGGTCACGGCTCGTCAGGATCCGGAGCTGAAACGTGTACCGGGCATGGTGTCCAACGTGGTACCACTGCGGTTGTCGGTACGCCCGGACATGAGCTTGTCCGAACTTATGAGGCAGGTGGCAGAGGAAACTCTCAAGGTATTAAAGCATCAACGGTACCGGGGAGAGGATATTTACCGAGACCTTGATCTACCCGGTAATATCGGGACATTTTTCGAGCCGGCAATTAATATCATGTCTTTCGACGACGACCTGTGCTTCGGTGAGCATCGCAGCGCGACACACAATATTTCCTCCGGGTTGATCGGCGACCTGTCGATCGAGGTTTGGGCCAGAAAGGACGGCTCAGGATTACGGATCGGCTTGCAGGCGCATCCGGAAGTTTGTAGCGCTGATGATCTGACTGCCCATCAGCAACGTTTCCTGGATCTGTTGGACACCATTACGGTAGCTGATCCAGCCCAGCGGATCAGCCGTATCGAAATCCTCACAGCCGAAGAACGTCACCGGTTGCTGGTCGATTACAACGACACGGCATACCCGATGGACCAGGCTATCTTGTCGGCATTGTTCGAAGCACAGGTGCAGGCCACGCCGCAGGCGGTGGCGGTGGTTTTCGACGACACCACGCTGACCTACGCGCAGCTCAATGAGAAAGCCAATCAGCTCGCCCACGCGTTGATCGCCCGGGGTGTGGGTCCCGAGCAGATCGTGGCGTTGGCACTGCCTCGCTCACCCGAGCTGGTGGTGT
Organism: Pseudonocardiales bacterium; assembly: GCA_052390495.1. Classification (GTDB taxonomy): domain Bacteria; phylum Actinomycetota; class Actinomycetes; order Mycobacteriales; family Pseudonocardiaceae. The sequence goes on from JBQTGW010000002.1 coordinate 134,159, forward strand.
CGATCTTGGCAGTCCTCAAGGCGGGAGCGGGCTATCTACCGGTGGATCCGGACTATCCGGCCGCACGGATCGGATTCCTGTTCCACGACGCACAACCAGCCTTTTTGCTGACCACCACAAGGATCGAAGGTGGTCTACCTGAGACCGACCGGACCGTGCGGCTGGTGCTGGATGACCCGGACACCCGCCAGCTGATAGCAGGCTGCACGGACACCGACCCCACCGACACCGACCGCGCAACCGCTCTGCTGCCGCAGCATCCGGCGTATGTGATCTACACTTCAGGTTCAACCGGTCAGCCCAAGGGTGTTGTGGTCTGCCACCACAGCGTGGCCAATTTGTTCTACAACCATCGTGAGGGTTTGTACGCGCCGTCGGTGGTGAAAGCAGGGGGTCGTCGGCTGCGGGTTGCGCAGACCACGTCGTTCTCGTTCGACGCGTCGTGGGGACAGTTGTTGTGGATGTTCGCTGGCCATGAGTTGCATGTAGTCGACGAGGCCACGTGGACTGATCCGGATGGGTTGGTGGCCTACGTCGTTCGGGAGCACATTGATTGTGTCGAGGCTACGCCATCGTATGTGCAGCTGCTGGTGTCCAGGGGGTTGTTGGACAGTGACAGGTGGCGGCCGGTAGTTGTGGTAGTCGGCGCCGAAGCCGTGTCGGAGCAGTTGTGGGACCAATTACGATCGGCGGACGGAGTTGATGGGCTGAACTTCTATGGCCCGACGGAATGCACAGTCGATACGCTCACGACTCGGATGAGCAATTCGCTCCGTCCGGTGATCGGTCGGCCGATCATCAATGCCCGGGTGTATGTGCTTGATGCTGGGTTGGCGCCGGTGCCCCCAGGTGTGGCAGGGGAGTTGTATATCGGCGGGGTGGGGCTGGCGCGGGGTTATCTGGGTCGGCCTGGCCTGACGGCGCAGCGGTTCGTCGCGGACCCCTACGGTCCCCTCGGGGCTCGTATGTACTGCACCGGTGATGTGGTCCGCTGGAACACGGCCGGGGACTTGGAGTTCATCGGCCGGGTGGACGATCAGGTCAAGATCCGCGGTTTCCGTATCGAGCCAGGCGAGATCGGGACGGCACTTGCGGCGCATCCGGATGTCGCGCAGGCAGTGGTGATTCCCCGCCAGGATCGGCCTGACGACGAACGGCTGGTTGGGTATGTGGTGGTTGCTGGGGGTGGTGGTGTCCGGTCGGATTCGTTGCGTGAGTTTTTGAGTGAGCGTTTACCTGATTATATGGTGCCTTCGGCGTTTGTGGTGCTTGAGGTGTTGCCGTTGACGCCGAATGGGAAGTTGGATCGTGCTGCCTTGCCTGCCCCGGATTTGACGCCGACGACGCCTGGTCGTGCGCCGCGGTCGTTGCAGGAGCAGATCTTGTGCGAATTGTTCGCTGAGGTGCTGGGGTTGGATCGGGTGGGCGTGGAGGATAGTTTCTTCGCCTTCGGTGGGGACAGCATTACCTCGATTCAGTTGGTGAGCCGGGCACGGCGGGCTGGTGTGGTGATCAGTCCTCGGGACGTGTTCGAGTATCAGACGGTGGCGGGGCTGGCTGCGATGGCAGGGGAGATGGCCGCGACGGTGCCGGAGGCGCCTGATGCCGGAGTCGGTGTTGTGGTGCCGACTCCGATCATGCGTTGGCTGTGCGAGCGTGGCAGTCCGGGTGACGGGCTCAGCCAGCGGATGGTGGTGCAGGCGTCGGCTGGTCTGAACCCGGCGGGTTTGGCCGGTTTGGTTCAGGCTGTGCTGGACCGCCACGACGTGCTTAGGGCCCGCCTGGAGCCCATGAAGCGAGGTGGTCCGGGCTGGGTGCTGCGGGTGGGGCCGGTCGGGTCGGTGCCGGCGTCGGGGTGCGTCGTGCGGGTGGATGCCACTGGGCTGGACGACGAGGGACTGCACCGGCTCATCCAGACGCAGGAAGCAGCGGCGATCATCCGGTTGGCTCCGCGGGCTGGGGTGATGATCCAGATGGTGTGGCTGGACCGGGGCCCGGACTGGCCTGGTCGGCTGGTGGTGGTGATCCATCAGCTGGTGGTTGACGGGATGTCGTGGCGGATCCTGCAGGAGGATCTGGCCACGGGTGGCGCACAGGTGGTGGCGGGCCGGGTGCCGGTGCTTGGGCCGGGTGGCACGTCGTTTCGCCGGTGGGCGCAGCTGTTGACCGCTGCGGCCCACGATCCGGTCCGGTCCGCTGAGCTGGTGGTGTGGACGGCGCTGCTGGGCGAGCCGGATCCGCTGCTGGGGCAGCGGACGTTGGACCCGGCCCGCGACACCGTCGGCACCTGCCAGGAACTGAGCTTGACGTTGCCGGCGGCCCAGGCTGAGCCGCTGTTGACCAGCGTGGCGGCGGTGTTCCACGCCGGGGTCGACGATGTGCTGCTGTGCGCTCTGGCGTTGGCGGTCGCCGGGTGGCGTCGTCGGCGCGGCCTGGATAACGGGCCGGGCGGGGTTCTGGTGGATCTGGCGGGCCACGGCCGCCACGAGCAGGTGCTTGCCGGTGTGGACCTGTCCCGCACGCTGGGCTGGTTCACCACCCTGTTCCCGGTGCGTCTGGATGTCGGTGGGATCGATGTGGACCAGGCGCTGGCTGGTGGCCCGGCGGCGGGCCAAGCACTCAAACGGGTCAAGGAGCAGCTGCGCACGATACCTGATCATGGTTTGGGCTTCGGTCTGCTGCGTTATCTCAACCCCGAGACCGGGCCGGTCCTGGCTGGGCGGGCCACCCCGCAGATCGCGTTCACTTATCTGGGCCGGTTCGCTGTCCCCGAAGCCACCGACTGGGCGGTGGTCCCCGACTCCGAGATGTTGCTGGGCGGCGGTGCCGATCCGGCCCTGCCCGCCTCCCATCCCTTGGCGGTCACCGCGTGGACCGAGGATCGGCCCGACGGACCACAGCTGCATGTCCGCTGGTCGTGGCCGACGGGGCTGATATCCCAGGACGCGGTACGTGAGTTGGCACAGACCTGGTTCCAGGCGCTGGACGCGCTCACCATGCATGCCGCTCACCCCGACGCGGGCGGCCACACCCCCTCGGACTTCCCCCTGGCCCGATTGTCCCAGCAGGAGATGGACGGCCTCACCGCGGAATGGGTGATGTGATGATCGAGCGATCCGAGCTTGAGGACGTACTGCCGGTGTCGCCGTTACAGGAAGGGCTGCTGTTCCACGTCCTGTTGGACGACCGCGGCCCTGACGTCTATGTCGCTCAGTTTGTCCTTGACGTGGAGGGCGACCTGGACGCGTCCACCCTGCACAGCGCCGCGCAGGCCCTGTTGGGTCGCTATCCCAACCTGCGGGCGGCTTTTCGCCGTACTACCGAAGGCCGCTGCATGGCCCTCATCGCTCGCCAGGTGCGCCTGCCGTGGCGGTTGGTCGATTTGTCCGGCCTGGACCTGGTCGCCGGTCAGGCTGAGGCGGCCCGCTTGCTCGCCGACGAGTGTGCCCGCCGGTTCGACCTCGCGCAGCCGCCGCTGATCCGGATGGTCCTGATGCACTTGGGTGCCGGGCGGCACCGGCTGGGGATCACCATCCATCACATCCTGGCTGACGGCTGGTCCTTCCCCATCCTTGTCCGGGAGCTGTTCACGCTGTATGCCAGCGGTGCAGATGCCAGCGCGCTGGCGCCGGTCACGCCCTACCGTGACTATCTGGGGTGGCTGGAGGCGCAAGATCGTCTCGTCGCCCAGGGTGCTTGGGGGGACGCGCTGGCCGGGTTGGACGGGCCCACCCTGGTGGCTGGCGCGGACCGCCAACGGGTGCCGCTGATCCCCGACAAGGTGACGGTCGAGCTGTCCGAGGAGCTGACCGCCGCGCTGACCCGCCAAGCCCGAGGCATTGGCGTGACGCTCAACACCGTCGTACAGGGGGCGTGGGCCGTCCTGCTGGGCCGGCTGACCGGACGGTGCGATGTGGTCTTTGGGGTGACGGTGTCTGGTCGGCCTGCCGACCTTGTCGGTGTGGAGTCCATGGTGGGGCTCTTCATCAATACCGTGCCGGTCCGGGTCCGGCTGCGACCGCAGGAGCCGGTGGGGCAGGCTCTTACTCGCCTGCAGGCTGAGCAGGCCCGGTTGCTGGTCCACCATCATCTCGGTCTGGCCGACATCCAGCAGCTGGCCGGGCTGGGCCAGTTGTTCGACACCATGGTGGTCTACGAGAACGTCCCCTTCGATCCCAGCCGTTCCAACGAGCTTGCGCCCGGCCTGCGGGTCACCGGCAAGGAGGGCCACAACGCCACCCACTACCCGCTGACCCTGGTGGCCTTTCCGGGACCCCGCTTGGCGCTCAAGCTCGACTACCGGACGGATGTGGTGGACGGGGTGGCGGCGCAGGTGTTGGTCGGACGGCTGGTGCGGGTCCTTGAACAGCTGGCTGCCGATGCCAGCCTGCCGGTCGACCGGATCGACATCCTCGACGCCCAGGAGCGCCACCGGATCCTGGTGGAGTGGAACGACACCGCTGTGGAGGTGGCGCAGGCCACGATGCCGGTGTTATTCGAAACCCAGGTGCAGGCAACGCCTGAGGCGGTGGCGGTGGTGTTCGAGGACACCACGCTGACCTACCGCCAGCTCAACGCCCAAGCCAACCGGCTCGCGCACGCGTTGCTGGCCAGGGGTGTGGGTCCGGAGCAGATCGTGGCGTTGGCACTGCCTCGCTCACCTGAGCTGGTGGTGTCGATTTTGGGGGTGCTCAAGGCGGGAGCAAGCTACCTGCCGTTGGATCCGGACTACCCGGCGGCGCGGATCGGCTTCATGCTCCACGACGCCCAACCAGCGCTGCTGCTGACCAGCGCCCAGACGCTGGCGTGTGTTCCGCAGGACGCCGCCACGCCTCGGTTGGTGCTTGACGATCTCGGCACCATCACGATGCTGGGTGGCTGTGCGGATACCGACCCCACCGACACCGACCGCACCGCCCCCCTCGTACCTGCGCATCCAGCGTATGTGATCTACACCTCAGGCTCCACCGGCACCCCCAAAGGCGTCGTGGTCTGCCATCTGGGGGTTTCCAGTCTGGCTGCAGCGCAGATCGAACGGTGTGGGATCGATGCCAACAGCCGGGTACTGCAGTTCGCCTCACCCAGCTTCGACGCGTCGTTCTCAGAGCTGTGTCTGGGCCTGCTGTCCGGCGCGGCGCTGGTGTCAGCCCCGGCAGCGCAGCTGCTGCCAGGAACCCCGCTTGCCGCGCTGGTGAACCGGCAGCGGGTGACGCATGCGACGTTGCCGCCCTCGGCGCTGGCAGTAATGCCACCCGCAGATGGTCTGCCGTCGGAACTGACGGTGATCGTGGCGGGTGAGTCGTGCCCGCCGGAACTGGCGGTCACCTGGTCGGCGGGCAGGCGGATGGTCAACGGCTACGGTCCCACCGAGACCACGGTGTGCGCCACCATGAGCCACCCGTTGTCAGACGCGACGCAGCTGCCCCCGCCGATCGGTCGACCGATCTTCAACGTGCGGGTGTATGTGCTTGATGCTGGGTTGGCGCCGGTGCCACCGGGGGTAGTGGGTGAGTTGTATGTGGCTGGAGCGGGGTTGGCGCGGGGTTATCTGCGTCGGCCTGGGTTGACGGCGCAGCGGTTTGTCGCGAACCCCTACGGTCCTCCGGGTACTCGAATGTACCGCTCCGGCGATCTGGTCCGCTGGCGTGACGACGGGGACTTGGAGTTCGTCGGCCGCGCAGACGATCAGGTCAAGATCCGGGGTTTCCGTATCGAGCCGGGCGAGATCGAAACCGCACTCACCGCACACCCTGACGTCGCACAAACAGCAGTAGTGGCTCGCGAAGACCGGCCCGGGGACAAACGGCTGGTTGGGTATGTGGTGGTTGCTGGGGGTGGCAGTATTCGGCCGGATTCGTTGCGTGGGTTTTTGGGTGAGTGTTTGCCTGATTATATGGTGCCTTCGGTCTTCGTGGTGCTTGCTGCGTTGCCGTTGACGCCGAATGGCAAGTTGGATCGTGCTGCGTTGCCTGCCCCTGATTTGACTCCGACGATGGCTGGTCGTGCGCCGTGGTCGTTGCGGGAGCAGATTCTGTGTGAGTTGTTCGCTGAGGTGCTGGGGCTGGATCGGGTGGGTGTGGAGGACAGTTTCTTCGCCTTCGGTGGGGACAGCATCAGCTCGATCCGGTTGGTCACTCGGGCGCGCCGGGCTGGCGTGGTAATCAGTGCTCAGGACGTGTTCGAGCACAAGACGGTGGCGGGGTTGGCTGCGGTGGCCAGGGACACTTCGGACACCTCTGTCACGATGCTCGAGGCGCCGGGCGCGGGAGTCGGTGTGGTGCCCATGACCCCGATCATGCGTTGGTTGGGTGAGCGTGGTGGTCCGATCGACAGGTTCAGCATGGCGGTGGTGGTGCAGGCCCCGGCTGGTCTGGACCCAGACGGTCTGGCCCGGCTGGTCCAGGCGCTGTTGGACCGGCATGACGTGCTGCGGGCCCGCTTGGAGCGCGCTGAGCGCGCGGGTGGGGAGTGGGTGCTGCGGGTGCGGCCGGTCGGGTCGGTGGCAGCGTCGGAGTACCTGGTGCGGGTGGACGCCACGGGGTTGACGGACGAGGACCTGGGGGAGAGCCAGCAGCGGGAAGCGGCGGCGGCCATTGACCGGTTGGCTCCGTGGGCTGGGGTGATGGTGCAGCTGGTGTGGCTGGACCGGGGCCCGGTCCAGCCTGGCCGACTGGTGGTGGTGATCCATCATCTGGTGGTTGACGGGGTGTCATTGCGGATTCTGCTGGAGGATCTGGCCCGGGGTGCAGCGGCGCTGGTGGCGGGTCAGGCCCCGGCGCTGGAGCCGAGTGGCACGTCGTTTCGGCGGTGGGCGCAACTGCTGAGCGCTCAAGCCCATGATCCCGTTCGGGTCGCTGAGTTGGCGGCGTGGACGGCGGTGCTGGGCGAGCTGGATCCGGCGCTGGGGGACCGGGCGCTGGATCCGGTCCACGACACCGTCGGCACCTGCCGGGAGCTGACGCTGACAATGCCTGCCGTACGGACCGCGCCGCTGTTGACCAGTGTGCCTGCGGTGTTCCACGCAGGGGTCGACGCCGTGCTGGTGTGCGGCCTGGTGTTGGCGGTGAGCTCATGGCGTCGCCGACCCGGCCATGATGCCAAGCCAGCCGGTGTGCTGGTGGATCTGGAGGGCCACGGCCGTCAGGAGCAGGTGCTTGCCGGGGTGGACCTGTCCCGCACACTGGGCTGGTTCACCACCCAATATCCGGTGCGCCTGGATGTCGACGGGATCGATGTGGACCAGGCGCTGGCTGGTGGTCCAGCAGCGGGCCAAGCGCTCAAGCGGGTCAAGGAGCAGCTGCGCGCGATGCCCGATCATGGTTTGGGTTTCGGGTTGCTGCGCTACCTCAACCCCCAGACCGGGCCAATCCTCGCCGGGCTCACTCCCCCGCAGATTGCGTTCAACTATCTGGGTCGGTTCGCTGCGCCCCAGCCCACCGACTGGGCGATGGTCCTCGACCCCGGCGCGCTACTGGCAGGCGGGGCCGACCCGACCCTGCCTGCGTCCCACGCGCTGAACATCAACGCGTGGACGGAGGACCGGCCAGACGGACCGCAACTCCACGTCACCTGGTCGTGGCCGACCGGACTGCTCTCCCGGGACGCGGTCCACCAGCTGGCTCAGCAGTGGTTTCACGCACTGGACGCGCTCGCCGCACACGCCGTCGGCCTCGATGCAGGTGGCCACACCCCCTCGGATTTCCCCCTGGTCGGGCTGTCCCAAGAGGAGCTGACGCAGCTGGAGGTGGCTCGCCCAGGCCTGGTGGACATTTGGCCGTTGGTGCCTATGCAGGAAGTGCTGGTAGCACACGAGCTAGCCGATGAACAGGTGCCGGATGCGTATATGACCCAGTTGGTGGTCGAGCTGCGCGGTGCGCTGGATATCGGCGCGTTGCGGGCAGCCGCCGAAACCTTGCTACGTCGCCATCCCAACCTGCGAGCCGGGTTCTGGCATGACGGGCTGGACAGGCCGGTGCAGTTCGTGCCGGATGATATCGAGCTGCCCTGGTCTGAGAGAGACCTGAGTGGCTTGTCGAGCCAGGAGTGTGCGGCCGAGGTCACACGATTGCTGAGGGCTGACCGAGCGCGCCGGTTCGACCTGACCCAAGCCCCGTTAACGCGGTTCACCGTGCTGAGCCTCGGCCCGGACCGACACCAGGTGGTGTGGACGGTGCATCACATCCTGGTGGACGGCTGGTCAATTCCCGTGTTGCTGGATGAGCTGATGACCCTGTACCGGCACCCAGACAAGTGTGGGCTGACGTCGACGACGCCATACCGAGAGTACCTGAATTGGTTGGGGGCACAGGACCGCGCGCAGGCCGCGCGGGCCTGGCAGGAAATGTTGGCCGGGTTGGAGAATCCGACCCTGGTAACGCGCCCGGAGCCAGTCCGAAGGCCCGAGGCACCGGAGCATGTCACGGTCGAGTTGTCCGAGGATGTGACCCTGGATCTCCAGCAGCGAGCACGTCAGCACGGTCTGACGATAAACACTGTGGTCCAGGGTGCTTGGGCTCTTGCGCTGGGGCGGTTGACAGGACGTGATGATGTGGTGTTCGGCACCACGTTGTCCGGTCGACCGCCGGAGATTGCCGGTGTCGAGACGATGGTCGGGTTTTTCATGAACACCCTGCCGGTGCGGGTGCGGTTGGATCCGAACGACACGCTGTTGCAGACGCTGGAGCGAGTGCAGAACCACCAGGCCGCGATGACCCAGCACCAGAATATAAGCCTGGCCGAAATTCAAAGTTTGACCGGCCTGGGGGACCTGTTCGATACGGTGACGGTGTTCGAGAACTACCCGGACAGCCCACAGGCGGTGGCCAACGGGCTAAGGGCCGCCGTGATTGATGCCCACGACGCCTGGCACTACCCACTGCGTCTCGTTGCGGCGCCAGGGCCGAAGCTGGTGCTGCAGCTCTGGTATCGGCCCGACCTGCTCGATCACGGCGCCGCACAGCAGATTGTTCGGCGCGTGGCGCGGTTGTCGGAAACGATGGCGGCGGACCTCGCGCAGTCAGTTGGGGAGATCAACAGCCACTCGTCCGACGAGCCCAGCCGGCTACCGGCCGCACGATACTTGATTTGATTCGACAACCCAGTGAGGTAGGTCAGCCATGAACAATCCTTTCGACGACCCCGACGGCACCTACTGCACGCTGATCAATGGCGAGGGTCAGTATTCCCTGTGGCCGGCCTTCATTGACGTGCCAGCCGGCTGGACCGTCGTCCATCCCCAGGACACCCGCGAGGGGTGTCTGGACTACATCAACCAGCACTGGACCGACATGCGGCCCACCAGTCTCATCGACGCCATGAATGGTCGGTAGCCGGGTAGGGAAAGCCCAAGAATCTGACCGCCACGGACCGCTGCCCTGAAGCGCCGATCAGGAGGAAACAATGAGTTCAGCAGAAACGGAAGTTTTCGATGTCATCGTCATCGGGGGTGGGCCGGGTGGATCGACAGCGTCGACGCTGACCGCCCAGCAGGGCCATCGGGTGTTGCTGCTGGAGAAGGAGACGTTTCCGCGCTACCAGATTGGCGAATCTTTGCTACCCTCCACTGTGCACGGCATCGCCCGGCTGCTGGGCGTAGGCGACCGGCTGCGCGCGGCCGGCTTTATGGTGAAAAATGGGGGTACATTCCGCTGGGGTACCAACCCGGCACCCTGGACGTTCTCGTTCGCAGTTTCGCCACGTCTCGCTGGGCCGACATCGTTCGCGTATCAGGTGGAGCGGATGAAGTTCGATCAGATCCTGCTCGACAACGCGCGCGAGCAGGGCGTGGAGGTGCGGGAGTCGTGCTCGGTTGTGGGTGTGGTCGAGGATGATGAGCGGGTACGCGGGGTGCGGTACGTGGACGGCAGCGGAGGTGAACACACTGCGGTCGCGACCTATGTGGTGGACGCTTCCGGGAACCGCAGCCGCACCTACCGGCACGTGGGCGGGCAGCGGCACTACTCGGAGTTCTTCCGTAATCTTGCGCTGTTCGGCTACTTCGAGGGCGGTAAGCGGCTGCCGGCGCCTAATTCCGGCAACATCTTGTCCGCGGCGTTCGATGACGGCTGGTTCTGGTACATACCGCTGACCCCGGAGCTGACCAGCGTTGGCGCGGTGGTGCACCGCGATTCGGCCGAGAAGGTCCAGGGTGACCCGGAGTTGGCGCTGTACCGCCTCATCGACAGCTGCCCATTGATCAAGGAGTACCTGGCTAACGCGCATCGGGTGACCAGCGGACCCTACGGTGAGCTGCGGGTACGCAAGGACTACTCGTACTGCAACAGCCGCTTCTGGCGGCCGGGCATGGCGCTGGTCGGCGACGCCGCCTGCTTCGTTGACCCGGTCTTTTCGTCCGGGGTGCACCTGGCCACCTACAGCGGACTGCTCGCGGCCCGTTCCATCAACAGCTGCCTGGCGGGGATGGTCGGAGAGCAGGCTGCGTTCACCGAGTTCGAGCGGCGTTACCGGCGGGAGTACGCGGTCTTCTACGAGTTCCTTGCTGCGTTCTACGGCATGCAAGTGAGTGAGCACTCGTACTTCTGGGAGGCCAAGAAGATCACCAACTGTCCGCTGTCGGAGTTCGAGGCGTTCGTGGAGCTAGTCGGCGGAGTTGCCTCTGGTGAGGCGTCGCTCGCCCGGCCGGACGCGGTCGCTGCGCACCTGGTCAGCAGCGCGCACTCGCTCGCCAAGGCGGCCGGCGAGCTGGACAGCCGGGTCGGCGCGCTGCACGCCACGGACGTGGTGACCAGCGCGATGAGCGAGGCCGCGCGGATACAGGTGCAGGTGCTGCTGGGCGCCGACGCCGACGAGGAGAGTCCACTGTTCGCCGACGGACTCATCAGCACGACCGACGGCGTGCACTGGGCACATCCGCCAACTGGCCATCGACCGAGGTGACGACATGTGCACAACTGAGATGTGGAAACCTTATTTCAACGGCATAACAGGGTGAGCCTACCAAATTTCACCACAGTGTGTGATAGAAGATACGACTGATCCCCTTATGGGTGAATATATGGGTGAATATTGACCTTGAATCTACCAGATCGTGTGAATCAGTAATAAAATCTCAAGCATTGATCACGATCCGGGATGCTTACCACAGAAGTCCGTGTCGATCTGCTCAAAGTGTGCAGGGGGCTGAAGTTCTGCGTAAGCCTCTCCGCGGATCCACATCTGAGAGGTGGCATGTCTCGTGGCTGAGTTCGATATCTCTGAAACAGTGAACAACATCATGTCGAGCCGTGGGAGCACGGCTCAGCAAGCTGTGGGAGGTCTGCTCAGAACTATTGCGGGTCTGGCGCAGCTGCCGGGAACTCTGCTGGAGAGAAGGCGGGATGTTGGGGCACCTGCACAAAGGCGGCAGTTCAACCCGTTCAGTCTGGTGGAGGTGCACGCAGCGGCGGTCATGGCCTCCAAGCTGATGGAAATCGCTGAAGCTGAAGCGGACGGACTTGCTGTCGCCATCGGCGCCACCGCTTCTCTCGGTCAACTGATGGGGGAGACCGTTGGGCTGGTCGGCGACCTCAGCACCAACCTTTTGAGAGCAGTCAATGCGAATGTAGAGAGTATTGTAAACGAGGTGGGGATGGATATGCTGGGCCTAATAGGCATGAGACAACACGCGCTTACGTTATTCGTGACCCATTACGGACCCGCACATGAGCAGATCAAGTTGAAACCGCTTGACCAGCGTGAGCCCAATCTCGTCAGCCGCGCCGGTGCCCTGGCCACGCCACCGGAGGAGAACCGGATGAGCTTCTGGCGTGAGGACGCCCAGCTGAACGATCACCACGGACGCTGGCATGACGTCAATCCCACGGGTTCACGACCTACGCCCAGCGGCGCTCTTCCCGTATTAGCAAACCGACATGGGGAGCTCTTTCCCTACATGCATCAGCAGATGCTGGCCCGATATGACGCTGAGCGCCTGAGCGCTGGTCTGCCCAAGGTGAAGCCCTTCGACGACTACAGAGCCAAGATTCCTGAAGGTTATAATCCCGGCGATAAGGTGGCGATTTCCCCGGATGATGGTCAAACCTGGATTAAGTTCAGAGCCCGCCCCGCCGATGTGCAGCTTAAGGATCTCTCGGCCTCGGGGGGTGCGCCACCGAGCCTGATTGCGGATCAGGAGCAGTTCCGTGAGAGGCTGCGTGCAGCCGCTCAGCAAGGATATTACCAGATCGATAATAATCAGATCAAAGTTACCACTGAGAACTTTGGTGACACGATAGAGGCAAGTATTGCGTCCGTCGATTGGCCCGACAAGAAAAATCCACGCAATGAGATTAATGGGCAGAATTACGGCAATCTTCACGGTGTAGGTCACGTACACTTTTCGCTCTTCGATGACCCGCCAGGGGGGGAAATCGGAGTGATGATGAACCTTGCCGCCACGTCCCGGGATCCGATTTTCTGGCGGTGGCACAAGCATATCGACACTGTTATTCAGATCTGGCGAGAGAGATTGGGAAAGCAGGATCCCCATAATTTCGCCGATGGACCTCCGGTGACGGTACGCAATCAAGACATCATCGTCTGTTCGAAGGGAGGGTTCCCTGCCAACGTTGATGGCGGGACACTCGCAGCCAAGGCATTCGGATACTCAAAGGTCGCGACTGAGAATCGATGGGACACCGACTTCTCCTCGGGCTCGATCACGGTGGCCCTCGCGCAGGGGGCAAAGGGCGTGAAGGTGGCGACGACCACCGAATTGTTGACAGAGATGCGAAAGCGCACTATCTATCCTGTGAATCTCACGACCAAGAAGGCTGAGCCGGAGAGTATAGATTACCTTTCGCACGAAGATTTTTCCTACTTTATTCGCCTTGAGAACCGCTCGGATCAAGCGCAGGAGATAACCGTTCGGATCTTTCTGGCACCGGAGCTCTGGGTCGAAGACCACACTGCCTGGATCGAGATGGACCGATTCCTGCATAAGCTGAAAGCCCGCGAGCGTGCCGTGGTCTTCAGGCCTGCGAGGATGTCGGCAGTGATTCGTAAACCGGCGGTCGGACATGAAGAGCTTGAATCAAATAAGCCACGTGGATCCGCCTCGATGTGGTGTGATTGTGGATGGCCGTACACCCTGCTCCTGCCCCGAGGGACGAAAAAGGGCTTGGACTTCCGGCTCTTGGTGATGCTGTCGAAAGACGATCTCATTATGAATGACACCGGCCAGAAGTGCACGTCTATTAGCTACTGCGGCTTGCAGGACCAAAAATACCCGGACAAGCGTCCTATGGGCTACCCCTTTGATCGGCCACTGCCCGACAGTATCTCATCGACAATTGACAAGTATGACAACTGGGCATCCAGGACCATCCGAATTCGTTGCCGGAATGCTTAAATTTGTATTCTTTTTCGTACAATCTGATATCGACCATCGAATAGATCATCCGCGAAGGTTATTGATGTGGAAGGTATCGATATGGCGGAGGTTGACAGCTTTGCTGGGAACTGGATCTACCGGGGCTTTGAGAACAACCCTGAACTCGACACACCGACCGAGGACCTCCTGATCGCCTCGTTCGATCTCACCTTAGAGATAGAAGACGCTGTTGGCCTATCGGCCGGGTTGAGTACAGGAGGTATATCTGCTGGATTAAGTATAGGCCGTAGTGAGGTATCAGGTCGACTGTCGTTCGGTGAAGATTATGATCTCAGCGTGTCCGGGACGGCAAGGCCCGGTGAGCCGCCCACCATTCGGTTTCGTGCGACCGGCATCGAGGGCACATTCACAGCCGGATGGATCTACGACTACCTCGGTTACCTGACGCCGTCATGGCCGACGAGCGTGGGACAGCGGCCGACCATCGTTGGCACAGTGCTTCGCACAGTGCCGCACCCGGGGAGCGGAGGGGAGGTGCGCCCTGCTGGCTTCACGCTGTCGTTCATTGCGGTATCTCGTGACTACCCGCCCGATTCCTAACTGCGGTTACCGGGAGGAGCAGCTCCGTTCAACCATCGAGCCCGTCTGCTTCATGTGACTCAAGAGGATGTGACGTGGAGATCTTTCATCCGCTCGGCTCCACAATGCTTGCCGATCCGTATCCTGTTTATGCTGAACTGCGCAGTCAGAATCCGGTTCACTGGCATGATCAGACCCATTCCTACCTGCTGACCCGCCACCGCGACTGTGACCAGGTGCTGCAACATCCGGAAACGTTCGTCTCAGATTTCCGAGCGGTCGGCGAAGAAGTGCCCGAAGAGTTTCTGAGCCTGCTGAATCTTGATCCTCCGGACCACGGCCCGGTACGCCAGATCCTGTTGACTGCGCTGAAGAAAGTCGATCTGCCCGCCTGGCTGGCTGACGTGGGAACTGTGGCCGAGAAGCTGCTCATCACGGTCGGCGAGGGTGAGGTCGATTTCGTCACCGAGTTTGCCGAGCCGTTAGCAGCCAGAAGCTTGTGCTCGCTTTTCGGGATACCTCTGCTGGATGAGGAGAAGGCATTTCTTTCGGCGCAGCGAGATCTGGTCGTCGGCATGGACTGGTGGCTTGCGCCCGAGCTGGGGCCGACGGGTGTGCGGGCCGGAAGATACCTCATCGACCTCATCGAGCCATGGGCGGCTCGGCCTCCGGCCACCGGTTTGCTGAGCGAAATCGACTTCGATGCTGCAGGCGAGCGCCGCCCTTACGTAATCAATTCGTTACGTGCCATCTTAGTCGCTGGCTTTTCCCCGTCGAGCAGTATGCTGGGCAACGCTGTGCGCGTTCTGGTGGAACATGGCTTCTTCGACCGCGAAGAGCCGTTTAAGGTCACCCCCACGATGGTTCACGAACTGGTCCGTTACGCCGCGCCGGTGCAGGCTGGACGCCACGGCGTCGTCCAGGATGTACAACTCGGCGACCGTCTGCTGACCAGATCCGACGTAGTAGTCACCATGCTTGGGGCAGCAAATCGGGATCCCGAGGTTTTTGAAGCGCCGGATCAGTTACGGCTCGACCGCGCCCCGAACCCTCATCTGGGCTTTGGCACGGGCATCCATTCTTGTCTGGGTGCCCGCTTCGCTCTTCGCATGCTGCTCGACGTGCTGGAGTTATTGACGAAGACGTACCGAATCGAACTCGCCGGTGATCCGGTGCAGCGCCCGACCGCGACGCTTCGCGGCCTGAGCCGGCTTCCCCTGCGCCTACGGATCCGATAGCGCCGATGCTTTGTCGATCCCCACTATCACGGAAGGAACCAGACGTGGCCCAGCAGATTGTGAACTCGTGCACGGAGTGGGATCCTCTTGAAGAAGTCGTCGTAGGTCGTTTGGCGGGTGGCGTGTTTCCGACCTGGCAACCGTCCATGCGTGCGGTGCTTCCCGAGGATTCGGTAAGCCTGTTCCAGAAATGGGCAGGATTACCGTACCCTCCTGAGCAGGTTCGCGCTGCTGAGAGAGAACTTGACGGGCTCGTCGACGCCTTGGAGACCGAGGGAATCACGGTCGTGCGGCCAGCGCCGATTGATCATTTGCTCGATTTTTCAACCCCGAGTTGGCGGAGCACGGGCCTCTACTCCGCCATGCCACGAGATATTCTGATCGTGATCGGTGACACCATTATTGAAGCGCCCCTGTCCTGGCGCTGCCGACAGCATGAGGTCGACGCGTACCGCCCGTTGATCAAATCTTATTTCAAACAAGGCGCCAGATGGTTGCAGGCGCCACGGCCCCATCTGACGGATGAGCTGTTCGCGGTGGATTATGAGCTCGACCTGGGAGAATACGCGATCACCGAGTTCGAGCCTGTTTTCGACGCGGCCGATTTCGTGCGTTTCGGTCGGGACATCGTGGTGCAGAAGAGCCACGTCACCAACGATGCCGGCATCGACTGGATGCAACGTGCGCTGGGAAGCGCTTATCAGATTCACCGGGTCGCGGTGAACGACCCGCACGCGATGCATATCGATGCCACCATCGTCCCCCTTGCGCCCGGCAAGTTGCTGGTTAATCCGGAACGCTACGTGCCTAATGACCTGTTCCGTGGGTGGGAGATTCTTGAGGCGCCGAAGCCGACTCTCCCGAGTGACTGGCCCATGTACTTTTGTAGCCCTTGGGTGAGCATGAACGTCCTTTCTCTCGATGAGCGGACGGTCGTGGTAGAACGCCAGGAGGAACCGCTGATCGAGGCACTGTGTGACTGGGGTTTCCGTTGCATTCCTCTGGATTTCCGGCACGTCTACACCTTCGGTGGCTCCTTCCATTGCGTGACTCTTGACGTCCGGCGCCGTGGCCCGCTCAGGCAGTTCCTCAAGTGATCATCGGGGTAGGGACTGATATGTCAGAGTATTATGACGTGATTGTCGCCGGAGGGGGATCCGCCGGGGTCGCGGCGGCCATTGGCGCCAGTCGAGTAGGTGCACGCACGCTGCTCGTTGAACGGGGCCCATGTCTGGGTGGCGCGGCGACCATGCGCAACGTGCTGACCTACTGCGGAATCTATACCCGTGCGGATCCGCCCCGTCAGGTGGTCTTCGGCGTGGCCGAAGACGTGCTCGCGAGACTTCGGGCCGAGGGTGCGGTCAGCGAACCCCAGCTGTTCACCGCGACGGCCGTCGTGTTCGATCCGGAGACGGTCAAACGAGTCTTGGACGCCCTCTGCGTCGAAGCCGGTGTCGAGGTTCGCCTGCACAGCCAGATAGTGGGTGCAAGGCGGGAATTCGGCCGTGTGCGGGCTATCCAGGTCGCCGACCACTGCGGTATTTATGAGATAATGGGCAACGCCTTCGTGGACGCGACAGGCGAGGCGGACCTCGCGATATTCGGTGGGGCAGCTGTCCGCTACGGCAACGAAGGTCGCGTGCAGAACGGGTCTCTTGGTGTCAGGTTCGGGGGTATTCCAGCAGATGTGGATCTTTCCAGGGAAAATGTCGCGGCGGCCGTACGCGCGGCGCGCGAACATGGGGTTGGCCCGCTGATCTCAGCGCAGGGTCTGGTGACGCGGCTGCCCATCTCCGGAGATGTGATCGCCTACCTGGTCGATGAGGCTTACGACGCCCGTGATTCCCGCGACGTAAGCCGTGCAGAAGCAAGTGCCAGGATACAGGCCAAAGCCTATCTGGAGGTGCTGCGGTCGTTTCTTGGTTGCCCGGGTGCTTATCTGGTCAGTACCGGACCGGAAATCGGCACCCGGGAGTCGCGACACGTCGTGGCGCACTATCGGCTCAGCGGCGATGAGGTGTTAGGTGCAGCCCGTTTCGACGATGCGATCGCCGTCGGGGCCTGGCCGGTTGAATACCATCCCGGCCCCGGAATACCCTCGGAATGGAGTTTCATCTCCGGTGCAGGCCACTTCGACATCCCGCTGGGGGCGCTGAGAAGCATCGACACTGACAACCTCTTTGCGGCTGGGCGAAACATCGACGGGGACCGCGCTGCGGGTGGTTCCCTCCGCGTAATGGGAACCGCATTCGCCACCGGGCACGCAGCCGGAATCGCTGCGGCCTACGTCGCCGAGTGCGGTCCGGCCCTTGAGGTTTCCGACGTGCAGGCCGAACTGTCCCGGCAGCACGCGAACCTGCCGTCTTTGCGAGATCCAGGACCGCATTACCAACGCGATTACCGTAATTTACCTATAAAGTCAGGGGGACACCGTGTCAGTTGAGACAGACGGCCGACACCACGGCGGTTTGACTGGACTTTTCTCCGGCGCTGGCGCACTAGCGAAACCACCGCGCCGCCCTCGGGTGGGTCACGTCGACTTCTTGAACTGTTTCCCACTGCTGTGGGGGCTGGCCAGGATGGGGAGTCTGCTGGACCTGGAGTTGATCAAAGATACACCTGACAACCTTAGCGACGCACTGATAAACGGAGAGCTCGATATCGGCCCGGTCAGCGTCCTCGACTTACTCAGGAATGCTGAAGATCTTGTGGTGCTGCCGGACATCGCAATCGGCAGCGACGGCCCAGTGATGTCCTGTCTGATCATCAGCCGCTTACCGCTTAGACAATTGAATAAGCTCTCGGTGGCGCTCGGCTCGACAAGCCGGACCTCGGTCCGGCTTGCTGAACTCCTGCTTAGCGATCTGGTCGGGGTGCGGCCGGAGTACTTTTTCTGCCCACCCAACCTCGGCGCCATGATGGCGGAGGCCCCGGCGGCCGTGGTGATTGGCGACATTGCGCTACGGGCCGCCTTGTACGAGGCTCCGCGGCTGGGCCTAAAGGTGCATGATCTCGGCCAGATGTGGCACGACTGGACCGGTTTACCGTTCGTATTTGCGGCGTTCGCCGCTCGCCGTGAGTTCGTTGAGCGTGAACCCGAGACGGTTCGTCGGGTGCACACCGCCTTGTTGCAAGCGCGTGATGTGTCCCTGGCCAAGGTGGACCAGGTCTGCGAGCAGGCGGCCCGCTGGGAGGTCTTCGACGCCGCAACCCTCAAGTACTACTACACTGCCGCCCTTGACTTCACACTTGGCGATCGGCAGCTCGCCGGAATTGCCGAATTCACGAAAAGGGTGGCGGGTCGGCGTTCCGGCTTCCTGCCACAGGTTCAGCTGCAGCTGCTGCCAAGGATTGACCGATGACAGGCATTCGGGCCGACCTCAGCCCGGCCAGGGCAGTTCACAAGCTGTCGCAACACTCGCCGGACCGCATCGCAATCGTTTATGAGAACCGGTCGATCAGCTATGGAGAGCTTGCTGGTGCGGTCGGCCGGCTTGCGAGGGTGCTGGCTGACGGTGGAGTCGGGCGTGGCGACCGAGTGGCCTATATCGGCTTGAACAGCCCAACCTTGCTGAGCACTCTTCTGGCGGCGACCTGGATTGGTGCGGTTTTCGTGCCGGTCAACTTCCGTCTGGCTGCCGACGAGGTACGCCAGGTACTCGATGACAGTTCAGCGCACACGTTGGTGGTCGAGCCTGGGCATCGGGCACTCGTGGATCTGATTGCTGACCAGATTCCTGCGCGGTGGCTCCTGCTCGTCGACGACGATCCCGCCGTCCCGGTTGAAGGCGAGCTCGGACCGTCGTGGGCCAGCCTGAGCTCAGCGGTAGCGGCGGCGGTCAGACCTGGAGATCCGCAGCCGTGTCATGATCAGGACGTCGCGATGTTGGCATACACCTCCGGTACGACCGGCCGGGCCAAGGGTGTAGCGATCAGTCACGGCAGCCTCTGGTGGAACAGCGCCAACCTCGACTGCGTGGCCGACACGCGCACGGACGACGTTCATCTCGTCGTCGCGCCGCTGTTCCACACCGCCCCGCTTGGCTGCTTTACGCTGCGCAGCCTGGTCCGTGGCGGCACGAACGTGGTGCGCAGATCCTTCGACGCTGCGCAGACCCTGGCCGATCTCGGCGAACTGCGGGTCAACGCTTTCTTCGCAGTGCCTGCGATGTATACCGCGATCGCACGCTTGCCAGGGTTCGCGAGCGCGGATCTGTCCGAGTTACGTACCGCGGTCGTCGCCGGCGCCCCGGCGCCCCCTGCGCTGATCGCCGAGTATGCCGACCGTGGCGTGGTGCTGCAGCAGGGGTACGGATTGACCGAGACGTTGTTCTCGACCTGTTTGCCCGCGGCGAAGACCAGACAGAAGATCGGGTCCGTCGGGGTGGCCCTGCCCTTTACTGAGATCCGCCTGGTCGAGCAGGATACGGGTGAGGAGCTCACGGAGCCAGGCGTACGTGGCGAGGTCTGCATGCGGGGGCCGACCGTTACCCAGGGGTACTGGAACAACGCTGCCGCGACGGCTGCGGTGTTCGACGCCGCCGGGTGGTTCCACAGTGGTGACATCGGCTACTTCGACGCTGATGGCTTCCTCTACATCGTGGACCGGATCAAGGAAATGCTCATCGTCGGAGGGGACAACGTTTACCTGGCCGAGGTGGAGAGCGTCCTCGTCGACTTCCCTGGAGTCCTTGACGTCGCGGTGGTCGGCGTTCCCGACGAGACCTGGGGCGAACGGATCGTCGCCCTACTGAGCTGTTCGGACGGTGTCCTACCGTCCCTGGCCGAGATCCGCCGATTCGCCGAGCCGCACCTGGCTTCGTACAAGCTGCCCAGCCGCCTGTACGCGATTGAAGCCGTGCCACGCAACACCATGGGCAAGGTCGACAGGAATGCGATCCGCACCGGCCTGACTACCGGTGCGTTCACGCCAGCGCCCATTAGTGATGAAGCGCCCATTAGTGATGCACCGTCGATCGATAGTTTTGCCGGGTTGTCTCCACCGAGGCAGTACCGGCTGGTGCTGCAGCTGGTCACCGCTCATCTTGCCGAGCTGCTGGAGCAGCCAGTGTCGGCCGACTTGGCAGCCGACTGCAAGCTGGAAGATCTGGGCCTGGGGTCGCTGTCCGCCGTGGAGCTGAGCAACAGACTCAGTACTGACACCGGGTTGCAGCTGCCAACAACCCTGATCTTCGACTACCCCACCGTCGGTGTACTTGTCCAGTACGTCTGTGCTGAGCTGGAGCCCCGCTGTGCCGCTACGGAGTCCGCGGGAGACGTCGCGGCCCATCACGTGACACAGCGGATTGACGCATAGGACCGGTAATGGCTGCCGACTAAGGAGACCACCATGCTCGCCATCGCAGCTGCTGCTGCCGCTGCCGTCCTGGTCGCCATCGGAAAGGCGCGGGTCGCGCACGTCGCGCTGCGGATCGCCCGCACCGCCCGCGAGGAAGCTGCGGCTGCGCTCGAGGCCAAGGCCCAAGTCGACGCCGACGCCGAGGAGGCGCTCGCCGAGCTGGACCAAGTCAGGGCCCAGACCGATGAGCAGCTGACGGTCTGCCAGACCGAGACTGAACAGGCCCGGACTGCCGTCCGCGTGGCCCGCACCGAGCTGGCGGAAGTCCGCGCTGAAGCCGCGAAGGCGGTCACCGCCGCGCAGAAAGCCGCCGAGGTGGCCATCCAGAAGGCGCTCGCCGACCGGGACCGGGTCTTGGCCGAACGCGCCGCCCACATGCGCCAGCAGATCGAACAAGCCAAGGCCGACGCTCAAGCGCAGGCCAAGGCAATACAGGCCGAGGCCGCCATTGCTAAGGCCGAGGCCGCCGCTGCTAAGGCCGAGGCCGAAGCCGCTAAGGCCGAGGCCGAAGCCGCTAAAGCCGAGGCCGAAGCCGCTAAAGCCGAGGCCGCCGGTACTAAGGCCGAGGCCGCCGCCGCTACGGCCGAGGCCGCCAAAGCCGCCGCTGCTAAGGCCGAGACCGCCAAAGCCGAGGCCGAGCAGCTGGTCAAGACCACGCCCGTGAGCTCGCCGACGCGGCCAACGCGGCGACCCGCGCCGAAATCGGGCAAGCCGCCGGCGAGCCGCTGAGTTAGACCAGGCCACGGATGATGGCGGAGGGGAGAGCGAGCATGAACGTCGATGTCGTGGTGGTCGGCGGTGGGATCGGCGGCCTCGGTAACGCGCTGGCGCTGGCCAGAACCGGCCAGCGGGTCCGAGTGCTGGAGCAGGCTGCCGAGTTCGGCGAGGTCGGTGCGGGGCTACAGATCGCCCCCAACGCCACCCGCATTCTGCGCGACTGGGGCCTGCTCGACGACGCGGTCGCCGTCGGTGTGCTCCCCCGCAGACTGGTGCTGCGCGACGCGGTCGACGGCACCGAGCTCACCTACCTGGACCTGGCCGACACCGCCCGCCGCTACGGCGCGCCCTACGTGGTCATGCACCGCAGCGACCTGCATGCAATCCTGCTGCGTGCCTGCCGTGAAGCCGGCGTCGACCTGGTGACCAGCGCGGACGTGTCCGATGTCGAGATCCGTGCGGACGCTGCGGTGGCGATCAGCGCGAACCGCAGGGACTGCGGCGCCGTCGTTCTTGCCGCGGACGGCCTGACGTCCACCCTGCGCCGTCAGCTCAGCGCCGACGCGCCGGTCAGCTCGAACTACGTGGCCTACCGTGGCGCGATCCCCATCGACGACGTGCGCGACGCCAAAGGACTCGCCCTCGAGGATGTCGTCGTCTACATCGGACCGCGCTGCCACTTCGTGCAGTACTCGCTGCGGCGCGGTGAAATGTTCAACCAGGTCGCCGTGTTCCAGTCGCCCACGGCCGTCGCCGGAGCGGCTGACTGGGGCACCCCGGACGAGCTGGACGCCGCGTTCGCCAGCGCCTGCGAGCAGATCCGCAGCGCGTTGCCGTTCCTCTGGCGGGACCGCTGCTGGCGGATGTATGACCGGGAGCCCATCGAGCGCTGGGTAGACCGACGGCTGGCGCTGACCGGCGATGCCGCGCACCCCATGTTGCAGTACCTCGCGCAGGGCGCCTGCCAGGCCCTGGAGGACGCCGACTGCCTGGCCACCCAGGTCGTCAAGCACACCACTACCACCGGCAAGATCGAGTGGGACGCTGCGCTCCGCACCTACAACAACACGCGGTCGCCGTGCACCGCGCAGGTGCAACGTACCGTGCGGACCTGGGGCGATCTGTGGCACGCCGATGGGCTGCTCCGCGCCGTGCGCAACGCGCTGCTCCGCGACCGTGACCCGGCCGACTACCGCTACATCGACTGGCTCTACGCCCAGTGAGCTTCACCGAGCGATCTTCGTTACCAGCGTTGCCACGGGGACCCGTTGGGATCCCCCGGGGCAGCGCAGCACCGCAGCACCTAGGCTGCGGGTATGACGGCTGTCATCGACCGGCTCGGCGGCGACCGCCCGGTATTCTCCGTGGAGTTCTTCCCGCCCCGCGACGACGCCGGGGAGCGTCAGCTCTGGCAAGCGGTACGCGAGCTCGAGCCGCTGGACCCGGCGTTCCTGTCGGTGACCTATGGTGCCGGGGGGTCCAACCGGGACCGGACGGTGCGGATCACCGGGCGGATCGCGCAGGAGACCACGCTGGTCCCGATGGCGCACCTCACCGCGGTGAACCATTCGGTGGCCGAGCTGCGGCACGTGATCGGCAGCTACGCCGCCGCCGGAATCCACAACGTGCTGGCGTTGCGCGGCGACCCCCCCGGCGACCCCCTCGGAGAGTGGGTCGCGCACCCGCAGGGGCTGCACTACGCGGAGGATCTGGTCCGGCTGGTCCGGTCGCTGGGGGACTTCTGTGTCGGCGTGGCTGCCTTCCCCGAGTGCCATCCCCGGTCCACCGACCTGGACACCGACATCCGGTACCTGGTAGCCAAGCTTCGGGCGGGCGCCCGGTTCGCGATCACCCAGATGTTCTTCCGCCCGGAGGATTATCTGCGGCTGCGGGATCGGGTGGCCGCCGCCGGTGCCGACATGGCGGCCACGCCGATCCTGGCCGGGGTGATGCCGATCACTACGGTGCAGGGTATACAGCGGATGGCGGACCTGTCTGGCTGCGCAATCCCCGACACGGTGCTCGACCGGGTGAGCGCGGTGGGTGACGATCCTGCCGCAGTGCGCGAGGTCGGTGCGGAGATCGCCAGCGAGTTGTGCACCCGGCTGCTTGCCGAAGGCGCGCCTGG
This sequence comes from Pseudonocardiales bacterium, assembly GCA_052390495.1. Lineage (GTDB taxonomy): Bacteria > Actinomycetota > Actinomycetes > Mycobacteriales > Pseudonocardiaceae. The sequence goes on from JBQTGW010000002.1 coordinate 157,510, forward strand.
CTTGCACTTCTACACCCTCAACCGCTCCCGCTCCACCCGCGCGGTCCTAGCCCGCCTCGATATGGTGCCCGTACCCGCGCCCGCCAAGTAGCCTGCCCCGAACTGCCCGTCGAACCAGCAGCGGCAATCCGACCAGGCCCATGCCGACGAGTCCGTAGCAGGCCGATGCGGGCAAGGCCAAGAACACCGCATGGGCGACCGCCCCGCCCAGCCAGGCCCAGCAGAACAGCACCAGCGGTAGACCGTCACGCTCGGGCTGGGGCGCGCCCAGTGCCCGGTCCAACCCCTGCAGTGCGCTGCAGAGCAGCAGCGCCACCAGGAACCAGCCCGCGTAGTTGGTCAGCGGTACGTCGGGTACCCCGGGTAGCGCCGGACTGGGTTCGGTCCACACCCACCTGCCTTCGGCCACCATTTGCGGGTCCAGGTAGAGATCCCAACTGGCCAGTCCCCAGGCTGCGACGAGAATCGTGACCGCCCGCTTGCCTGGTCCGGTCCCCTTGCCTGGTCCGGTCCCCTTGCCTGGTCTGATCAATGCCTGGGCGGCACACCACGCCGGGTACGCGCCGAATGTCCACGCTGGACCGATCAGCACCGGGATCGATGCCAGCTCGGGGCCCAGCGTGCCATCGGTGGTGTATGCGTAACCACCGAACGGGATGCCGGTGGTGGTTCCCATGAACTCTGCGAGCAGCCCCCCGCCAGCTGTGATGAGCACCAGCCCAGCCGCCCACAGTGCACCACGAGTGGATGCAGCATGGGCGACGCAAGCGCAGGCAAGCAGCAGTACTGCCGCCACCGTGACCGCGTCGCGCAGCACACCACCCGTCAGCGGGTAGCAGATCTGGGTGGCCACTCCGGCACACCCCAGACCAATCGCGAGCGAGCGCACTGGTCTCGCACCCTGGCCGGTCACGCACCATGCCGCACGCAGATCATTTGGTCGGAGAGTACTCGGCTGGCTGATCGAGTATTGTGCCTGACTGTGATCGCCGATTCGCCGGGGCCCGTGCATCACCTCTGTAACGGCTTCGTGCGGGACTACGCCGCCGCTCATCCTGTCGAGGCCACCTCTCTGGGAATCGCCGGGTACGACGATGAGATGACTGACTATTCGCCAGACGGTTACGCCGCAAGGGCGGCGCTGGCTCGCCGGGCGCTGGCGGGAATGCGGGTGGCGCAGCCGCGCGACCCTGATGAGGTGGTCGCTGCTGCGGTGTTCAATGAGCGGATCGGGCTGGACCTGGAGATCCATGACGCCGGGCTGGACCTGGCAGCACTGAACGTACTGGCCAGCCCGGTGCAGGAAATCCGCGCGGTGTTCGACCTGATGCCAACCGACACTGCGCAGGACTGGGAGGTGATCGCTCGCCGGATGTCCCTGGTGCCGAGCGCGCTGCGGGGGCTCTGCGCGTCGCTGCGGGTTGCTTCCGAGTCCGGGAACGCCGTGGCGGTGCGGCAGGTACTGCGGGTGATTCAGCAGTGCGATACCTGGGCAGGCAGTGTTGATGGGTCATCGTTCTTCGACACTTTGGTCGCCGGGGCCGACGGTGTCGAGGGCGTCACCGCGGCGTTGAGTAACGATCTGCGCGTGGCGGCCGCGTCCGCCACGGCCGGCTACGCCGAGACCGCCCGGTCTCTCCGCGAGGAGCTCGCTCCGTGTGCGCGGGAGCGGGACGCAGTGGGCCGGGATCGCTATCAGCTCTGGTCCCGGTACTTCCTCGGGGCTCAGGTAGATCTCGCGGAGGTCTACGAGTGGGGGTGGGCGGAATTCACCCGCATCGAGACCGAGATGCGTGCGGTGGCGGGCCGGATCCGGCCCGGCGCCACGCCCGCTGAGGCCGCCGCGGCGCTGGACGCCGACCCGCGCTACCGGGTAGTCGGTCGGGACGGGCTGCAGCGCTGGATACAGGACCTCGCTGACCGCGCGTTGGCCGAGCTCGGCGGCTCGCACTTCGACATCCCGGAACCGCTGATGCGGCTGGAGTGCCGGATCGCTCCGCCGGGCGTTGATATCATGGCGTACTACACGGGTCCGTCCGAGGACTTCTCCCGTCCAGGGCGGATGTGGTGGTCGCTACCTGATCGTGACGAGTTCCCCACCTGGCGGGAAGTGACCACCGTCTACCACGAAGGGGTACCTGGTCACCACCTGCAGGTCGGCACCGCGGCACACGTCACCGACCGGCTCAACGACTTCCAGCGATTGATGTGCTGGGTGTCCGGCCACGGCGAGGGTTGGGCACTCTACGCCGAACGCTTGATGCGCGAGCTGGGCTTTCTCACCGACGACGGCGACCTCTTAGGCATGCTCGACGCCCAGCTGTTCCGGGCAGCCCGGGTCGTGGTGGATATCGGGATGCACCTGGAGCTCCAGATTCCCACTGGCACGGCCTTTCATGAGGGACAGCGGTGGACCCCGGAGCTCGGGTTGGAGTTCCTGCTCACCCGCACGATCACCGACCCGGCGCACGTTCGCGACGAGATCGACCGCTACCTGGGCTGGCCGGGACAGGCGCCCTCATACAAGCTCGGCGAGCGCCTCTGGCTGGCGGCGCGCAGCGACGCCCAGCGGCGCTGGGGCGCCCAGTTCAACCTCATGCACTTCCACCGCAGCGCACTGGAACTAGGCTCGATGGGCTTGGATACCCTCGCCGAGCGCCTCACCGCCCTGTAGGTAGCTCTTCAAGTACCGCCAACCCCGGCTTGGGTGGCCTTCAAGTACCGCCAACCCCGCGGGTGGTTATAGCGGCAGTGTGCGGCCCAGCACGGCGAACGGTCTGGAGTCTCCAGCGAAGCAGTAGTTGCGCAGTAGATCGGTGAACCCGATCCGACGGTACAGTCGCCAAGCCCTGGTAGGGCCTTCCGGGGTGGACAGCAAGACCCGCGGCGCATCGACTCTGGAGAGCAGCTCGGTGAGCAGGGCCTCGCCGACACCCTTTCCCTGCGCGTCCGGGTGCACATGCAGCTCGGTGAGTTCGAAGTAGTCCGTGAGGAGGAGCTGCGCTGCGGCCAGATCTGCAGCCTTCAGTCCGCGCCGCACCTCGTCGTGCCACCATTGGCCGCGCGCCCCGCGGTAGCCATAGGCGATGCCGACCAGGGCGTCGCCATGGAAGGCCCCCACACAACTCCAGCCATCCCGGTGCATGTGCTCCAGCCACATCGGCGCTCGTTGCCGCACCGTGGCGGGTGGGTAGCGCATCGCGGTGACGTAGATCCGCAGTGCCTCATAGATCCGTGGTCGTAACTGCGCGGCCGTCAGCTCGACTACGTGGGCTGGTTCGCGGGCGGCCATAGCGGTCACAGCGAATCTCCGGAATCGGGCGGCGCACCGATGGCCGGGGTGCCGTCGGGGGACTGCACATGTCCCATCCCACCACGCCGGGAATCCTCCCGCTGACGTCCTGCAAAGCAGGACTTGACGGGACCGGCCACGGAGAGGGTACGCTAGAACACATATCGAACATATGTTCGATCGATGCCGGAGCGAGGAAGCGCGCCGCCATCGGGCATCGCCGGCTTCCTCCCGGCGGAGCAGACCGTGTCGTAGTCCATGGCGACTAGAGGAGGCCGACGTGTCCGCTGCCGCCCCGCTCATCCAACCTGCTGTCCCGCTCATCCGACGGGCCGGACCATTCCCCCCCGCCGTGCATGCCCTGATCGAACAGGCTCGGCAGGGGTTGTTCGACGCCGAGTGCGCCACGCATCCCGTCGACCGTTATGCCCAGGCACACCTGGCAGCACTGCGGGCGGCGGCTGCTGTGCTTGCGGCGCGGGCGCAACCACGGCGCCGTGCTCGGCCGACCAGCGCCTGGGTGCTCCTCCCCATGGTGGCGCCGGAATTTGCGGAATGGTCAGCGTTCTTCGCCGCCGCCTCCGCCACCCGGGCAGCCGCCGAGGCTGGGGTGCGTCGGCTCGTCACCACTCGCGATGCCGATGACCTGGTGCGCCACGCTGGCGAGTTCCTCAGCCTCGTGGAGCGTGCGGTGTCCGGGACTTCGAAATGACAGCTCCGCAGCCGATCATCGACCACGGACGGATGCTCGATGTCATCGGGATTGAGGGCGAGTTGATGCTGGGCACGGCGGCTGCGGTGCTGCCGCATGCGGCGCAGGCCACAGTACCGGGCTGCCCCGGATTCACCCTGGCCGAGACGCTGCGGCACGTGGGCAGCGTCCACCGGGTGACCCGGCTGTGGATCCGAGACGGCCAGCGACCCGAGCAGTGGCAACGGTCACCGCTGGACGGCGATCTGATCACTTTCGTGCGAACCGGCCTCGGCGAGTTGCTCACTGAGCTGAACAGGCACGACCCGGCCGACCCGTGCGACACCTGGTGGCCCGCCGACCGGACACACGGCTTCTGGCGGCGTCGGATGGCGCACGAGACCACCGTGCATCGGGTCGACGTCCAAGCTGCCGCGGGAGGGTGGGTCGACCCCATCGACCGGGAGGTGGCGCTGGACGGTATCGACGAGTTGTTGTTCTTGTGGTTCAGCCACCGGCTGGGCGAGCTGAGGATGTCCTCGCCGCAGGACGGGGTAGTCGCGTTGTCCGCCGGTGACCGATACTGGTTGGCGGTCTTCGAGCGAGGGCGATGCACCGCTCGGCGGGTGGATGCGGCCGAGGCCCGTTCCGCGAACGCCATGGTCAGCGGAGACCCCACGGAGGTCTACCTCTGGTCGTGGGGGCGAATGCCCGACCAGTCGGTCCGGATCTCTGGCGATCAGGAGGCTGTTGGCCAGCTCTGGGCGTTGCTGCGCCCTGCCACCCAATGATCAGCAACATCAGTGACCCGCAACATTAGGCTCGAAGCCGCAGCCCCCGGGGGGTAGCACGGAAGCCGACCTCCCGTAGCAGCTCGGCCAGGGCTGACCCCAGCGCCGCCTCGCCGTCGGCGCGCTGGACGGACAAGGAACCCAGCCAGCCCTGCTGGACCGCAGTGGCGAGGGCACCCACCGCGGCGCGCAGGGTGTCGGTGTGCTCGGTGAAGGACAACAGCGACCTGCCGCCGCGCTCGACGTAGAGCGTGGCGGCACCCTCGACCAGGACGACCAGTGCACCGGCCTTGCGCCCCGGGCGGTGCCGTACGTCGCCGACCGTAGGCGGCCACGGCAGTGCCGCCCCGTAGGGCTGGGCGGGATCGGCGGCGGCCAGCACAACTGCCGAGCCACTGTCGCCGGTCTGCTGTCCGACTGCGCTGGGCTGTCCGACTGCGCTGGGCTGTCCGACTGCGCGTAGCCGGTCGATCGCGCCCGGGACGGCGAACTGTGCGGCGCCGAGCCCCTCGACGACGTACCCGCGCCTGCACCGGCCGGACTCCTCCATCACCCGCAGCACCTTGTATACAGCGGCGAAGCCACCGGTCACCCGCTCGGTGTCCAGCGCACCCCTGGTCAGCACGCCGTGGCGCTCCAGGAACGCTTCGGCCTTGGCGTGTGCTCGGCGGGTGGGATCGGCCTCGGGTGCAGGGGCCAGTGACCAGCGTCCGGCTGCGGCCGGTGGACCGGCGCGGGACGGCATGGGCGGGCGCCCCACCCTCATTCGGGCGTAGCGCCCGCGCGGCGCGGACCGGCGTGGCCGGTGTGCAGCGGAGCGCCCAGACACCATCGCCCGCAGCGGCGCAAGCGAATCATTAGTGAGCAGCCCCGACCACACCAGCTCCCACAGCGCGGCCACCAGGTCGGTGTCACTGGGCACCGGCTCCCCTTGGGCGAGCAGGTGTTCGCCTGCTCGGTCGGCGAGCTGCCGGTAGAACAGTGCGCCGCCGGCCACTGGGCCACCCGCCGGGGTCCAGCCCAGCACGCTCAGCAGGGCGCGGTGCGGCGGGGTCAGCTCCCGGTGTTCGTCAAGGTCGGGCAAGAGCAGTTCGGCTAGATCGGTGGGGGCCAGCGCGATCCATCCGTCGCCACCGGCCAACGCCCCGCAGCCGGTCCAGGTCACCTCGCCGGAGGTGGTGAGCTCGTCCAGCAGCGCGGGGGAGTAACCCGGCAGCCGGGCAGGCAGCAGCAGCGATTCCAGTGCACTGGCCGGCACCGGTGCCCCCGCCAGCTGTTCTACCACGCCGAGCACATCGTCCGGAGTGGGCGCGTTTTGTAACCGCCGCGCCGCTCCCACCGCACTGTGCTGTGAAGTGTTGATGCCGTGCCAGGCAGGCAGGAACCGCCCCAGTGCGGCCTGCTCGACCGGCTCCACCTCCGCCCGCAACCGGGCCAACGACGCCCGCCGCAGCCGCCGCAGCACCTCAGCGTGGCAGTACTCGGTGCCCTTACCGCCTGCTTCCACCGGACGCAACTCCCCGCGGACCAGGGTTGCGCTGCCCGTCATCCGGTCCAGCAACGCCCGTACTACCGCGACCCCAAGCCCGAAGCGGGCCGCAGCCGCGGCGGCGGTGAAGGGCCCTCGGGTGCGCGCGAAGCGCAGCAGGAGACCACCGAGCGGATCGGGGACCGGTTCGGTGAACGCCTCGGGGACACCCACCGGCAGAGCCGTGCCGAGCCCGTCGCGGACCCGCCCGGCATCTTCGATCGCGATCCACCGCTGCTGCCCGGCGATCCGCACGGTGATCGCCCGGCGGGCCGCGCCCAGTTCGGCGAGCCACTCCGGAGTGACCCCCCGCTGCGCCGCCTCGGCTTCGGTGAGGTCGCCCAGCGCGCGCAACAGATCGGCGGCGCCCTCGATGTCGCGGGCGTGGCGGTCCGGGTCGACCCGCTGGAGCTGCGCCTCGACCTCGGCCAGCACCTCGGGATCGAGCAGCTCCCGGATCGCCTCCGAGCCCAGCAGCTCGGCGAGCAGGGTGGAGTCCAGGCGCAGCGCCGCAGCTCGGCGCTCCGCGAGCGGGGCGTCGAGCTCGTAGAGGAACATCCCGACGTAGCCGAACAACAACGACCGGGCGAACGGCGACGGCGACGGGGTGGCGACCTCCACCACCCGCACCCGGCGGGCCCGCACGTCCGCCATCAGCTCGCGCAGCCCGGGTAGGTCATAGACGTCCTGCAGACACTCCCGCATCGCCTCCAGTACCACGGGGAACTGCTCGTACTTCGACGCGACGGCCAGCAGTTGGGCACTGCGCTGGCGCTGCTGCCACAGCGGGGTGCGCCGCGCTGGATCCCGGCGGGGCAGCAGCAGAGCGCGGGCGGCGCACTCCCGGAACCGGGAGGCGAACAGCGTGGAGCCACCTACCTCGGCGATCACCAGTTGTTCCACCTCGTCGGGGTCGAGCAGCACATCCTCGGCGGTGGGCACCACCTCGGCCCCTTCGGCGTCCAGGGCGTCGGGCAGGCGCAGCACGATCCCGTCGTCCGCGCTGAGCACCTGAGCCTCCACCCCGCGCCGCTCCCGGAGCCGGGCGCCGATCGCCAGCGCCCACGGCGCGTTGACCTGCGCGCCGAACGGTGAGTGCACCACCATCCGCCAGTCACCCAGCTCATCGCGGAACCGCTCCACCAGCACGGTGCGGTCGTCGGGTACATGCCTGGTCGCCTCGCGCTGCTCGCGCAGGTAGGACAGCAGGTTGGTGGTCGCCCAGTCGTCCAGCCCGGCGTTGTGCGCGCGCTGCGTGGCGGCTGCCGTCGGGGCGGCGACCAGCTCGCGGACGAACGCGCCCAACGCCCTGCCGAGCTCCAACGGGCGGCCGGGCGCGTCGCCCTTCCAGAACGGCATCCGGGCCGGCTCACCGGGGGCGGGCACGGCGATGACCCGGTCCCGGCTGATGTCCTCGATCCGCCAGGCGCTGGAGCCCAGCAGGAAGGTGTCGCCCACCCGGGACTCGTAGACCATCTCCTCGTCGAGCTCGCCGATCCGCGAGCCCGCCCCGTCCGCCCCACCCGGGGTCATCACGATGAACAGACCCCGGTCGGGAATGGTGCCGCCGGAGGTGACCGCCAGGCGCTGCGCACCGGGGCGGCCGCGCAGCTCGTCACTCACCCGGTCCCACACGATCCGCGGGCGCAGCTCGCCGAACTCCTCCGACGGATAGCGGCCGGCGAGCATGTCCAGAACGGCGTGCAGCGCCGAGTCGGGCAGCGCCGCGTACGGCGCCGCGCGGCGGACCAGCGCGGCGAGCTCACCGACGGTCCACGGCTCCAACGCGACCATCGCGACGACGTGCTGGGCGAGCACGTCGAGGGGATTGCGGGGGTAGCGCAGCGCCTCGATCGCCCCGCTGCCCATCCGCTCGGCGATCACTGCGCAGGAGACCAGGTCGCCGCGGAACTTGGGGAAGACCACCCCCCGGGACACCGCCCCCACCTGATGCCCCGCCCGGCCGATCCGCTGCAGGCCCGAGGCCACCGTCGGTGGCGCCTCGACCTGCACCACCAGGTCCACCGCCCCCATATCGATGCCCAGCTCCAGCGACGAGGTGGCCACCACGCAGGGCAGCCGTCCGGACTTGAGCTCCTCCTCGACCAGGGTCCGCTGCTCACGGGACATCGACCCGTGATGCGCCTTGGCGATCACCTCACGGTTCTCTGCGCTGAACCCCGCTGCCACGTCGGACTGCGCCATGATCTGCGCAGGCATACGCGTCGGCCGCGGTTCCTCGGTTGGGTCGGTGGCCAGCTCGTTGAGCCGGGCGGTGAGCCGCTCAGCCAGCCGCCGTGAGTTGGCGAACACGATCGTCGAACGATGCTCGGTGACCAGTTCCAGGATGCGCGACTCCACCGCGGGCCAGATCGACGCGCGCCGCTGCGCTCCGGCGGCCGATCCGTCCACCTCGCCAGTGGTCTCGCCGAGCGCGCCCATGTCCTCGACGGGCACCTGCACGGAGATCTCAATGGTCTTCGGGATCGCCAGTTGCACCACCCTCACCGACCGGCCACCGGCCAGGAACGCCGTCACCTCGTCGACCGGGCGGACCGTCGCGGACAGGCCGATCCGCTGGGCTGACTTTCCCGAGTGCGGGTGTCCCGCAAGAGACGGATCCGGGTCTCCCGCGGGAGGCAGCAGCAGAGCGTCGAGCCGTTCCAGCGACAGCGCCAGATGGGCCCCCCGCTTGGTGCCCGCTACCGCGTGCACCTCGTCGATGATCACAGTCTCGACGCCGCGCAGCGACTCCCGGGCCGCTGAGGTGAGCAGCAGGAACACTGATTCAGGTGTCGTGACCAGCACGTCGGGTGGCGTGCGGGCGAAGGCGCGGCGCTGCTCGGCCGGGGTGTCACCGGTGCGCATCCCCACCTGGATGTCCGGCTGGGGCAGACCCAGCCGGTGCGCGGCCTGCCGGATGCCCGCCAGCGGCGAGCGCAGGTTGCGTTCGACGTCCACCGCCAGGGCCTTGAGCGGGGAGATATAGAGCACCCGGCAACGCCGCCCGGCGTCGCTCGGAGGACCGGCGACGACTAGCCGGTCCAGGGCCCACAGGAACGCGGCCAGCGTCTTACCCGACCCAGTCGGGGCGACGACCAGCGCATGCTCGCCTGCCGCCGCCGCCCGCCACGCGCCCTCCTGTGCGGGGGTAGGCGCGGCGAACGCCCCCGCGAACCAGTCCCGGGTAGCAGGGGAGAACAGGTCGAGTACGTCCACGGCACCATCATGTCTGGCGGCACCGACAATTTTGGCCGCCGCTCAGACGTCGATGATGGGTAGCTCGGTACCGGCCGACTGGAGCAGGTGGGCGATGTCGCCGCGGTCACTCGTCACCACTGCGGCGCAGCGGGCCACGGCTGCGGCGACGACCGCCCCATCCACGACATCGGCGGTGCCCGCTTGGCCGAGGATCCGGCCGACGCGATGTGCGGTGTCTTCGTCGAGGCCGGTCACGTCGCACCCGCGGAGCAGGCGACGAAGCGGGACCTGCCGGGGTGACCGGCTGACCTGGGCGACGACGGCAGCGGGTGTGACCGGGATCGTGCCCTGCTCCAGTCGTACCCGGTGGTCAGCCCAGAACGCGCGGTCGTTGCGCTCGGCGGCGATCAGCGCCCCAGAGTCGTACACGACACCGATCAC
>JBQTGW010000003.1:0-5316 GCA_052390495.1 Pseudonocardiales bacterium
GCACACCCCCCCCCCAGCGGACACCGTGACCGCCCAAGTGGCGCTGTCCCGGGCCATCTCCCCCGGGTCACAGCTCACTTCCGGCGATCTTCGATCCGTAAATCCGCAGGAGTTGACCCCGCGAAACCCGCTGGAGTTGTCGGTGGCCGCTGGCAATGTGGACGGCATGATCGGGGAGAGCGACATCGACCGGTTGGTCCGCCGCCAGCAGGGCGCAGTGAGCCGGGCACAACTGCGCAAGGCCGACCTGAGCCCGAACACCATCGAGTCCTGGGTCCGCCGTGGCCAGCTGCGACGACTCCTCCAGGGTGTCTACTCCATCGGCACGCCATCGCTCGCCACCCGGGCGTATGCAGCGTATCTCTGGCAACCACGGGGTGTGGTGAGCCATCTCGCTGCCGCCCACCTATGGGGAATGGCAGTCGACGAGCCTGCGGTGGTGCACCTGACGGTTCCGCTGAACTGCGCACGTAAGTCGCCAGCCGCATGGCTGCGGCTGTTCCGCCGAGACACACCCCGCACCCGGCGCAGCAGTGTCAGCGGGCTCCCGGTCACGGATGTGCCCCGTACCGTCTTCGACTGCCTGGCGCTGCTCGACGACGTCGCAGGTGGCGCGCTGCTCGATCACGTCACGGTCACGTTGACCTCAGACCGTGCGCTACGGATGCGCTATCTCGAGGAGCTCGGGCTGCGCGGATCGCCCCACATCGGGCGGCACCTGGCGGCACTGGTACCCGGTGCGGCATCCGCGCCGGAGCGCCTGCTCGCCCAGGGCCTGCATTCGGCGGGCCTGACGGGCTTTCTGATCAACGAGCCGGTACTCGGGTACGTCGCGGACTTCCTCGATCCCACGCTAAAGTTGATCATTGAGGTGGACGGGTACCGCACCCATGGCACCTGGGTGGCCTTCCAAGACGACCGCACCCGGCAGAACGTACTGGTGGCACATGGGTACACCATCCTGCGCTACACAGCGCACGACGTCCGGACCCGGCTCGAATCGATCCTCGACGAGATCGCCACGATGGTCCAGGCCCGGCGGGCGCTGTGATGACGCCGGTTACGACGCCGGAGACCACGGGTTACCGCGTGAAGGGCGAACGCCGGGCTGCCGAGGCACCACTGCGTCCCAGCTCAAGCCGGGATACCGGGGTCAGCTGACCACTGCGCAGGGCGCTCTCGATGACGAGCTCGGCGCCGCGGTCGGCGAACACCAGGGTGGCCAGCGCGTTGCCGAAGAAGGGTCCGGTCACGCGGTGCCAGGACAGCGGCGGAGCTGGCAACCCGCGCCTGCACACCACCCGGCGGACCAGCCGCGTGAGCGGGCCGGACCAGGCAGCCCGCAACAGAACACGGAGGGGCCACGGCACGCGGTGGTGCATCGGCGAGCACACCAGCTGGTACACGGCGGAGTGCAGGTCTGGTTCGTCGAAGTCGACCTGTGCCACGTAGCTGTGGTGCACGTCGCCGGACAGCACGCTGATCGTGGCAGGCGCCTGCGGTTCGGCCGCTACCCGGTGCAGCAGCGCGGCGAGCCGGTCGAAGGAACTCCGGAACGCCGCCCAGTGCTCCAGGTCCACGGCTTGTCTTAGGCGCTCGGCGCCGGCACTGCCTCGGGCGCAGGCCACTTCGTTGGCCGACTCCGCGTCATGGATCGCGGGAGCCAGCAGCCACGGCAATGAACTGCCGACCAGCACATGCGACGTGGCCGCAGCGTCCGTGCCGATCGCGTCCTCCACCCAGCGGAACTGCGGCTCGTCCAGCATCGCGCGGTGGCCCTCGGCAAGCATGCGTCCGCACCGGGTGTCAACCATGACCAGGCGCACCCCATCGATGTCCCAGCGAAAGCTCCACCGCACCGTGGCGGGATCGGCGTCGGCCGTGTCGGCCATTTCCCGCAGTACCGGCCAGGAGTCCTGCCCGGCCCCCTGTACCGCCTGTACTGCGCACCAGATCGGGTCCGCATGGCGCTCCTGCGGGGACAGGTTGCCGATGTGTTGGTACACCCAGTACGACGCGAGCGCGCCCCTGATCCGGGCCGACCACCAGGGCTGGGCGGTGATCCAGCGCCGCCACGCCGCCGAGGTGTTCCAGTCATCCCGCACATCATGATCATCGAAGATCATCGCGGTGGGCACAGCGGACAGCAGCCACCGGACCTCCGGTTCTGACCAGGTCTGCTGATACAGGTGGGCGTACGCGGCAAAGTCGTTCGCTTCCTGATCGGGGGACGCGTCCTGATCAGATGCCCCCTCCCGCTCAGATGTGGCGGCGCGGTGGCGGCGCAAGCTCAGCCAGCGCCGCGTCTGCGGGGGCGGATCATCGGCGTAGACCTGGTCGCCAAGCAGCAGCAGCGCGGCGGGCCAGTCCTCGGGCGGGATCGCGGCCATCCGGATGGCATAGAGCTCAAGGGAGTCGGCGCCCAGCTTGGCCGCCGCTTTGGGGTCAGCGGGCCTGGCGTTGCGGCAAGAACCGAACACCACCCGGGTCGGACCACCGCCGCCCCGGGTACGAATCCGGCTGGCCGGCCAGGTCGAGCCGGGCAGGGGCCAGCTGAGCTCCCCGTCCACCCGCACCTGGTAGTCCGTCACCGAAGTCGGCTCCAACCCGCTGACCTCGACCAACGCGTAGTGGTGCCCGTACACACTGAACGTCGAAGCCCGGCAGCCGAGCACCTCGACCTCCGCAGGGCCGTCAGTCTGTACCCACACAGTCGCCGTGGTGCTGCCAACATGGCGAAGTATCGGCCCGGTCAGCAGCCGGGCGGAGCGTGGGGGCATGGCAAATGCCTACCCGACTCGCGCCGGCGGCGCGAGAGGGAGACTGGCCTGGTCGAGGTTCCCACCGGAGAGAGCTCACCGTCGCGGTCATCCCGGCGGTGGCCGGTCTGGGCAGCGCCGACTACACCGACCCGGTCGCCTTCGGCGCCGGGTTCCGGGGCGCCATGCTGATCAGCGCGGGCCTGCTCACGCTGGGCGGCCAGCTGTACCCCAAGTAACCCACAGTACACAAAAGCTGACCAGGCCTGCGGGCTTCGACAGCGACATCGACCGGTTGGAGCTATTGCGCGACACCAACCGCACCACAAACTCCGCGTTGGCATCCCGCAGCATCGCGATCTCCTCACACCTGAGCACCCACAATCACGACGGACTCACGCACGTGAGAGCTCACCCAATCTGACACCCAAGAAGACCAATACAATAGTATGGCCGACGAACGTAGCACCACCCAGCGTGTAGCCCCCTCACCCCCACTCACCCTCGCGATCCTACCTCGAACGGTCACGTAACGCGATCACTACAGATGTAACCGTCGTGCCACACTGATGGACTACTCGAAGGAGAATTAATAACCTAGCGTCATCAAATTGTGAAAGAATCGAGTGAACTACCTATTTTGAGTGTCACCTGTTTGTGCTTCACCCATATGTGCGGTCTTTTCGCTTAAGGCTTGTCGACGATCTTCTTCACTGGTTACGTAGCCCAAATACAGGGCACCCGAGCCGGGGGAGAAACGAAATGATTGCCTGGCTAGCACAGTTCCTTGTTCGGCGTCGTGTAGGAGTTGTTCTCGCGACAACTTTAGTACTTATAGTGTGTGGCTTCTTTGGGATTGGAGTTGCGTCCAAACTCACCAGTGGTGGCTTCGAGGATCCGAACGCGGAGTCCAGCACCGCCGCCGAGGTACTAGAGCGTGACTTCGGCCGGGGAAGCTCGAATCTGCATCTGCTCGTCATCGCCCCGGCGGGAGTCGACGACCCGGCCGTGACCCAAGCCGGCCTAGCGCTGACCGAGGAACTCGCCCGCGAAGCGGGAGTCATCGACGTCCGGTCCTACTGGAGCCAGCAGGCAACCCCACTCGCCTCAGACGACCGGACCGAGGCACTGATTCTGGGCCGGATCATCGGCGACGAGAACGAGATCGCAACCCGGGTCGAACAACTCGTCACCACCTACACCCGAAGCAACGATCAGCTCAACGTCACCGTCGGCGGCTCCGCAGCGATCGCCGCGGAACTCCGCCACACAGTCGAGAAAGACCACGTCCGGGCCGAGACGATCGCCTTCCCCATCCTTCTGCTCATGCTGATACTCGTCTTCGGATCGGTCGGCGCGGCGCTGCTCCCGCTCGCGGTCGGCGCAATCGCGGTTGTCGGCACCCTGGCGATCCTCCATCTGCTGGCCGAGGTCACTGACGTCTCGGTCTATGCGCTGAACCTGGCGGCCGGGCTTGGCCTCGGTCTGGCTATTGACTACAGCCTGTTTATGGTCAGCCGTTTCCGTGAGGAACTCGCGGCTGGCCTGTCGGTGGACGAGGCCGTGGTCCGCACGGTACGGACCACCGGCAAGACCGTGGCGTTCAGCGGCATCACGGTGGCGATCTCGCTCGCTGCGCTGCTGATCTTCCCGCAGGTGTTCATGCGCTCCTTCGCCTATGCGGGCCTCGCGGTCGTCACGGTGGCAATGGCAGGCGCGCTCATCGTGCTACCCGCATTGCTCGCCCTTCTCGGGCACCGCGTGGACGCTTTCACGATCCTGCGCCGACGCACGGTTCCGACGCGCGAGAACCGTTGGCATCGCATCGCTGTCACTGTGATGCGCCGGCCGATCCCGGTCGCGACCGGGGTGTTAGCCGTGCTTCTGCTGCTCGGCGCTCCGTTCCTGAACGTGGAGTTCGGCGGCGTCGACAGTCGGGTGTTGCCTGCCGACAGCCAGGCCCGCATGGTCGGCGAGGACGTACGCCAGAACTTCCCCAGCAGAGAGGCAGCGGCGGTGACCGTGGTGGTGCCGGACAGCGGAGACCCAGCGGCTAACACCGCCAAGATCGCCGCCTACGCCCAGGAGCTCTCCACGGTTCCAGGCGTAGCCCGGGTGGACGCAGCGACCGGCTCCTACCGCGACGGGAACCGCGTCACCGCCAACCCGACCTCGGCGAACCACGTCAGCACCGAGGGCACCTGGCTGTCCGTGGTGCCCGCTGTCGAACCGATCTCCCCGGAGGCCAAGACCCTGGTCGCCGACCTACGCGCAGTGGACCCCCCGTTCGACAAGGTCCTCATCGGGGGCCCCTCCGCCGCCTTTGTCGACTCCCAGCAATCACTGCTCCGGCTGCTCCCGGTGGCGATCGCCATCATCGCCACCGTCACCTTCATCCTGCTGTTTCTGATGTTCGGATCCCTGTTCGTCCCCACCAAGGCGATCCTGCTGAACGTACTGAGCCTGACCGCGATGTACGGCGCCATGGTCTGGGTCTTCCAGGACGGCAACCTCTCCGGCCTGCTCGGCTTCACCGCGACCGGCACACTCGACACCA
>JBQTGW010000004.1:0-4685 GCA_052390495.1 Pseudonocardiales bacterium
TGGGGCCAGCGTGGTTCATCCGCCGTAGTGAGCGGCTCCCTATTCGGCGGTCTCTCCAGCGCGGTGCGGTGGCGCATGAAATAGCCCGGTCCGATGAATCGTCCCTCGGCGTGGCCCTGGTCGGTGACGGTGAGTTTGGCCAGGCCGGAGTGCACCGGGGCCAGCACGATGCCCCCGGCCCGGGTTTGGTCGATCCAGGCGGGCGGGATGCTGGTTACCGCGAAAGTGACGATGATCCGGTCATATGGAGCCCGATCAGGGTGGCCGTGGGCGCCGTCGGCGGTGACCACGGTAGGGGTGTAGCCGCATCGCAGCAGCCGGTGTCGGGCGGTTGTGGTGAGGTCGGGGTCGATGTCGATACTGGTCACCTGCGCCGAGCCCAGCCGCTCACACAGCAGGGCGGCGGTGTAGCCGGTGCCGGTTGCCACTTGCAGCACCTGATGGCCGTCCTGCACCTCAAGCGCCTGCAACATCGTCGCGACCAGACTGGGCATGGTGCCCGAGGAGGTGACCGCGTCGGGTCGACGTTGGGTGATCAGCGTGGTGTCGGAGTAGACCAACCGTAACCAATGCTGCGGGTCCGTTTCGCCGTCGACGCGTTCGCTGGCCTGGTAGTAGGCCGGTACCAGCACGTGTCGGGGCACCGCGAGGAAGGCGTGGCGCCAGCGGTCGTCGGTGAGTGTGTCGTCGTTCACCAGGGCGGTGACCATCTCCCGGCGTAGGGCGCGGGTTTCGTCGGAGTCGACGGTGTCAGGGTCCTGCTTGATGGCTGGCGCGTCTGTCACGTCGGTGTCCCTTTCAGGGCGGCTGCGAGGGCGCGGGAAATGGGTTGCTCAGTCTGGTGTTCGATCCAGGCCCATTGTCCATTCGGATTGACTTCGATGAAGACATGTTCGTCCTGATCGGTGCGGACGAAATCCGAGGCACCGAAGCTTCCCGTCCGTCTCGGTCGAGCCGGACGAGTCCATCCGCTCCAGTGCGCTCAACTCGGATAATGGCCGACCATTGAACAGAGCCATTTGGAGCTGCTGGTCATACACCGCACTGCGGATCATTTCGGACGGTACCGCCGAGGGCGGTACCGGAACACGGAAGGTCAAACCGAACGGCTCGACCTGCACACTGCTACTCATGTGTCATCCTCTCTTGTCAGGCGACTTTCTCGTTCCTTCGGTGGTCGGCTGGAACCGACTGGCCCGGCAGGAGTCGGGGCACTGCCGGGCCAGTCGGGGTCCGGGGGTCGTCCGTGAGCGGAAGGTCGAGGGTCGTCAGCGAGTGGTGGCTCATGCTGTCTCCCAGGTCAGTACCGCGTTGAGGACGTTGAGCGCGTCTCCGGTGGTGTGGTGTTCCACCAGCGTGTTGCCGGGGACGATCAAGGAGGTGGTGCGCGTGCGGAGCGCGTAGCAGTCCCGGCTGAACCCGTCGAGATAGATCGTGTCGGTCCAGTCACCGGTGTGCCGGCTGCCCAGCAGCGCACCATCCGGGCCGCCGGCCACCCGCCAGAACTGAAAGCCCCGCAGTTTGGCGTGATCGAGCAGCCGCATGGCGATCACGAGGTCGGGGCCATCGCCGGTCATGATGACCCTTCTGCACTTGTCGGCGGTTGGGGGTCATGACGGGCTGCCGAGGCGGTGGGCGAGGGTGTGGGCGGCGTCGTAGGCGATGAGCACTCCGAGTCCGGCGTCGCCGTGGGGGTAGAGCACCCAGCCGTGCTCCTTCCGATCCCGGATGGCGATCACGGTGCACGGGCCACTGCCGTCGGTCCGGCATCCTTCCACGGCGCACCGTTCCTGCTCGCTATACGGCAGGTTGTGCGGTCCGGCCTGCTCTCGCTGCTGCTTCACTGCGACCCCTCGCTCGTGTGGATTGTGCGGACCCCTATGTGACCTCCACCGCCTGTGGGCGGTGAGCCATTGAAGCAACTAACCACACGAAGTATGGATATTCAAGGTTATCTTGACCGCATCTTCGGCGGTCTGGAAGACTGCTCACGCCACGGTCAGCTCGAAGAGGGGACCTCGATGGACCGCACCATCAAGATCACTACATTGCGAACGACCAGTACCCACTGCCCCGACACCCGCTCGTGTACGTCGATCCATGCGGTGACCGGCGAGCCCGATCGCCGCTATGTGATCACGAAGAAGGTCACGGATCCGGCGGTAATCGCCGCGTTCGCTCATCTTGTTGCCGGTGATGAGCAGCTCGGGTACGTGCCCATGGACCTGATTCCGGAGGTGTGAGGTGATGGACGCTGAGGCCCTCGGGTGTTTCATCGACGAGCATTACTACCGGCCGGGTGATCAGTTGTTCCGCATGGAGGTCTTGCCGGAGTATGAAGTGACCTCTGATGGCGAGGACTTCCAGCGCTGGCGGGAGGGCGCCGCCGAGCCCACGTGGTCGCGTAAGCAGCCGTGGCTGGACACGTTGCGTCGCGAGCGGGAGAACGGGCAGGTCTCCCGGCGCGTCCGGATCCTGTCCTGGCAGGTCAGTGACTACGAGCGGTACGCCTGTGACTTCGGTTACCGCTACAACAGCGAGTACGAGGACATCCGGGTGCTGCGTCGGGGTGAGCACGAGATCCCGGCCGGCCTCGTCGAAGGTGACTTCTGGGTCATCGGCAACGCGATCGTGGTCACTATGTGCTATGGCGAGCAGGGCCGGTTCGAGGGCGCTGAGGTGGCCGATCCGGCTGAGCTGGACAGCCACGTGCGTACCCGTGACCGGGCATGGGCGGTGGCCGAGCCGTTCGCTGCTTGGTGGGCACGCCATCCTGAGCTGCACCGCGCGCTGGTGGCCTAACCACGGTGGCGGTCTAATCACAGTGGTAGGCGGAGCAGACGAGACGGACCAAGACGAGGACACGCGACCACGGTCCTTGCGGGAGCTGCGCAAGGCCGCTGGCCTCAACCAGATCGATGTCACCGAGCGGGTCAAGCAAGCGCTGCCGGAGGCACGGTTCTCCCAGCCCGCGCTATCGCGCGCCGAGAAGGGCAGCGGCCGACTCGCTTCCGACATTGTCACGGTGCTGTGTGAGATCTACGGGGTCACCGGCGCCGAGCGGGCTGCTCTGATTCAGCGGGCGACCGACGCCGAGGCCGGGTACGTCGATGCTCGGGTAGTGCTGCAGGCCGGCAACACCATGAACCTGCAACAGCGGTTCGCCAGGCTGGAGCGCGACGCCGCACAGATCCGCGCGTTCAACCCGGTCCTGGTGCTCGGTGTCCTGCAGACACCCGCCTACGCGGCCACGGTGCTGGGCACCAGTCAGGACGATCCCCTGGTGACCGGCCGGATGGCCCGGCAGCGGGAGCTGGTCGCCGACCGGCGCCGTCGCTGGACCCTGATCCAGACCGAGGGGGCGTTGCGCTGGCAGGCCCGCTCGGCGACGGTGATGGCCGAACAGCTCGAGCACCTCATCGGGCTGAGCACCACCCCGCACGTCGAACTCGGAGTGATCGACTGGCGCACCAGCGTCGAGGTGTTCCCTCATACCGCGTTCCACCTCTACGACGAAGCCGCAGTCGTCGTCGGCACTCGCGACGGTACGGCGATCATCAACGACAGTGCCCGCCTGGCCGACTATTACGGCCTGTTTGAGGACCTCGCCGACCTGGCCTCGTTCGGCGACGCCGCCCGGGAGGTCCTGCGCCGGATCGCCGACGAGTACCGCAGCCTTCTTCGCGGTGACGACAGACGACCATGACACCCGAGACCGACCCAGCCAAGATCGCCGCGTTCGCGTCACGAATCGGCCCAGGCACGTTGGCCGCACTGAATCCGCACCGGGTCCGGTTGGCTGCCCGGCTCCGAGAGCTGCGCACCGCCACCGGGCTGTCCGGTAACCGCTTCGCCGCTCACATCGGCTGGGATCAGTCCCGTGTCTCGAAGCTGGAGACCGGGGCGCAGCTGCCCACCGACGAGGATCTGCGCACGTGGGTGGCAGCCACCAGCCAGGGTCCGAGTTTCAGCCCGCCTGCGTTCCGGGGCTGGTACAGACCGCCGCGTACGCCCGCGAGCTGCTGGTATTACACGGCGGCCCGATGACCGCAGGCGCATCGGAAGCCGAGGTGGAGGCACTGGTGGCCGAGCGGATCCGGCGCTAGGAGATCCTCTACCACCCGGGCAAACGCATCCAGATTGTCATCGGAGAAACCGCGCTGCACGACCCCCCGGGGTCGACAGAGACCCTGGTCGGCCAGCTTGACCGGCTGGTTGCCGTCGCCGGGCTAACCACCGTCGACCTCGCTGTGCTCCCGATCGGTACCCCGAGGCCGATCCTGCCATTGGGCAGCTTCGTAGCTCATGACGGGCAGCGCGTGTTCGTGGAGACGATGACCGGGGAACAGCGGATAGAGGACCCGACTCAGGTCGCGGTCTACGTGGAGGCGTTCGATTTGCTCCGCGAGGCGGCCACCACCGGCCCGGATGCGGTCGCGCTGATCCGGCGCGTGATGCAGCAGCTCGCGACTGAGCAGCCATGAACATGGCTGACGATAACTGCCACCTGACCCAGGCCAGCCCTCGCGGCGGCGGAGGGCGGTTTCAAGCGGTCATAGCGACACCCAAAACCCGGCTTGACCTGGGTCCCTCGCGGGCGCCCCATCGGGCCTGCTCAGGGGCAGGTGGACACCTGCCCGATCCGCCAACCAGCGTACGGGCGCCCGCCCCAGGTCAAGCCGGGT
>JBQTGW010000005.1:0-60808 GCA_052390495.1 Pseudonocardiales bacterium
GGTGGATCGAGCACGGCCGCCCAGCCCGAACCCGCTACGGACTCACCCTCACCCCCGACGCCCAAACCGTATGGCTCGATGAGC
This sequence comes from Pseudonocardiales bacterium, assembly GCA_052390495.1. GTDB lineage: Bacteria > Actinomycetota > Actinomycetes > Mycobacteriales > Pseudonocardiaceae. Next base: position 85 of record JBQTGW010000005.1, read on the forward strand.
CCGACAACACCATTGCTGTATCGCGGTAGTGGTCCCAAGCAGCCTTTCCTCACCGAGTTACGCCAGCGCCAGCAGACTCCCGACGGGCGGGCCCAGCTGCGCCAGCGCACCGCCGTCGAGCACGGCCTGGCTCACATCGGCCACTGGCAGGGTCGGTGTGCCCGCTACCGCGGCACCCGCAAATACCTCTTCGACCTCCGCCGCTGCGCAGCCGTGCACAACTTGCACGTCATCGCCCGCCACCACATCCTTGATCAACAAGTAGCATGACTACTCGACCGGCGCTCTGGGGTCCACCTGCTGTATAGATTCGATGTAGAGGACACCGGGATCGCCCAGGAAGCGTGACACCGCTTGGCGCAGCACGCTATCCGGACCGAATCATCGTTTCCGGATGGGGCCTGGGTCGCCACCGCCAGCTACGACGGCACCGCGCGGGTGGTCGTCGTGCGGACCGAGGAGTTGCGTGCTGTGGTCGTGGCTCATATGCCCCGGCCGCTGACCGATGCCGAGTGGCAGCGTTACGGCGGGCGACCACCACCGCTCCGGCGCACGCATCGAGCGGGCGCAGCGGGGTTGCTGGGCACTGAATTACCCCGCTGCGCCCGCTGAATGCGCAGCGGGGGTGCACGGTAGCGTGGCGGTTCGTGCGTATTGGGAGAATCGCCCATTCTGAGGGGGTGGCGTTCGCTGTTGTGGAAATGGGGGCGGACGGCGCTGAGGTGGCGGTGGAGATCGCCGAGCACCCGTTCGGGCCGGTGAACTTCACTGGGCGTCGCTGGCCGTTGCCGGACGTCCGGTTACTCGCCCCGATACTGCCCACGAAGATCATCGGAATCGGCCGGAACTACGCCGCGCACGCCGAGGAAATGGGCAACGAGCCACCGGCTCACCCGATCATGTTCCTCAAACCCAACACGACAGTGGTGGGTCCAGACGTGCCGATCAAGCTACCTCGCGACGCCGAGCAGGTGGACTACGAGGGTGAGCTGGCGGTGGTGATCGGCCGGGTGTGCAAGGATGTCCCGGCCGTACAGGCGGCCAGGGTGCTGCTTGGCTGCACCGTGGCCAACGATGTCACCGCCCGTGATCACCAGCGCAGTGACGGGCAGTGGACCCGGGGCAAGAGCCACGACACCTTCTGCCCGCTCGGCCCATGGATCGAGACCACCGCCGATCCCACCGATCTAGCCCTGCGCACGGAGCTGGACGGTGCCCTGGTACAGGACTCCAGAACCTCGTTGCTACTGCACGGGGTGCCAGCACTGGTCGAGTGGGTGTCGGGGGTGATGACCCTGCTGCCCGGCGACGTGATCCTCACCGGCACCCCGGCGGGCGTCGGTCCGCTGCGAGCCGGGCAGACTGTATCGGTCACCGTGGAGGGCATCGGCACGCTCACCAACCCGGTCACCCCTCGATAGCGACCACCTAATCGGGGTTGGTAGTCCTTGAAGACAAGGGGCTGCACGCGCCGCACGGCATTGTCGTTTGCGAAGAGTGACCGTTTCGGTGCGCAGCGGTGAAAAAATCTGGTGGCTTTTCACCGGGTCAGCAGAGTCGGCGCAGCGGATGACGATCTAGCCTGCACCGGGTGACCCTTGCCCCCACGCTGGCTCCTTCCACCCAACGTCTCGACCAGTCGGCCCCGCCAGTGATCGCGGCGGTCTGCTTCGACGTCGACGCGACCCTCGTCGACTACGAGACCTCGACTCGTGCCGGGCTGTGTGAGCTCCTCGGCACCGACGAAGCCTGGGCCGACTGGTGCGCGCTCACCGACCGGCACTACCTGCGCTACCTCGCCGGAGACGTCGACTTCGACGTCATGCGTCGCCAGCGGACCAAGGAATTCTTCGCGTCCCGGGGTGAACAGCTGGGCGACGGCGAGGTGTTCCAACGCGAGGAGCGCAGAGCGGCGGCCATGCGGCGGGCTTGGCAGCTCTACGACGACGCTCTGCCGTGCCTGGGCACGCTGCGGGCCTGTGGCCTGCGGCTGGCCGCGATCACCAATGCGGCCGGCGCCTATCAGCGCGCGAAGCTTGAGGCGCTAGGGCTGGAATCCGCCTTTGACGCGGTACTGATCTCCGGAGAGCTCGGCGTGGCCAAGCCACACCGAGCGATCTTCCGAACGGCGTGCGCCACCCTCGGTGTGCGTCCTGGTCAGGCTGTGCACGTCGGGGATCGGCTCGACATGGACGCCGAGGGCGCTCGGGACGCCGGGATGCACGGGGTGTGGCTGGACCGATCTCGGCGTGGCGTGCTCCCGCAGAACGCCGGGATCTCGGTGATTTGTCAACTCTCCGAGCTTCCCGCGCTCGTCAACAAGCTGGTCGGGTGAGCTGTCGGCAGGCGAGTGGAACCAGGCGTGGGTAGTCGGCTAACATCTTTCTTCGGCGCTGCTTCGGCTGCCGGGCCTGGGCCCGGAATCGAACAGCCTGTGGGGTATGGTGTAATCGGCAGCACGACTGATTCTGGTTCAGTTAGTCTAGGTTCGAGTCCTGGTACCCCAGCGAACGCGATCATTGCGGCCCCGTCGTCTAGCGGCCTAGGACGCCGCCCTCTCAAGGCGGTAGCGCGGGTTCAAATCCCGTCGGGGCTACAGAGAGTGGGAGAGCTATGCCCGTGGAATGCGCGGGTGTGCTCTCTTTCGCAATGATGTTGGGGGGCCGAGCCCCCCAGGCCCCCCACGAGTGGCTGGTTGCTTTGGCGAGTGGCTGGTTGCTTTGGCGCCCCCACGAGTGGCTGGTTGGTTTGTCAGAGTCTGTTGTGTAGGGCTTCGGCTGCGGCTAGTAGGTCGGCGGCCCATCGGGCGCCTGGGCGTCGGCCGATTCGGTCTACTGGTCCTGATACCGATACTGCGGCTACTACGGCGCCTGCGCTGTTGCGGACGGGGGCGGACACGCTGGCTACGCCGGACTCGCGCTCGGCGATGCTCTGCGCCCAGCCGCGCCTGCGCACCTCGATGAGGATTCGCTCGCCGAACACGGCGTCGCCGAGCACGGCACGCTGCGTGGCCGGATCGGCCCAGGCTGCGAGGATCTTCGCGCCGGATCCGGCGGTCATCGGCAACCTGGCTCCGACCGGGACTGTGTCACGCAGGCCACTTATGGGCTCTGCGGCCGCGACGCATACCCGGATCATTCCCTCCCGCCGGTAGATCTGGACGCTCTCCCCGGTGAGGTCGCGCAGCCGGGGCAGTATGGTCGCGGCGGCGTCAAGCAACGGGTCGAGCGCGCCGTTGCCCAGTTCGTGCAGGGCGGGTCCGGGACGCCACCGTCCGTCGCTGCCTCGGCGGAGCAGCCGGTGCGTCTCCAACCCCACCGCCAGCCGGTGCGCAGTGGCCCGGGGCAAGCCCGTACGGGTGCACAGTTCCGCGAGGCCGCACGGGCTGTCAGCTACCGCCCGCAGCACAGTTACGGCCTTGTCCAGCACCCCGATACCGCTATGCTGTCCCACGAGACGATATTAACGTCCCGCAATGTGAGAAGTCCAGCGTGGCGGGAACCATCATGACAAGGAACCGGTGCGATGGGCCGCACGCTCGCAGCGAAGGTATGGGACGCGCACGTGGTGCGCCGGGGCGAGGGTGCCGCGGAGCCTGACCTGCTCTATATCGACCTGCACCTGGTGCACGAAGTCACCAGCCCACAGGCATTCGACGGCCTGCGGCTGGCGAATCGGCCGGTCCGCCGACCCGACCTGACGATCGCCACCGAGGATCACAACGTGCCCACGACGGACATCGGGCTGCCGATCGCCGACGAGGTGTCCCGCACGCAGGTAGAGACCCTGCGCCGAAACTGCGCGGAGTTCGGGGTGCGCCTGCACCCGATGGGCGACGTCGAACAGGGCATCGTGCACGTCGTGGGGCCGCAGCTGGGTCTCACCCAGCCGGGGATGACCGTGGTCTGCGGCGACTCGCACACCTCCACCCATGGTGCGTTCGGGGCGCTGGCTTTCGGCATCGGCACCTCCGAGGTGGAGCACGTGCTGGCTACCCAGACGCTGCCGCTGCGCCCGTTCAAGACCATGGCGGTGACCGTGCAGAGCCGCGATGGGGCGCTGCCCGTTGGGGTCACCAGCAAGGACGTGATTCTGGCTGTGATCGCCCGGATCGGTACCGGCGGCGGCCAGGGGTACGTGCTGGAGTACCGCGGAAATGTGATCGAGCAGCTGTCCATGGAAGCGCGCATGACGATCTGCAACATGTCGATCGAGGCCGGTGCCAGGGCCGGGATGATCGCACCGGACGCCACCACCTTCGACTACCTGGCAGGCAAGCAGCACGCCCCCACTGGTCCGCAGTGGGACGCGGTGGTGCGGCACTGGCGCTCACTACACACCGATGACGACGCCACCTTCGACGCTCTGGTACACATCGACGCCGACACCCTGACGCCGTTCGTGACCTGGGGCACCAACCCTGGCCAGGGTCTGCCGTTGTCCGAGCGGGTGCCCGACCCCGAGGACATCGTCGACGACGGCGACCGGCTCGCGGCGCAGAAGGCGTTGTCCTACATGGACCTCAAGCCCGGCACACCACTGCGCGAGATCGCCGTGGACACGGTGTTCCTCGGATCGTGCACCAACGGGCGGATCGAGGATCTGCGGGCCGCGGCCGGGGTGCTGGCTGGACGTCGGGTGCGCGATGGGGTGCGCATGCTCGTGGTGCCCGGTTCGATGCGGGTGCGCGCGCAGGCCGAGGCCGAGGGCCTGCACGAGGTGTTCACCGCGGCCGGTGCGCAATGGCGCGCGGCAGGTTGCTCGATGTGCCTGGGGATGAACCCCGATCAGCTCGCCCCGGGCGAGCGCAGCGCGTCGACCTCGAACCGCAACTTCGAGGGCCGTCAGGGCAAGGGTGGGCGTACCCATCTGGTCTCCCCGCTGGTGGCGGCGGCCACCGCGGTACGCGGCACGTTGTCAGCCCCCGCCGACCTGGACTGAAAGGAGCCAGTTGATGGAAGCGTTCACCAGACATACCGGAGTCGGTGTCCCGCTACGGCGCTCTGATGTGGACACTGATCAGATCATTCCTGCGGTCTACCTCAAAAGGGTCAGCCGCACGGGTTTCGAGGACGGGCTGTTCGCGGCCTGGCGCGCGGACAAGGATTTCGTGCTCAACCACGATGCTTACCGAGCCGGGAGCGTGCTGGTCGCCGGGCCGGACTTCGGCACAGGGTCGTCGCGCGAGCACGCGGTCTGGGCATTGCTGAACTACGGGTTCCGCGTGGTGATCTCGCCTCGATTCGGTGACATCTTTCGGGGCAACGCGGGCAAGCAGGGCCTGCTTGCGGCGCAGTGCGAGCGATCTGATGTCGAGCTGTTGTGGAAGTTACTGGAGAACGAGCCGGGTACCGAGGTCACCGTCGATCTCCAGGAACGGACCGTTCAGGCCAAGGATCTCACGGTGCTTTTCGCCATCGACGACTACACGCGCTGGCGGTTGTTGGCGGGGCTGGATGATATCGCGCTGAGTCTGCGGCACGCGGTGCAGATCGATGCTTTCGAGACCCGGCGCCCGTCATGGCTGCCGACCACCATCCCGGTCCCTGGGAGCTGATCGCCGAGCAGTGTTGGCGTTGCAGGCTGGCTTGCTGGTCCGGATCGGGTACAGCGGGCACGGCTCCTCTCACGATTCTGTGGTGTAGACACCCACAAGATCAGACGAGACCGTGCCCGCTCGTCAATCCTCCACACTCCTACCACCGCACGAGTACGTCCGCAGACTCGACGACTGGGCTGAGAATCTGACTACCCTCCCTATCCACCCCCGAGTCCACAACGAGCACCGGTCCCGCTGGCGACGACGGCACCAAACGCACGCTCGCGCGTTCCACTACCAGCGACAACACGTCAAGTATCACAAGATGCTGCGGTAGTACCAGGTCAGTTACGCGGGTCAATCCGCTGATCGAGATGAGTGCACCGGTGCCTTCCGACGGCTGGCCCTGAGGCAGGGCACCACCACCGATTTCGATGTGGGTGGCGGCCAGTGCCTGTTGCGTGGTCAGCGCAAGCCCCAGCACGATGGCCGCCCCCGTTACTGCCACTCGTCGGGTCCACCGTTGTCCACGTCGTTTGTCCGAGCCTTCTAACATGGCTGATTCTCCCCCTCGTGCCGAGTCTTTCTGGTCCGTCAGAAATAGCTTTGCGGATCGTTTCCAGTGTGCGGCACGCGACCGAGAATTTTCTGTAGCATGTTGGCGTCCGATGAGGGGCTGCACCGCACGCATGCCGCAGGAACTTCACCAGCAAGAAGTCGAGCATCAAGAATTGAGCGGGTCAGCTCAGCGGATCGTCGTAGTAGTCAGCGGCGAGCAGGGGCATCGCTGTTGGCTGGTCGCCGCCGAAGGACAGCACCCAGAAACTTCCTTTGCGGCTGGGCGGCAGCTGCGCCTGCTTCGGCCCGGCCCCGTCCGCGAGGCGGCTGAGCACGTCGGGGATTACGCCGCCTTGGCTACATACCACGGCTGGACCAGGCCCGGCTGCAACGTCGGTCAACCTGCGCACCCCGGCCCGCGGATCGGCCAGATAACCCTCCTCGGACAGCAACGGCTCGTCGATCACCGGCATGCCCAGATCCGCGGCGAGACCCTCGACGGTCTGACGGCACCGCGCTACCGGCGCGGAGTGCACCCGCTTCGACCCGAACAGCGGGAGCAACTCCCGTAGCGCCGCAGCCTGCCTTCGGCCTTCCTCGGTCAGTGGGCGCAGGGCGTCGTCGTCGTCCCACTCCTCGCGCCGACCCGCTTTGGCGTGCCGGACCAGTGTCGCGGTACCGGTGACGGCGGTGGCGAGTTCGATACCCGCCAGTAGTGTCCGGTCGTGTGGATAGGTGAGCAGGTCGGCTGCCTCGGACGCAGACAACCAGCGTAGTTCGTCGACTTCCTCGCTGCCGGTGAAACGACCGCCCGCGGACCGCGCAGCCCAGTAGTGCGCCACCTTCTGTCCGGCGGCAATCGGATAACGGGTGCTGCCCAATCTGGGGCCCAGGATGGCGGCGTGCCCCGTCTCCTCGGCCACCTCGCGGACCGCGGTGCACGGCAACAACTCGCCCTTGTGCGGCTTGCCCTTGGGCCATGACCAGTCGTTGTAGCGGGGGCGGTGCACCACCGCCAGCTCGACGCGGCCGCCGGGAGACTGCCGACGCCACAATACGGCGCCGGCCGCGATCAGTGCCTGCACTGCTATTCACCCCTGCGGCGTCGGCGGATTTCCTGCGCCTGGTGGTCGCGGACGGTGGACCCGGCGGAGGGCGAAGGGCTCCAGGAGCCATCCGGTTGCAGTACCCAGGACCGCGTCGCAGGGTCCAACGCCGAGGCGAACATCGCGTCCAGTTCGCCGGTCAGTTTCGGGTCCGCCACCCGCACCAGTACCTCGACTCGGCGGTCCAGGTTGCGGTGCATCATGTCGGCGCTACCGAGCCAGTACTCGTTCGCACCGACGAAGTGGAACACCCTGGAGTGCTCCAGGAAACGGCCCAGGATAGAGCGCACCCGGATATTCTCCGAGAGACCCGCCCTTCCCGGAGTGAGCGCACAGATGCCGCGTACCACCAAGTCGGCCGGAACACCAGCGCGCGACGCGTGGTACAGCGCGTCGATCACCTGCTCGTCCACCAGGGAGTTGACCTTCATCCGGACGCCCGCCGGGCGACCCGCTTTGGCATGGACGCTCTCGCGCTCGATGCCCTCCACGATGCCGCGTCGAAGCCCGTAGGGGGCTACCAGCAGGCTGCGGTAGGAGGTCTGCCGGGCGTAGCCGGTCAGTGAGTTGAACAGGTCGGTGAGGTCGGCGCCGATCGAGGGTTCCACGGTGAGCAGCCCGATGTCCTCGTAGAGCCGGGCGGTCTTCGGGTTGTAGTTGCCGGTGCCGATATGACAGTACCGGCGGATCATCGAGCCCTCCTGGCGAACCACCAGCGAGGTCTTGCAGTGTGTCTTGAGCCCCATCAGCCCGTAGACCACGTGCACTCCGGCGCGCTCCAGCGCTCGTGCCCACTTGATGTTGGCCTGTTCGTCGAATCGCGCTTTCAACTCCACCAGCGCGACGACCTGCTTGCCTGCCTCAGCGGCCGCGATCAGCGCGTCGACGATGGGGGAGTCACCGGAGGTGCGGTAGAGCGTCTGCTTGATCGCGAGCACCCGGGAGTCCTCAGCGGCCTGTTCGATGAACCGCTGCACGCTGGTGGAGAACGAGTCGTAGGGATGGTGCACCAGCACGTCGCCTTCGCGCAGCGTCGCGAACACGCTCTTGGGTGTCTCACCCTCGCTGAAGGCGGGATGGGTGGCCGGGCGGAACGATTCGTCCTTCAGTTCCGGCGCGGGCAACCCGTAGACCTGCCACAGGCAGGACAAGTCGAGCAGGCCGGGTACTTGGACCACGTCGTGCTGGTCGACCTCCAACTCGCTCTGCAGCAGGTCCAGCGTGTCCGCGTCCACCGTGTCAGCCACCTCAAGACGCACGGGCGGACCGAATCGGCGCCGGGCCAGTTCCCGCTCCAGCGCCTGCAGCAGGTCCTCGTCGCGGTCCTCCTCGACTTCGAAGTCGGCGTTGCGGGTGATCCGGAAGAGGTGCCAGTCGACCACCTCCATCCCTGCGAACAGCTCCCCGAGGTGGGCCCCGATCAGCTCCTCCAGTGGCAGGAAGGTGGCTTGCGGCGAGCTGCGGGCGTCCTCCGCGTCGTCCACCCGCACCAGGCGTGGAACGTTGTCGGGCACCTTGACCCTGGCGAAATGCTTGACGCGGGTCTGCGGGTCGCGCACCGTCACGGCCAGGTTCAGTGACAAACCTGAGATGTAGGGAAAGGGGTGCGCTGGGTCCACCGCGAGTGGGGTGAGAACCGGGAAGATCTGGTCGGAGAAGTAACCCGAAAGACGCAGGCGTTCATGGTCGTTGAGATCAGACCAGATCACGAACCTGATGTGGTGTTTCTCGAGCTGTCTGCGGACCGAGTCGAGGAACACCCGGGCGTGACGCTCGGCCAGCTCTTGGTTGCGCGCCGCGATCCGGTCAAGCTGCTCGCGAGGAGTCAACCCGTCCGCGCTGCGGACCGAAAGCTCGGCCTTGTCGCGGCGCTTCAGTCCGGCGACCCGGACCATGTAGAACTCGTCCAGGTTCGAGGCGAAGATTGCCAGGAACTTCGCCCGCTCCAGCAGCGGCTGGCTGGCGTCCTCGGCGAGCGCGAGCACCCGCGCGTTGAAGTCCAGCCAGGACAGTTCCCGGTTGAGGTAGCGGTCGTCCGGCAGATCAGTGCCGGGTGGTACCGGGGTCACCGCAGGCGGCGGGGCGGTCGGTACGGTGGCTGCTTCGCCGACCGCTGGGGCACGATCGGGTATGGGGATGGCTCCGTTGCGGGCGCTGCGGATGGCGGGCCGCGGAGCGCGGCGGATCTTCGGCTCGCTCTTCGCCGCGCTGCGGGACTGCTGGTCCGCCGCGCGCGCTGGGCTGACGTCGTCTTCCGTGCTCATCTCGGCCATTGTTCCGTACGGCGCGAGCTTGTTCGGTTAATCGGTTGGAAGAAATTCGGCAGCGCAGTGCGGGTGAACGGGCCAAGTCCCAGGTCCGATGCCACGGCGAGATCGGCCACTGTGTCGACGTCGCAGCGCAGCCCAGGCCAGGCACCGGACAGTTCCCTGGCACCACCGGCCCGATGGGCCGCCGCTGACGCGGGCCCGAACCGCGGGTCCAGGTGCAGCCGCGGTGCGGCCAGCAGCAGGGTTGTCCCGATTCCCGACCTATCGGTGCAGAACACTCGGCTACCGGTGGACAGGCCCTCGCGGAGTGCGCAGTCCAACTCTTCCGGACGCAGCGCGGGCAGGTCGGCCTGCAAAGCGCCGATAGCGGCGGTGGGGCTCGCCGCACGCAGCAATGCCTCCCCGTACCGCAGTGCGGGGTTCAGGCCCGCGGCAGGCTCGTCCCCAATCACCTCCACCCCGTCGCGCACTAGTGCCTCGCGCACCGTCGCGTCGGAACAAATCGCGACCACTCGGTGCACCATGGCCGCGTCGGCCGCCGCTGCGATGGTGTCCCTGACCAGCGCGAGGGCCAGGGTGAAGTGCGCCTGCGCCGAACCGACCCCGCCGTCGGCCGCGCCCCGCAGCCGGGTCTTGGCCCAGGCAAGCGACTTCACCGGCACCAGCAGCTCGACCAGCACGCCCCCAGCATGCGCCTTCGGGGCAGGCAAGGGATGCTAGGCCCTCCGGTCTGGGCGAAGGGAAGACTCGTGCGGCGAGCACGCGAGAAGGGCGGTTTCTGGATCTGGCTGTGCATCGCAGTGTTCTACCCATTCACCCGCCTGCTGGCCCGGCGTCGCTTCGAGGGCCTCGAGCACATTCCGGAGACCGGACCCGTCCTGGTGGTGTGCAACCACCTCTCGTACCTGGACCCGATCTACACCGCGGTATTCGTGCATCGCAGGGGTCGGATTCCCCGGTTCCTGGCCAAGGCCAGTCTCTGGCGGACGCCGGTGTTGCGTCGGCTGCTGATCGACACCGGCCAGATCCCGGTGTATCGGGGACACCGAGATGCCGACTCCAGCCTGCGGGCGGCGAAACAGGCCCTCGGAGCGGGCAAAGCGGTGCTGATCTACCCCGAGGGCACCATCACGCGGGACCCGGATTACTGGCCCATGGTGGCCTACACCGGGGTGGCTCGGCTGGCTCTGGAGGCCGGAGTGCCGGTTGTCCCGGTGGTGCACTGGGGTACGCAGTGCGTCTATGACCATTACGGCAGGCGCTTTCGCCCGTTCCTGCGGGTAGATGTGGTGGTGCGGGCAGGTGCACCGGTGGATCTGGCCGACCTTCGGCACCGGCCGGTGCAGCGGCAGCTGCTGCGCGAGATCACCGACCGGGTGATGGGCAGGGTTCGTGACCTGCTCGCCGAGGTGCGCGGGGAGCAGCCCCCAGCTGGGTTCTTCGCCCCTTCGGGGCCTGGGCAGGACAGGGGGCAGGAGTGGTGAGGGATCACCCGGTGCCGCCGGTGGCGCCGATACAGCGCATCGCGGTGATGGGCGCGGGATCATGGGGCACCACGTTTGCCAAAGTGCTCGCCGATGCGGGCCGGGACGTCGTGCTCTGGGCCCGCAGGCCCGAGGTCGCCGACGCGGTGTGCCACCAGCACGTCAACCCGGACTACCTGCCAGGGGTGCACCTGCCGCCGTCGTTGTGGGCTACCACGCACCCCGACGAGGCACTGTTCGCGGCGGACGCGGTGGTCTTCGCCGTGCCGAGCCAGACATTGCGCGCCAACCTCGTCGCCTGGTGCCCGCTACTCCCACCCCAGGCCATCCTGGTCAGCCTGGCCAAGGGCGTTGAGCTCGGCAGCCTCAAGCGGATGAGCGAGGTTGTCGTCGACGTCACCGCCGTCGCACCCGACTGCGTCGTGGTGGTGTCGGGCCCCAACCTGGCCCGCGAGATCGCCGCCGAGCAACCTTGCGCGACCGTGGTGGCCTGCGCCGACCACGACCGTGCCGTTGCGGTTCAGCTCGCCTGCATGACCGGCTACTTCCGGCCCTACACCAACACCGACGTGGTCGGCTGTGAACTCGGTGGTGCCTGCAAGAACGTCATCGCGCTTGCCTGCGGCATGGCCGCCGGGCTGGGATATGGGGACAATACGCTCGCGACCCTGATCACCCGGGGATTGGCCGAAACGGGCCGGTTGGGTGCCGCTCATGGTGCCGACCCGATGACCTTCGCGGGCCTGGCCGGCCTGGGTGATTTGGTCGCCACCTGCGCCTCACCATTGTCCCGCAATCGGTCTTTCGGCTACCGGCTCGGCCTCGGCGAGACGATGGAGCAGGCCCAGCAGGCGACCAACAGCCAAGTTGCCGAGGGCGTCAAGTCCTGCCTGGCGATCACCGAACTGGCTGCTCGGTGCGGCGTCGAGATGCCTATCACCGACACGGTGCGCCGGGTTTGCCACGACGGGCAATTGCCTAAGGAGATGGCTGGGGACCTGCTTGGCCGGACCCCTAAACCCGAGTGATGGCCTGCGGCCCCGTGAGTGGCAATCGTCGCTATAGCCACCATCGCCACTCACGGGTTGGTTGCCGGTAGCGTCTGGGGTATGTCGCGTCCTCTGGGGTTGCCGGTGATGCGGTCGTCAGCGTTCGCTTTCGATTCCGCGCATGATCACGCCGAGGTGCTCGGTGGGCGGGTCCCGGGCTATTCATACTCTCGGATCGACAATCCCACCGCAGTCGCGTTCGGCCAAGCGGTGGCTGCGTTGGAGGCGCCGGGCTCGGCGGACGTCGGCGCGGAGCCGTTCGCGTCCGGGATGGCGGCCATCTCCACGACGCTGCTTGGACACCTCGCCCAGGGCGACGAGGTAATCGCCCCGGTGGACTGCTATGGCGGTACTTGGTCGCTGTTCACCCGCTGGCTGCCGCGCTGGGGGGTGCGCCCGGTACTGGTCGATATCGCTGACGTCGCGGCCGTCCAGGCTGCGATCACCGAGTGCACCCGGATGATCTACGCGGAGACCATTGCCAATCCCACGCTGACCGTGCCGGACCTGCCCATCCTCGCCGACCTCGCGCACGGTGCGGGCGGCCTGCTCGCGGTGGACTCCACATTCGCCACGCCCGTGGTCTGTCGGCCACTGGAGCACGGCGCGGACTTGGTACTGCATTCGGCCACCAAGTTCCTCGGTGGACACGCCGACGCTACCGGCGGGGTCGTCATCGGCCGCCACGAGTATCTCCAGCCGGTCCGGGAGGCGCGGATCGACCTCGGCGGTTGCCTGGCCCCAGACGAGGCGTTCCTGCTGCACCGCGGGCTGGCCACGCTCGAGTTGCGGGTGGCGCGACAGAGCGCGACCGCCGCCATACTGGCCGACAACCTGCCCGCGCATCCGGCGGTGGCACGGGTGCGCTATCCGGGGCTGGCCGCGCATCCGCAGCACGCCACGGCCGCCGCATTGTTCCGCGCCGGGCGGTTCGGCAGCATGATCAGCCTGGACCTGCGGGGCGGACGGGACGCCGGGATGGCCTTCTGTGACGCGCTGCACATCGTGGCGATCGCGAGCTCGCTGGGCAGTGTGCACTCCAAGGTCAGTCACGCGGCGTCGACCACGCACCGCCAGCTCGACGACGCCGCACTGGGGGCGGCCGGGATCGCGCCGGGCCAGGTGCGGCTGTCGGTGGGTGTTGAGGACGCCGCAGAACTGCTCGCCGATCTGTGCCGGGCGCTCGACGCGACTTGACCGCCACGGGAACTCGCTGGTTTGATGCGCAGCTGTGAGTAGCATCTTCGTCCTCGTCCGGCGGTCATCGGTGGATCTGCTGCGGGTGGCGAGCGCGTTGTGTCCCGCGCGGTGAACCCCTCGCCCCACTGACCGCGCCGCACTTCAGACGTCCCACCCGGTCCGGGTGGTGGCCTGCGCGTGGTCGGTTCACCGATCCCGCGGAGGAATCCGAAATGCACGCCATTCCCTATCTCACCGTCCCGGCCGCAGGCACCGCCGCGTCGGGCGGCCCCACCAGCCTCGCCATGAACCTGGCCGCGCACCCCGAGCGGTGGCGACCGCTGGTGGACTACCGCACCGACACCCGCTGGTACCGGCTACTTGAACGGACTGAGCAGCACGAGATGTGGCTGCTGTCCTGGCTGCCCGGCCAGGGCACAGACCTGCACGACCACGGTTCGGCGTCCGGCGCTTTCGCGGTCGCGGCGGGCACGTTGACCGAGCGGGTGGTCGCCGCCAAGCCGGGCCGGGCGCCAGTAGAGGTCACCGGCAGCCTTGACGTCGGCCAATCCCGCGTCTTTGGCCCGCACTACATTCACCAGGTGCGAAACACCGGCACCGTTCCTGCCGTGAGCGTGCACGTCTACACGCCCGGCCTGACCGTGATGAATCGCTACCGGCTGGAGCCACAGGAGCTGCGTCACATCGCAGTGGAGCACGCCGGGGTGGACTGGTGAGCCGTCCAGCGGGCGCCGTCAGCATCGACCAGATGCTGGCGCAGGCGCGGTCCCGACTGCAGCGCCTACACCCGTCGCAGACCCACGACGCAATGGCTGCCGGTGCCGTGCTGGTGGATATCCGCCCTAGCTGGCAGCGCGCCGAGGAAGGGGAAGTGCCGGGCGCGGTAGTGGTCGAGCGCAACCATCTGGAGTGGCGCTTCGACCCGGAGTGTGACGCCCGGCTGCCGCAGGCCACCGGCTACGACGTGCAAGTGATCGTGCTCTGCTCACAGGGCTACGCTTCCGGCCTCGCCGCGGATTCGCTGCGCAGCCTCGGCCTGCATCGTGCCACGGACGTGATCGGTGGCTACGAAGCATGGGCTCGAGACTTCCCCGTCACATGCTGCAGAGGTGGTCACGCAGGCAGGCCGTCGTCGTAACCGAGGATCCTCATCGGGAGCTCGTGGGTCGAGGACGGGCAGCATCGCCACGTCGGACTGGAGTACCCAAACCATGAACAGCTCGTTAGTTAGGTGGGTCCGCCCGTGTGGTGTTGAAGTACCTGCACGGGCGGACCGATCAACGGGGGAGATCCAGTTGGCGCGTCGGCAGTGTCTCGGCGATCACCTCGGCGATCTGCTGCAGCGGCCCGCTACCCGCGCCTGGTGGCAAGGCGACCACCACATACCTGGGTCGGTCCACCGCGACCCAGGCGTTTGCTGTCGGGTGTGGAATACCGAGGAACTGCACCCCGGAGACGTCCAGCAGTCGTGAGGTTGCCGTGAGCTCGGCGGGGCGGTCGAGCCCGCAGCGCAGCACCACTGGTGGCTCGCCCCAGGCGGCCGCGCCCGAGGGAACAGAAGCGGCGAGTTCCCGGCGATCCAGGCTCCCCTGCGCACCCCCGTCCAGCTGCTGCGGCAGGGCGGCTAGCAGATGTGTGCAGTCGGCGGAGTCCGCCGCGGGGGCCGCGGCGGGGTGTAGCAGCAGCGGCGCGGGGCGCTGGCCCCTTACCACCGCGGCGGCGACGAGCACCCCAATGACCAGCGCCATCGGCAGGATCAGGGTGACTGCGATCAGCAGGCGAGGCGTGCCGGCCGGGCAGTGGCGCGACATCGGACGCCCATCAGGTCAGGTGTACGACCGGGCAGGTCAGCGTGCGGGTGATGCCGGCAACGGTCTGTACCCTGGCGACCACGAGTTGGCCCAGCTGGTCCACGTCGGATGCCTCGGCACGCACGATCACGTCGTACGGGCCGGTAACATCTTCCGCACTCGTGACGCCCGGGATGGCCGCTACCGCCGTGGCCACCGCCGCAGCCTTGCCGACCTCGGTCTGGATGAGGATGTATGCCTGTACCACGGCGTGGCCCCTTCGTCTCGACACCTCGGTCGGGGTAGGAACGAAACGTACCTGACACGTGGGCCGGATTGAGGTATGCCTGTGCATTCTGCTGGGGGTGTCGCCCCGGAACCACCGCCCGAGGGTGGTTCAGTGGCCGACCTGGGTGAGTTCGGGATGATCGCCCGGGTCACCGCGGGACGTCGACTGCCTTCGACCACGTTGCTAGGACCGGGCGACGACGCCGCGGTGCTCGCCGCTGTCGACGGCCGGGTGGTGGCCTGCACCGACATGTTCGTCGAGGGGGTGCACTTCCGGCTTGACTGGTCCACGCCGCACCAGGCCGGGCGTAAGGCCGTAGCTGCCAACCTGGCGGACGTGGCGGCGATGGGCGCAGTGCCTACCGCACTACTCGTCGGTCTGGCCTGTCCCGGGTCTACCCCCGCGTCCACGGTGCAGACCATGTTCGACGGGATATGGGAGGAGGCCGGGCTGGTCGGCGCAGGCGTTGTCGGCGGCGACGTGGTGAGCGCACCGAAGATCGTCATCTCGGTGACCGCGCTGGGCGACCTGCAGGGCAGAGCCCCGATCACCAGGTCCGGTGCCCGCCCGGGGGAGGTTCTCGCGGTGTGCGGTCGGCTTGGTTGGGCGGCTGCTGGGCTTGCCGTGCTGAGCCGGGGATTCCGGTCCCCGATGACGGTGGTGGGTGCCCACCGGGTGCCTGAGCCGCCCTACGACGCAGGTCCACAGGCTGCTGCGGCGGGCGCCACAGCGATGATCGACGTCTCGGACGGCCTGCTCTCCGATCTCGGGCACATCGCTCAAGCCTCTGGTGTCAGCATCGATATCGACTCGACGACGTTGGCCGTTCCGCGGCGATTGGTTGAGGTGGCCTCCGCGCTGGGGGCCGATCCGCGGCACTGGGTGCTCACTGGCGGGGAGGATCACGCTCTACTGGCCAGCTTCCCCGGCCGGGACAGGCTGCCCTCCGGGTGGACAGCCATCGGCGCCGTGCGGGAGGGCCGCGGAGTGACCGTCGACGGCAAGCCTTACGAGGGTCCGGCGGGCTGGGCGCATTTCTCGTAATCAGCGCCTAGGCTGCAATTCCGTGGAGTTGCGGACCCTTGCCCTGGACCATCCTGACGTCCAAAAGCTGATCGACGAGGTGCAGCAGGAGTACATCCACCGCTATGGCGGTAAGGACGCTACGCCGGTTGACGTGAGTGAGTTCGCCGCGCCGCGTGGGACCTTTGTGGTGGGCTACCTCGAAGGAGTGGCAGTGGCGTGTGGGGGCTGGCGAGCTCATGAGCCCGGCCCGGAGTTCGCCGGGGACGCCGAGCTCAAGCGGATGTACGTGGTCCCGGCGATGCGGGGGCGAGGGCTGTCCCGGGTTCTGCTCGCCGAACTGGAACGGCGGGCGATCGCCGCGGGCCGGCGTCGGTTGGTACTCGAGACCGGAACCCGGCAACCCGAGGCGATAGCGCTCTACCTCTCATCGGGCTACACCGAGATCCCCCGCTTCGGGCTGTACCGGTGCCACCCGCGGAGCCGCTGCCTCGCCAAGGTACTGCCAGTGGCGGCTGGGGTCGGTGAGGTCCTCGATCGTGCTGCTGCCGAGCGTGCCGACGTGTGACCCCCGGCCTCATCACGTACCGTCCAGTTTGAATAGTGCTGAGGTGTCGATCAGCTGACGGGTGCCGTATTTCGAAGCAAGACCAGGGACTGGATACAACGGGATATGCCGCCGTTGCCGTCCCGGAACGGGTGGATCATCACCAGGTTGAGATGCGCCATGGTGCCTCGCATCATAGCGGGCGTGGTGATGTCGGAGTCGAGCTCGTGTACCAACTTCTGAACGAGATCCGGCACAGTGTCGTTCTCCGGTGCTTCGTACACGACATCACCGGTGGTATCATTTCGGATCCAGATAGGTCCCGAACGCCACCGGCCGGGCCACGCATCGAGCGAGTACTCAGTCATCATGAAGTGCAGGCTCCGCAGCAGCGCTGCGCTGTACTCGAAATGATTGTCTTTGGCCAGGCCGATGACGTAGGTCATGGCGCGGCGATACCCAGACACCGCCTGCCTATCCTGCAGAGTGGCTTCGACGAGATCCTCACCTTCGACGGCGGCGATGGCGTCTTCCACCGAGACGTGGTACCCCTCAATGCTGTTCGAGCCTTGGATCGCGCGAGCAGCCAGGACGCGGCGCACCGAGCCGACCCATCGACGAGGCTCGGCGGTGCTGTACCTGAGTTGCTTGCGAACTCGCTCGATCACCCCGAGGGCTGCTCACAGCTGGTAGGGGGGGTCGACCTGGGGCTGGGGCCGCCCGCTGAGCCGTCCCAGGTCGCTTCGGGCTAGGGTCGCGTGCCGTGGCTACAGCTGTGAACGAGATGGTGGAGGCTGGCTGGGCAGGCGCGCTGGCACCGGTGGCCGAGCAGATCACCGCCGCAGGGAGGTTCCTGCGAGCCGAGATCGCCGCGGGACGGCGCTACCTACCCGCCGGAACCAACATCCTGCGGGCCTTCGCTCAGCCCTTCGACCAGGTGCGGGTGCTCATCGTCGGCCAGGACCCCTACCCGACTCCGGGTCACGCGGTGGGGTTGTCCTTCTCCGTCGAGCCTGATGTCCGGCCGCTGCCGCGCAGTCTGGTCAACATCTTCCGCGAGTACCACGATGACCTCGGCCTGCCTATGCCGTCCACGGGAGACCTCAGCCCGTGGGCCGAGAGTGGGGTACTGCTTCTCAACAGGGTACTCACGGTGGAACCCGGACGGCCTGGTTCGCATCGCGGCAAGGGCTGGGAGGAGGTCACCGAGCAGGCCATCCGCGCGTTGGTGGCACGCGAAGCGCAACCGCTGGTGGCCATCTTGTGGGGTCGGGATGCGCGTGATTTGCGCCCGACGCTCTCGGACGTGCCGTGCATCGAGTCGGCGCACCCGTCACCGATGTCAGCCGACCGCGGTTTCTTCGGCTCTCGCCCCTTCAGCCGCGTGAACCAGCTACTCGAGGATCTGGGCGGCGAACCGGTGGACTGGGCGCTGCCCTGATCGGGCTTGCCGATTGCGTCAGCCGCGGGTGACCTTGCCTGCCTTGAGGCAGGAGGTGCACACGTTCAGCCGACGGCGCTGGCTCGGGCCGATTTTCGCCCGAACGGTCTGGATGTTCGGGTTCCACCGGCGGTGGGTGCGCCGGTGGGAGTGCGAGACCGACATGCCGAAGCCTGGTCCCTTGCCACAGACATCGCACACGGCAGCCACGTCGTACTCCTAAGGGTTCATTCGCATATCCCGCACCCGGTCCCGGGCGGTCTGGCCAGGGTAGCTGGGTGCGGCGCGGCGCTCCAAACCGGGGAATGCCAGACCGGGCGAATGCCAGACCGGAGATGTCGGTGGAGGTCGGTAACCTTCGGCCCATCGGGATGGAGGCGGTGAGGAGGGCATCCGCGATGTTGACATCGCTGGACGGGGCGGCGGTTCGCCGCTGGGCGGCAACCTGCTGCGATGAGCTCGCGGTGCACCGGCATGAGATCGACGAGCTCAACGTGTTTCCGGTCCCCGATCAGGACACCGGCTCCAACCTGCTGGCCACCATGCGGGCCGGGCTGGACGCGGTGCTCTGCGATAGCAATCGGGACGATACCGCCGCGGGTCGCACCGCCGCGGCGCTGGCCCGCGGTGCGCTGATGGGGGCGCGGGGGAACTCCGGAGTGATCGTCTCCCAGGTGCTGCGTGGTTTCGCCGAGAGCCTGGCAGATGTGCCGCCGCAGGACGGTGCGGCGTTGCGGGAATGCCTGCGCCGAGCCGAGGAGCTGGCCGTTGCGGCGGTGTCCGACCCGGTACCGGGGACCGTGCTGACCGTGCTGCACGCGGCGGTGCAGGCTGCGGCGTCGGCCAGCTCCGACGATCTCTGCGAGGTGGTTTCGGCGGCGAGTGCTGCCGCGGCCCGCGCGCTGGCCGACACGCCCCGCCAGCTCGCTGTGCTGGCCAGAGCCGGGGTGGTGGACGCGGGCGGCCAGGGCTTGGTCCTGCTCCTGGAGGCGCTGCTGGCGGTGGTCACCGAGCGTTCTGACCGGGGCCTGGTCGCCCCGGTTGTTTCAGCGCGCCCGCCGCATGCTCTGCAGGCGGTGCGGGAGGGCGGGTCGGGCGAGTACGGATACGAGGTGATGTACCTGCTCGACGGCACCCAGGAGGATAGAGTCGCCGTGTTACGCGCCGAACTCAGCGGGTTGGGTGACTGCGTGGCCGTCGTCGGCTCGGGCGAGCGGGCAGATGGGATGACTGCGCTGTGGAACGTGCATGTGCACTGCTCCGATGTTGGCGCCGCGATCGAGGCAGGGGTGCGGGCTGGGCGACCACACCGCATCACCGTTATGCGCTTCGCCGACCAGACCGGCGCCGACCAGACCAGCGTTGCCCAGGCAGGCTTCGGGGGCCAGGGCCGGTTCGTGACCCAGCACGGGGTGCTCGCCATGGTGTCCGGTTCCGGGGTGGCGGAGTTGTTGCGCGGGGAAGGAGCGCTTACAGTCTCCGCCACTGGTGGTGTGACCGAGTTGCTCGCAGTCCTGGCGGGCACCCGCGCCCGGCACGTCACCGTGCTGTCGGGGCCCGGCGCCGTGACCCGGGTGGCGCAGAACGCGGCCGCGCAGGCTCGGGACACCGGTCAGCACGTGGTGGTCGTGCTGACGGCGTCCCCGGTGCAGGCGCTCGCTGCGATCGCGGTACACGACGCGGACCGGCCAGTGGCCGAGGACATCGTGGCCATGACCGAGGCGGCCGCGGCAATCCGACTGGGAAGGCTGACCGTGGCGCAGGAGGAGGCGCTGACGTGCGTCGGGTGTTGCCAACCCGGCGATGTGCTGGGCATGGTCGACGACGAAATCGTGCTGATCGAGCGCGACCTGCTGGTCGCGGCCCGTGGGCTGGTGGACCGGTTGCTCTCGACGGGTGGTGAGCTGGTGACTGTGCTGCTCGGTCTCGATGCCTCGGACGGCGCCGGGGATCAGCTGGGCGAGTACCTGCGTACGGCGTACCCCGACGTCCAGGCGGTGGTCTACCAGGGTGGCCAGCCGGACAGCGTGTTACTGGTCGGAGTTGAGTGACTCGTGGTGCGGATGGACGACGCGCTGGACGGTCCGCTGGACCGTAAGTCGGCGAACCTGCTGGCTGCGCAGCTCGACGTGCACACCGTCGGTGACCTGCTGCGGCACTACCCGCGCCGCTACGCCGATCAGGGCCAGCTCACCCCGATCGCTGAGCTAGTGCCGGGGGAGGACGTCACGGTCGTCGCCGAGGTTCGTAGCTGCACCTCACGGCAGATGCAGACCAAGAAGGGAACCATCCAGAACGTGGTGATCTGGGACGGCAGCCGTACGCTGAACCTAGCCTTCTTCAACCAGCACCGTGTGCTGCCCAAAAAGCTGACTCCTGGCCGGAAGGCGTTGTTCGCGGGCCGGGTGACGACGTACGGCAAAGACCACGCCCGACAGCTCACCCACCCGGGATACCGATTGCTCGACGGCGACGCGGACGAGCTCGAGGAGTTCTCCCGGCCGCTGATCCCGGTCTATCCCGCTACCAAGGATCTGCCCTCCTGGACGATCCAGCTCTGCGTGCGCCAGGTCTTCGACGTCTTGGACGACCCAGACGATCCGCTGCCGCCTGCTTTGCGCGTACGGCATCGGCTGCCGGGGCTTGGGGCGGCGTTGCGGGCGGTGCACCGCTCTGACGATCGGGACGAGATAGCTGCTGGCCAGCGTCGGCTGAAGTGGGACGAGGCGATGGCGGTGCAGCTCACCCTGGCGCTGCGTCGTCAGGAAGCGGCACTGCGGCCCGCCCCTGCCTGCCCGCGCCGCGACGGCGGGCTGGCCGCCGCGTTCGATGCCGCACTGCCCTTCGCGCTGACCGCTGGTCAGCGCCAGGTAGGCGAGTTGCTGGCCACTGAACTCGCTGGTGAGCACCCGATGAACCGCCTGCTGCAGGGTGAGGTCGGATCCGGTAAGACCGTGGTGGCACTGCGCGCGATGTTGCAGGTTCTCGACGCGGGGCGACAGGCGGTGCTGCTGGCGCCCACCGAAGTGCTTGCCGCGCAACACGCCCGGTCCCTGCGCGACATGCTGGGCGAGCATGGCCGGGCCGGTGAGCTGGGCTGCGCCGACCAGGCCACCCGGATTGCCCTGCTCACCGGCTCGCTACCGGCCAGGGCCCGCAAGCGGGCACTGCTGGATGCCGCCTGCGGCGAGGCCGGGATCGTGGTCGGCACGCACGCCCTGATCCAGGACCGGGTGTCCTTCGCCGACCTGGGCCTGGTCGTGGTCGACGAACAGCACCGCTTCGGCGTCGAGCAGCGCGACGCGTTACGTAGCAGGGCCGCCGACGGTGGCAGCCCGCACGTGCTGGTGATGACCGCGACGCCCATCCCCCGTACCGTCGCGATGACCGTATACGGCGACCTTGAGGTCTCCTCGCTGCGCGAGCTGCCGCCCGGCCGGTCACCGATCTCTACCACCGTGGTGCCGGTGGGGGAGAAGCCCACTTGGCTGGACCGGGTCTGGCGGCGGATCACCGAGGACGTCGCCGCAGGCAGGCAGGCGTACGTGGTGTGCCCGCGGATCGGCGGCGAAGACAGCGAGGGGGAGGACGCCGTGAGTGAGAACGCCGGGGTTGAGGAAACAGCGCAGGACCTTTCCGATGGTGGCCGCCCCCCGCTCGCGGTGCTCGACCTGGCGCCGCAGCTGGACGAGGGGCCGCTGGCCGGGCTGCGCCTCTCCGTGCTGCACGGCAGACTCCCGGCTGAGGAGAAGGACACCGTCATGCGCTCCTTCACCGCAGGCGAGATCGATGTGCTGGTGGCCACCACCGTCGTCGAGGTCGGGGTGGATGTGCCCAACGCTACCGTCATGGTGATCATGGATGCCCAACGCTTCGGGATCAGCCAGCTGCACCAGCTGCGTGGCCGGGTGGGCCGTGGGCAGCATCCGGGCCTGTGCCTGCTGGTGACCGATTCCCCCGAAGGCACCGGTGCTCGGCAGCGGCTGGACGCGGTGGCGCGCACCACGGACGGGTTCGAGCTGGCCCGGCTCGACCTGGAACTACGCCGCGAGGGCGACGTACTCGGCGCCGCGCAGTCCGGCCGGCGGTCAGGTCTGCGGTTGCTCTCCCTGCTGCGCGACGAGGATCTGATCGGCCAGGCCCGACAGGCGGCTCAGCGGCTGGTCGAGGCCGATCCCGGGCTCACCGAGCATCCGGGGCTCGCCACCCTGGCCGCTGACCTGCTGGACGAGGACCGCGCCCAATTCCTTGAAAAGGCCTGACGCGCACCCGGCCTCACGCTCAGGCGCTCAGGTTCTGCGGCAGGTACCCGTCTGCCCCTCGTCGACGGGTACCTGCCGCCTGTTTCAGCTCGGCCGCAGCGAGGCTGCCCCGAGCTCATGCGGCCCGTCCAAGGGCACCGCGCCTTGCCGTATCGCACCGACGAACACATCGACAAAGCCTGGTCCGTCCGGCAGCATGATCAGTACTCGCTCCCCGGGGCGCACGTCGAGTTCGGCTAGCGCCGCGGCAACCGCAGCCGACCCATCGGCCACCGCGCGGTAGTTCATCGACCCACCGATGGGGCGGATGGTTCTCCCGTTGGTGTTTAAGCTCTCGGTCAACGTCGCCCCCGGGCTTCTATCGGAGCACCTGTGGTTGGGCATCCTGGGCGTGCGGACTGAAGAGCAACTGAAGCGCCACTGGAGCTGAGCTGGAGGCGCTGACGCCCACGCCGAGCCGCGCTGTACGCGGTCACTGCGCCGCAGCGTCGAACTGTGGCCAGAAGCCGGCACACTTCACATTGGGCTGGCTCTTACACCGCGTGGCGAGCTGAGCCCTGGCTAAGCTGGGGGAGTGCTGGCTGTGAACGAGAAGTCGCTGAGGCGCTGATGGCTCGTCCTCGCCGAGGGATTGCTGATGTGGCCATGACGTCAGCTGAGCAGGCGGCCATGCGCCGAGCCATCGTGCTCTCCGCTTTCGGGCTCGGCACCACCAGTCCCAACCCACCGGTCGGCTGTGTTGTGCTGGACTGTGACGGTCGCGCCGTGGGGGAGGGCTACCACGTTCGCAAGGGTGATGCGCACGCTGAGGTACTGGCCCTGCAGGCAGCCGGTAAACGAGCCCGCGGCGGCACGGCGATGGTCACTCTCGAACCGTGTCACCACCACGGCCGCACTCCGCCTTGCCACCAGGCCATCATTGATTCTGGTATTCGTCGGGTGCTTGTTGCGGTGCTCGGTCCCAACTTACGGGGCGAGGGTGCCGTTGCACGGATGCGGAATGCTGGGCTAAGCGTCGTCACCGATGTGTTGGCTCGTGAGGTGCGGCTTGTCCTCGAGCCGTGGCTAACTGCTCTCCATCAACAACGGCCCTTCGTCACCTGGGTTTATGCCGTGCCCGCTGATGGGCTGGCCAACCGAATGCCGGCAGCTGCGGGAGCGCCGTTCCGCGAGGCTTCGGTGGATGCACACAGTCTGCGTCTGGTTCACGACGTCGTCCTCTCCGACGACGGGGAGCTTTCCGAGGGCTGCCCGGGCGGGCACCGGCCGGAAGTCTTCAGTCTGGCGCGGGTCCATCCGCGGCAGGAGCCCCGTGAATTTCTTCTGTCGCTCCTTGCGGGTGGGGCTCGCTCACTACTGCTTGATGGCAGTCTCTCGCTGGCCAGCCCATTTCTCACCGCCGGGTGGGTCGATCAGGCAGTCGCATACGTCGCAACCAGCGGGGCATCCAGTGCGGTGCCGCCGGCTACCGCTACCGGACTTGTGGGTGATTTCGTACTGCAGGACCTGACCCGGCTGGGCAACGTTGTCCGTATCCGAAGCGGGCGCGCGAATGAGCGGGTTTACCGAGACTGATCAGGGCCGCAGCACCTCTGCGTAACGCCGTCCCCGTCTTGATCGTCTTTGATCGTGCGGGCCGGAAACCCCAGACGGTGGACGGCGTGCGCTTACTGAGTGACGCGAGCGCTAGGAGCGCTTGGTCCGCATCTGACGGATGCGGTCGGCCAAGCCGAGCCGGTGGTCGAGGCTCAGCTGGCCAGGTCCGGCCAGGACCAGGGTCAGGGCGGCAGCGATGAGCACGACGTTGAACTCGTAGCCGACACCGCCAGGGACAATAAAGCCATTCGCCCCGGTGACCAACGCGATCGCCATGACCATGACGCCGCTGAGAAGCAACCCGACCAGTGACGTGAACAGACCGACAACCAACAACAGCCCCCCGCCGAACTCCAAGACGCCGCTGAGGACAGCGAAGAACATGCCCGGTTTCAGACCTAATCCAGCCATGGTGTTGGCCACCCCGTCGAGCCCGCGACCGCCGAAAGCGCCAAACAGTTTTTGGGCGCCGTGGGCGATGAATACCACGCCAATTGTGGCGCGGAGCAGTAGCAATGCAACGTCTGACCTGCGGAAAAGCGACGTGACCGGCACGCTTCCCCCTGGGGTCATGGTCTCCATGTCCAATCCTCCTTATTGATGACGAAATTTCGCTGAGGTAGCGCTGATGCAGGGTTAGTCGCACAGCGCAACGGTGTGAGTCAGATCAGTAACACCGGCTTGACCACTTCACCGGCTAGCGCCGCTTGAGCCGCTTGCTCGATGTCCGCGAAGGGGAAGGTGCGGATGAAGCGCTCGAACGGCAGGCGTCCCTGGAGGTGGAGTTCGATCAATGCCGGGATGAAATGGCGGGGCACGCTGGCACCTTGGTTGATCCCTACTATGTGGGGGTTGCGGGCGAGCATTTGCGGAACGTCAAGGCTGGTCTCACTGCCGAACGGGGGCGCACCGACTACACCGCAGTAACCGTCGATTGCCAACGCGTCCACTGACTGGCGTAGTACCCGGGTCACACCACTGGTCTCCAGGGTGTACTCGGCGCCGTTGCCGCCGGTCAGGTCGAAGATCGCGCGGACGGGATCGTCCACGCGCGCGTCGATGACGTCGGTTGCGCCCAACTCTTGGGCTAGCGCCAGCCGGGACGGCGCAATGTCCACGACGATGATGCGCGTCGCGCCCGTGAGCTTGGCGGCCAGTGCCGCAGACAGGCCGACCCCGCCTCCGCCGAACACCGCGACGGTAGAGCCGGGGCCCGGTTTCAGTACGTTCAGAATGGCACCGGCTCCGGTTTGCACCCCGCAGCCGAGCGGCCCGAGCAGATCCAGTGGTGCTTCCGGGGGAACTTTGACGACGTTGCGTTCGGTCGCCAGAGCGACCGTCGCGAACGAGGACTGGCCAAAGAAGCAGCCGTGCAGGGGCTGGTCTGCAAGCGCGCCCTTCGAGGTCAAGGTGGGACTGCCGTCGAGGCGTGCACCGCCGAGCAGGTTCAGCTCTGCCCAGTGCCTGCACTGCACCGGCTGGCCTGTCTCGCACCGCAGGCACGTTCCGCAGGAGTCGAAGCTGATCACGACCCGGTCGCCGACCTTGACTGTGGTGACAGCGTGACCGACGCGTTCGACGACACCGGCGCCTTCGTGGCCCAGCACGGCGGGCAGGGGAAACGGGGTATGGCCAGCCCGCACGGACAGGTCGGTGTGGCACATGCCTACCGCGGTGATATTGACCAGGACCTCGTGGGGGCGCGGTTCATCGATCCGGATGTCCATTAACTCGAATGGTTTGTCGATGCCACGGGTGACGGCGGCAATGGCGGAAGGCATGGCCAGCTCCTTTACGTGTTGGTCCAGGGCTGGTCCGGCAGGTACAGCCGCGCTGTGGTTTCCTGTTCGTGTGGTGTCCCGGCGGGCAGGTGGATCAGCTCCAGCTGCCCGCCCCACGGGGTGAGGAAGTACACCCAGCGGTCTCCCGCGATGGGACCGTCGAGGATCGTCTGTGGTTCGCCGAGTACCCGCACACCGGGCTGGGTGCGCAAGTAGGCGACTGCGGCGTCCACGTCAGTGACATAAATCGCCAGGTGGTGCCCGCCCCAGTCGCTATTGCGCGGAATCGACTGGCGCTGGTCCGGCGCGGTGTATTCGAACAGTTCGAGGTTGGTTACGGGTCCCAGACGCAACATGGCAATCTGCGCGACGGCGTCAGCGGCCACATTGAGCTGGCGGGTCATCCAGTCGCCTTCACCCTCGACCGGGCCAAGGCGGTAGACCAGCTCAGCACCGATGACGTCGGTGAAGAACTCAACAGCCTGGTCGAGATCGGGCACGGTGTAAGCCACATGGTGGACCGCGGTCGCTCCGGGGATGCCCCGGAGCCGGCCCTCGGGTGCAGGTGTGGTCGGTTCCGTAACGGTCATGATGAGACTCCTGTTTGGGCGTACTGCTGGTTGGCGATTGCGCTCATGAGCGTCAGGCCACCGTCAACAGTGATCGACACACCGGTTGTGTACGCGGCATGGGGTTCGGCCAGGTATGCGATTAGTGCGGCAACCTCACATGCGCGACCGGGACGACCCACCGGGATGGCAGGACGGTTAATCTCCGCGGCGTCGATGTCCTGGAGAACCCCGTTCATGGGAGTGGCCGTCTCCCCGGGGCTGACTGCGTTTACGGTGATGCCGTATGGAGCCAGTTCCAGCGCCATCACTTTGGTGAGTAGACCCAAGCCGCCTTTGGCGGCGCAATAGGAAGAGCCTCCGCTGATCGGGACGAACTCGTGGACGGAGGTGACGTTGATGATGCGGCCACCCCGGCCCTGCGCCACCATCTGGCGGGCAGCTGCCTGAGCGCAGGCGAACGGTCCGGTGAGGTTCACGGTGAGCACCCGCTGCAGGTCGGCGAGTGTCTCCTCCAAGAATTGTGCGCGTTGGTTGACTCCGGCGTTGTTGACGAAGACGTCCAGCCCGCCGAGTGCCGCCGCCTGGTTCACGGCGGCCGCGGCCATCTGTGGGTAGGCGAGGTCGAGTTGGAAGGTCTCCGCCCGCTGACCCGCTTGGCGTACCGCGGTCGCTGTGGCTGACGCCCCAGCAGCATCGCCCCGGTAGCCGACGGCGACGTCGTACCCCCGCTGGGCCAATACGATTGCCGTGGCCCGGCCGATACCGGAGCTGGCGCCGGTGACAATGCCTGTGCGTGTACTCATTACTGAGCACCTCCACCACGCAGGTCATAGCCTGCCTTGGCCAGGCTGCCTGCGCCCAGATAGCCGTAAACGGTTCGGGTGGTGATCCCCGGGTCGGTGCGGAACCCGTGCCACTCGCCAGCCGGGATGAAGGCCAGGTCACCCGGGGCCAGGCGGACCGGGCCGTCCTGGGTCAGGTGCTCGCCCGTGCCGGAGAGCACCAGGAAGAACTCGTCAGCGTGTTGGTGTCGGTGCAACTCGTGGCTGCCGCCGGGGACGAACGTCGAAGTCGCTACCACCAGGGACCGTGAGCCAACGGTGTCAGTGGTGGCGAGCCATCGCACGCCCATGTCGACCGACCCCCCGACGGTGCCGAGCACGCCAGCGTCATCAGTCGAGCAGTCCTCGACAGGGGGTGCGATGTGACAGCCGCACTCGTCGGCGTCCGGCGCTCCGATGAGCGTTACCGGTGCCATCTCGAGATCAGCGCCGCCGTAGACCGTGAGCAGCACGGTGGCTTCGTTGCCCTCCGGGGTCAGCCCCCGCCACGTGGCCGGTGGGTTGAAGACACCTTCGCCGGGGCCGAGGACCAGCTCGTCCGCACCGATCCAGGTGCCCTTTCCGGCGAGCAGCAACGTTGCTGACTCGGCGTTCGGGAGGTGGTGCGGGGTGCTGGCCACACCGTTGCGGAGTACTTCCACGGCGACCAGGCCCCGCGCACCCGGGGTCAGCCGGGGGTGGACCAGCCACTGGGTCCGTGGCGCGCGTGTGGTCGGCTGCGTCAGCGCAGCCACCGTCTGTCGTATCATGTGGAGTGATCCTCCTTAGGGTGGACTGATCCGCCGAACCGCAGCAGTAGCTTCGGTCGTCCGGAGCGGCCGTGTTCGAGTCGTTCAAAAGCGCGTTGGGCGTCATCCGGCGCCAGCACGTCAGCTATCAGGAGCTCAGGGTTCAGGACGCCGTCGACCATGAGCTTGATCGTGCGGTCGTAGTAGTCCAGCCCGTGGCGGATACCGACGATGTCGATGCCACGTAGCGCGATGTCCCCGGGTACCAGGCCGTCGAGTGGTTCGCCTGCCACCCCGATGAGCGCCATGCGGCCGCCCGGCTCGAGCAGGTGCAGTCCACGGGCGAACGCGCTGCTGGCCCCGGACGCTTCAATCACCAGGGAGTAAGCGCCCGGTTCGGCTTCCTCGGGTCGCAACATCTGGTGTGCGCCGCAGTGACCGGCCAGCTCCAGGCCGGCGTCATCAATGCCGATGGCGTGGACGGTGCCGGCCAGCCGCACCGCAAGTTGGATTGCGAGCAGGCCGATTGTGCCGGTCCCGAGAACGGCTACCCGGTCCGCTAAACCACAGCCCACCTGATCCAAGCCGCCGACCACCGTGACCGCGGGCTCGACAAGGGCGGCTGCGCGGTCCGTGACTGCCACCGGCAGCTTGGTGAGGGCCGAGGCCGGCATTCGGAGGAACTCTGCGGCCGCCCCCTGCTGACCGTACAGGCCCACTTCGGAGAGGTCTTCGCACAGGTTGCGGTGGCCGCCCTGGCACATCCGGCACCGGCCGCAGGACAGCATCGTGTGGCCGACAACTCGGTCGCCGACCGTGATACCCGTGGTGTCGGGACCGACGGCGGCTACCACACCACACCATTCGTGTCCAAAGACGATCGGATAGGGCGCGCGGCCGTCGCGGATGTAGGAGGCGGTGCCGTGGAAGAGCTCCAGGTCGGTACCGCACAGCCCGACCAGCTCCGGTCGTACCAGGGCGGTTCCCGGCCGTGGCGGTGGAATCGCAATTGAGGACAGCGTGATCTTTCCCGGCGCGGCGATGGTCAGTGCCATCATCTGGCCGCTCGGCCACGCCAACGGGCCGGTGCTCAGTAGGTCGGCCGTGTGGGTAGCAGAGTTGATCATGATATCTCTGGTTTTCTGGGGGGGAGCGTCATGGTGACCGCGGCGGGCAGGACGGTCAGACACAGCACCTCCAGGCCGGCTGAGCTGGCGCGCAGCACGATCTGGCTACCGTCGTGGGGGGCGAGCACCAGGTCACTTGCGTGCAACGGGTGGTTGGTGGCGTCCTCCGGACCGCTGCTAACCACCCCTGTTCCGCGCAGCACGAACCAGACCTGCTCCGTGGCGTACCTGTTGCACAGCGCGAACTCGGTGCCCGGGGCGAGTCGCACGTGGTCGAACGACTCAGACTCGCTGTGCAACATTCCGCGGCGTGCCAGGGACCGCCAACAGATGCTGTCGCTTCCGGCACCCGATGTGCGGGCGGGGCTGGTGACGGTTGTGACGATCATTGTTCGCCGCCCTGGGTGTCGTCGTGCGGGGCGGCAGTGGCGTTGACGGTGGGTACTTCCATGCTCGCCTGGAAGTACTCCAAGCCATCTGGACCGGCGACGAGGGTGATCTGCGTTCCCAGCGGCAGAGTGACGGCGACGGTCGGTCCGAGGGCGACAGTGGTGTCACCCCGGGTGACCGTGCCCGAGCCGTTCAGCGTGAAGACAGTGTGTTCGGCGCCTTCTGAGGTGATCTCTACCTGTCCGTTCGGTTGCAGCATCACCAGTTGGATCTTCCGTAGCGGCCCGGTCAGCCAGCGGCTGGCGTCGATCTGCCCGGCTGCACGCAGGTTGATGACGGTCGAGTTATTCATTTCCGTGCTCCTGTATCTCTTTCATGGTCACTGAGGTGAGCACGCTTGCAGTGCCATGGCCGTGGCTGGGCTCGACACCTCGATGACAAGCCAGCCCAGGCCCTCGGTCCCGGTGTTACGCAGGCCGTGCCGGGTCCCGACGCAGGTCAGGATGAGGTCGCCGGCCTGCACTTGGTGCGGCTGGCCGTCCAGGGTGATCTCGCCGCGGCCGGAGAGGATGAAATAGACTTCCTCAGTTCGGGTGTGCAGATGCTCGCCGCTTACCCCTCCGACCGGGATCCAGGCCCACTCCACCGCTTCCCAGGGGCCGAACAAGCCGGCCCGCCGCGCCAGGCACTTCCATTGCGACAGCCCTTCGCTACCGTGTACGCCGTATACCTCGGAGGGTTCGGTCAGGTCGGCGATCACGATGCCCTCACGCATGGCTGAGCTCCAGACCCGTGGACTCCAGCTCGAACAGGGTTTCGGCGGCTTGGGAGAGTTCCGCGACGGTGAGATCGTTGACGAAGCGCGCTGCGCCGATGCCATCCGGAAGCGGCATGCGTTGCAACCCGTCGCGGTGCCGGATGGTGTCCTGTAATGCCTCGCGGAGCAGCTCTGGCTCGCACAGCGGATGCCAGATGGGCAGACGGAGTCGCCGCATCACGTCGAGGATGCGCTGGCAGTCCCGGCTGGAGACCAGGCCGCGTCCTTCGGCCACCACCGTGGTCAGAGCCATGTCGATGCAGACGGCTTCACCGTGTAATAGCGCGGGAAGTGCCCGCATCTCCAGCGTGGGGCTGAAGGAGTGGCCGTAGTCGACGACACGCTCCAGCTTGCTTTCCCACAGGTTGGGTTGGAGCTCTTCCAACATGCCGCCGATTGCTCGGCTGAACACCTCCCTGGAGACGGTGTCGCCGATCGGCGTTCTACCGCAGAGCCGTTCCATGATCAGTAGCTCGGCGTACTCCTCAAGAAGCTGGAACAGGCGCCGGTCCTTGATCAGCCCGATCTTGAGTATTTCGGCCAGTCCATTACTGATGTGCCGGTCGTCCAGCGTATCCAGGAAGCTTCGGTCCAGCAGCGCAACCGTGGCCGCGAAGTAGGTTCCCAGGCGGTTCTTGTGATGATCGAAGTTCACCCCGGTTTTGACGCCGACTCCGGCGTCGACCAAGCCGATGAGTGAGGTGGGTACGCGTACGTAGGGAGTGCTGCGGCGGTACAGGTTGCTGGCTAGTCCTACAATGTCCAGCAGTACACCGCCGCCGATGGCGATGATCGGCTCGTGCCGCCGGGAGATCCCGAAGGCATTCAGTCCGCGCACCACCGTGAAGACGGTGTCCATCGTCTTGGTCTCTTCCGAGATCGGCAGGACACACAGGTTGTAGTGGCAATTGTGGTGATCGAGGTACCGGTGCAAGGCCGGCCCATAGAGTTGATGGATGGTGGAATCGATCACGATGAATCGACGAGGAGAATCTGTCCGGTCGGTCGTGCCCGCCTCGATCAACGTCCGATTCTCCGGATCAAGCAGGCCGTCCACCATGCGCACGTCGTAGGCGATATCCTGGGATGCCCGAACACTCCATCGGCAGGACGGGAAATCCGTTTCTACCAATCCAGGTTCCGGAGCGACGGCTGCTCTGCGGCGGCCAGTCAGCTGTGTATACATAATTTTCCCCTCTCGAGTTCCTTGTGGATTAAGAGGATCGTGGTGCAGCGCTGATACATCGGGTGATCGAGCAGTGCCAGCGGTCACCGCACCCGCTGTGGTTCGCCTGTCTGAGGTCGTGGCGCAGGCGGCCCGTAGCGGGTCTCGGCATCACCGGTCGCACTTAAATGCCCGACGACCGTCCTCACTTAAGTGCCCGACGGCCTTCCTCAACGGACATCTTGTCGCGAGGTGCTGGTATCAGTGGGGTGTGGCGCCTTGGTGTCAAGCTGGCCGACGGCACAGTGAAGACGTTGCAGCGGGTCAGCCGGACCTTCAAGGATGCCGCGAACTTCTATGTGGAGCACAACAGCTGGGAGCAGTGGTCGATCCTCAATGTCAGCCTTGTCGACCACCCCATCCACCTGCACCTCGTCCAATTCCAGGCACTGAGCCGCGACAGTTACGACTACGACGCGCCCGACCGCTTCGACAACACCGTCGGTGGTACCAAGACACCACTCACCCGACGAGAGGCGCTCCCGGTGGACGCCAACGAGCAAGGTTGGAAAGATGTGATCCGAGTGAATGGCGGCGAGCTGGTCAGAGTAGTGGCTCAGTTCGGCGGGGCGACCGGGCGTTTCATGTACCACTGTCACATCCTGGAACACGAGGATGAAGGCATGATGGGCACCTTTATCGTCATGCCCAAGGAGGTCATGCAGCTTGACCCGCACATGAGCGGTGACCACGACACCACACCGCACGACATCACACAGCACCACGGTGCCCGATGGTCAGCTGTGTGAGGCGAGACTGCTGCGATGGCTCACGTTGAGCTCCCGGGCGGCCTGGCCGGTCGAGACGTACCGATTCACGCAGGCAGGTTTCTTCATGATCTGACTCGATCTGATCAGATCGGCGAGATTTTTCTAGTACTGCATAGATCACGGCGCGCCACAGTGGTATGAAACTCACCGAATGCCCCGGTCGGTGGTTGCGCACCGACCGGGGGACCGAATTCCTGCATAAGGAGATGTGATGGATGCACCAGGGCGGAGGCCGATCCGGTTGACTCCCGAGGAGAGGTCGGAGCAGGGTCGTCGCGCCCACCAAGCCCGCAGAGCCAAGCTGGCGGCGCAGCTGGACCCCGACGGCACGCTGTCGCCGGAGCAGCTGCAGCAAGCGATCAGCAGGTACTACTCGCAGATGGCGCGGCGCTCCGCCCGGACCAGGCCCGCGCAGAAAGCCGGGCCCGATGAGAGCCCGGCCCCAACCCACGGGGCGGAGACCTGTCACGGACATCCGGCGGCCGAGCCGGTGGCGAGCGTACCGGCCACCCGCCCCACGGTGGCGGACGTCATGCCAGACTTGCTCACGCGGCCGACGTCCCTGCGGGTGCTGGACGCCCGCGATATCGCGGGGCTGTACGTGGCGCTGCGGGACGCGGGCCTCAGCCAGCGGCAGATCGCCGAGCTCACCGGGCAGCTGCAGTCCGACGTCTCAGAGATCATCACGGGCCGCCGCCAGGTCCGCGACGTCCTCCTGCTGGAGCGCATCGCCGACGGGCTTGGAATCGAGCGGGGCCTGATGCGGCTGGCCGGACCCCCTGCCACGGACGCCTACCCTGAAGAGGTCACGGACCACACCGCCGACCCCGGAGGGGCGAGTGCCATGCTGCGCCGTCATCTGCTCGCATCCGCCGGCCTCGCCGCGTTCGGCGCACCCCTTGAGGGCAGCGAACGGCTCACCCAGCTGGCAGCCCCAGAACTGGTGCTGCCGTCCCGTCTGGATCGCCTCCACATCGCTGGGGTCCAGGTCATGACCCAACGCCTGGGAGAGGCCGGGAACACCGACCACGCCGGACCTGAGGCCCTCAGCACGGCAGCCGGGCGGGCCGATCAGCTGCTGGGCGTGCCAGGCCCCGACTCGCTGGTGCATGACCTGCGGGTCGCGGTGGCCGAGCTGCACATCGAGGCCGGCTGGGCGGCTACCAGCAGGCTGCTGCATCACCGGGCCATGTACCACTTCGCCCGAGCGCTGGATCTGGCCGTCGAGGCCGACGACGCCTACCTGCAAGCCCTGGCGCTGCGCTACGCCGGGCTGGTCGGGATCGAGCACGGTCACCCCAACGACGGGCTGAAGATGCTCCAGTGCGGGCAGGTCAAGGCGTGGCGGATCCCCGACGGCCAGGAGCGCGCGGTGGTGGTCGGCGTGCTCGGGCGACCGGCCGTGGAGGCCGAGCTGCTCAGCGGCTGCGCACTCGCGCGCAGGAAGATGGGACACCTGGACGCGGCGGAGGCCGATATGGCCAAGGCCAGGGACATCTGGACTCCCGAGCAGGGCGACCCCTTCGGCGACCCGGACCGGATCAGCGCGCGTTTAGCGCTGGCCCGGGGGCACCTGGACGTGGCCGAGGAGTTCGCCGCGGCGTCGGCACGCCGCTGCGCCAGCGCCAGAGCCACCGGGCGTACCGGCTCGGGCATCGTGCTGGCGACTGTCTACGTCCGGGCCGGTGACTCGCGAGGGCTGAAGATGTCGCACGACGTGATCCGCTCGTCGGCCGGACTGCCGTCGCGGCGCACCCGGCGCACCCTCGAACCCCTCGCGGCAGCCCTGGACGCACGCCGGGAACCCGACGCCCGGGACCTGGCCCGGCAGGCCCGGCATATCGCGGCGGCGTGAGGCGGCCGCGCGGGATCTGACCCGGACACGAATAACGCCCCGGTGCTGATGCGAGGCACCGGGGCGTTATTCGTTGCCGGGAGGACACGATGTCCTCTCCGGTGTGCCACTCTCCTTGATAACCCAGTTTCTCTGGGTACTCCTCAGGAACGTTCAACCAGTAGCGAGCGTCCCTGGCCGATCGGGGTGTGTGAAGGGAGCTGGCACATGTTCGGCAAGGTACTGGTCGCCAACCGCGGGGAGATCGCGATTCGGGCGTTTCGCGCCGCCTTCGAGCTCGGTTCCCAGACGGTCGCGGTGTTCCCGCATGAGGACCGCAACTCCGAGCACCGACTCAAGGCCGACGAGGCGTATCAGATTGGCGAGGAGGGGCACCCGGTTCGCGCTTACCTCTCGGTAGCGGAGATCGTCCGGGCGGCTGTGCATGCTGGTGCCGATGCCGTCTATCCCGGGTACGGCTTCCTCTCGGAGAACCCGAGACTGGCCGCGGCCTGCGAGCAGGCCGGTATCACGTTCGTCGGGCCACCTCCTGCAGTGCTGGCGCTGGCGGGCAACAAGTCCCGGGCGGTGGCTGCGGCCCGGGAGGCGGGGGTACCGGTGCTGAACTCCTCGCCACCTTCGTCGGACATCGACGAACTCATGGCCGCGGCAGAGCAGATCGGCTTGCCGGTCTTCGCCAAGGCCGTGTCCGGTGGCGGTGGGCGTGGCGTGCGGAGGGTAACCGAGTTCAGCGGCCTGCGAGATGCGTTGGAGTCCGCTACCCGCGAGGCCGAGTCGGCCTTCGGCGATCCGACCGTCTTCCTGGAGCAGGCCGTCACCGACCCCCGGCATATCGAGGTGCAGATCCTCGCCGACCACACCGGCGCCACGATCCACCTGCACGAACGAGACTGCTCGGTGCAGCGGCGGCACCAGAAGGTCGTGGAGATCGCCCCCGCACCGAACCTGGATCCGGATCTGCGGGACCGGATCTGCGCCGACGCGGTCGCCTTCGCGCGGCGGATCGGTTATGTCAACGCGGGCACCGTGGAGTTTCTCGTCGACCGCGAAGGCAACTACGTCTTCATCGAGATGAACCCGCGCATCCAGGTCGAGCACACGGTGACCGAGGAGATCACCGACGTTGACCTGGTCGCCGCCCAGCTGCGGATCGCGGCGGGGGAGACGCTGGCCGACCTCGGTCTCACCCAGGACGCGATCGTGCCCCGCGGCATCGCGCTCCAGTGCCGGATCACCACCGAGGACCCGGCGAACGAATTCCGCCCGGACATCGGGACGGTCACCGCATACCGCTCTGCCAGTGGCGCGGGAGTCCGGCTGGACGGTGGGACCGTTTACGCCGGCGCGCACATCAGCGCGCATTTCGATTCCATGCTGGTCAAGGTGACCTGCCGGGGACGGGATTTCGGGACTGTGGTGCGGCGAGCCCGGCGGGCGATCGCGGAGTTCCGGATCCGCGGGGTCGCCACCAACATCGGGTTCCTGCTCGCGCTGCTCGACGATCCGGACTTCCAGGCCGGGAGGTTCACCACCTCCTTCATCGAGGAGCACCCCGAGCTGCTCAACGCCCGGCAGTCCGCGGACCGAGGCACCCGGTTGCTCAGCTACCTCGCCGATGTGACGGTGAATCGGCCACACGGTGAGCCGCCTGAGCTTGCCGATCCGAGGGACAAGTTGCCGGCGATCGACATGGCGGCGCAGCCACCTGCCGGATCCCGGCAGCAACTCCTCGCGCTCGGCCCGGAGGGCTTCGCGCGCTGGTTGCGGACCCGCGCCGAGGTCGGCGTCACCGATACCACCTTCCGGGATGCTCATCAGTCGCTGCTCGCGACTCGGATGCGCACTCACGACATGGTGGCCGTCGCGCCGCACGTCGCCCGGATGACTCCGCAGCTGTTGTCGCTGGAGTGCTGGGGTGGTGCGACCTACGACGTCGCACTGCGCTTCCTGGCCGAAGACCCGTGGGAGCGACTCGCCGCGCTGCGCGAGGCGATACCCAACCTGTGCCTGCAGATGTTGCTTCGCGGGCGCAACACCGTCGGCTACACCCCCTATCCCACCGAGGTGGCCTACGCCTTCATCGAGCAGGCCGTTGAGACCGGCCTGGACATCTTCCGGATCTTCGACGCGCTCAACGACGTTTCCCAGATGCGTCCAGCCATCAACGCCGTGCGCGAGACCGATCGGGCCGTGGCCGAGGTGGCGCTGTGCTACACCGCTGACCTCTCCAACCCCGCGGAGCAGCTCTACACGCTGGACTACTACCTGCGCCTGGCCGAGCAGATCGTCGAGGCGGGTGCGCATGTGCTGGCCATCAAGGACATGGCCGGGCTGCTTCGGCCACCCGCGGCGCGGACGCTGGTGCGAGCGCTCCGCGAGCGGTTCGACCTTCCGGTGCACCTGCACACCCACGACACCCCAGGCGGGCAGCTCGCCACGCTGCTCGCCGCGATCGAGTCGGGCGTGGACGCCGTCGACGCTGCTACCGCGTCGATGGCCGGGACCACTTCTCAGCCTGCGTTGTCGGCTCTGGTCGCGGCTACCGATCACACCGAGCGCAGCACCGGGCTGGATCTGCAGGCGGTCTGCGATCTGGAGCCCTACTGGGAGCTGGTGCGCAAGGTCTACGCACCCTTCGAGTCCGGCCTGACCTCGCCCACCGGGCGGGTC
Organism: Pseudonocardiales bacterium; assembly: GCA_052390495.1. Taxonomy (GTDB): domain Bacteria; phylum Actinomycetota; class Actinomycetes; order Mycobacteriales; family Pseudonocardiaceae. The sequence goes on from JBQTGW010000005.1 coordinate 37,016, forward strand.
TATCACCACGAGATTCCCGGTGGCCAGCTGTCCAACCTGCGCCAGCAGGCCGTCGCCCTCGGGCTCGCGGACAGGTTCGAGCAGATCGAGGACGCCTACGCGGCGGCCGATCGAATGCTCGGCAGGCTGGTGAAGGTGACCCCTTCGTCCAAGGTGGTGGGGGATCTGGCGTTGCATCTGGTCGGCGCTAACGTCGAGCCGAAGGACTTCGAGGCCGACCCCGCTCGCTTCGACATCCCCGACTCCGTGATCGGCTTCCTGCACGGCGAACTGGGCGACCCACCTGGCGGGTGGCCCGAACCGCTGCGCAGCAAAGCGCTCGTGGGTCGCAGCGAGCCCAGGGCGGTCGCGGAACTGTCTGCGCAGGACCGTAAAGGCCTCACGGAGGATCGGGCGCGCACCCTCAATCGGCTGCTGTTCGTCGGCCCCGCGGCGGAGTTCGAGGAGCATCGTGGGTGCTATGGCGACACCTCGGTGCTGTCCAGCAAGGACTTCTTCTACGGCCTGAGCCCTGGTGCGGAGTACGCCGTCGACCTCGAACCTGGGGTCCGACTGCTGATCGTGCTCCAGGCCATCGGTGACGCCGACGAGCGTGGCATGCGCACCGTGATGTGCACGCTCAACGGCCGACTGCGGCCGTTACAGGTGCGGGACCGCTCCGTCGACTCGGAGGTTCCGGTGGCGGAGAAGGCCGACCGATCCGATGACGGCCATGTCCCGGCGCCGTTCGCGGGGGTCGTGACCTTGCAGGTGTCCGAAGGGGACACCGTGTCTGCGGGGCAGCCGGTGGCCACTATCGAGGCGATGAAGATGGAGGCCGGGATCACCGCGCCGCGCGACGGCATCGTGGCCCGGCTGGCGATCAAAGCCGTGCAGCAGGTCGAGGGCGGCGACCTGCTCATGGAGCTGCGCTCCTCGTGAGCGGGGAGATCAGCGCACTTCGCCGCGCTTACCGCGACCACTGAGACTTTCAGCAACTCCGATCAGCAAGACCGCGGCGATGACGGCGAGGATGAAGCCGAGCACGTTGAGCTCGAAAATGTCCCCCGTCCCCAGGAGAATCGCAATCCCGCCGCCGATGACGGACCCGACCAGGCCGAGAAGCAGCGTTGCCAGCAGGCCGAGATTCTGCTTGCCAGGCTTCAACAGACGCGCCAACGCGCCGATGATGAGGCCTGCGACGATGAACCCGATCATGACTGGTTCCCTCCTCGATTCTCCGTGACGCTAGGTGCACTGGCAGTCGCTCCAGCGGTCCTTGTGGGCACGGGCTTCGTACAGCAAGATCGATGCTGAGACCGACACGTTGAGACTGTCGGCGTAACCCAGCATAGGGACTCCGGCCCGGGTGAAGCCATGTTCATACCAGGGTCGCGTGATGCCGTACCGCTCGCTGCCCACGACGAGGGCCGTCCGCCCGGTGTAGTCCAGCAGGCGGTAGTTCACGCTCTCCTCGGTATCAGCCAGATAGACCGTGACGCGGCGGCTCTTCAGCCAGGCGACCGCCTCGTCGGTGTCCTCGAACTCGATGTGCGGGACGCGCACCGACATGGCCTGGCTTGCCCTGAGCACTTTCGGGTGCGACATCCGGGTTCGGCGGTTCGTGATGATCAGCAGATCGGCTCGGCAGGCATCGAGCGTCCGGATCAGCGTCCCCAGATTTCCGGGGATCTCGATGCCGTCCGTGACGAGGACCAGCGCGGACGTGTCGAGGTCAATCCGGTCTGGCTGCCAGGTGGGCATCTCGACAGTGGCAACGATGCCGTCCGGGTTACCGCGCTCGGCCATGCGCGCCATGGTCTTCGCTGACACCTGGAACGTGCGACAGGCCCGTTGCGCCAGCTCGTGCGCGCGCTTCGTCGCTTCATCGGAGTGCGCGAGCTCCGGGCACCAGTAGAACGTGTCCACCCGCAAGTCCGTGTCGAGCGCGACCCTGGCCGCCCACAACCCCTCGGCGACGAACAGCCTGAACCGGTTCGGGGCGGTGTTGTTCTGGATCGCCAGGACGTCCTTGACAGCCGGGTGACTCATGCCGATCTGCTGAAATTCCATCGCGAGGCATCATGACACTCTCGGCGGGCGTGGGTAAGACAGCGCCGGGGGCGGGGGCTACCCTCGCGGGCGGCCCAGGGGTTGGGCCGAGGCTGGGGACGTGAGCAGGGCCTCGGGCGTAACCGTGACGAGGCTCGGGATAGAGGAGTGATGGGCAGTACGGCTGTCGAGGACTACCGCGCATGCCTGGAGGGGGTCGCGTTGCTCGGTGACCGCGATCTCGATGGGGCCGTCGCAGTCCTGGAACCGCTGGTCGACGCCGAGGACTGCCCGTGCCGGGTGGAGGCCGCATTCCTGCTCGGTGTGGTGCGCCTGTCCGAGGCCCTCCCCAATGGCATGCGCCGCCGTGCCGCCGCGGCTGCCTTCGCCATTGCCGCCGCAGGCGGGAACCCGGTATACAGCCCAGCTGCGGCCTACCGTTACGCGATCTTGCTCGACACGACTGATCACGAGCAGTTCCGAGCCTGCTGGCAGCGCGTGGTGGACACCGGAAGCCGGGTCTACAGCCCGGTCGCGCACTATGCGATCGCCCAGAGCTGGCGTCGGGAGGGTCGCGACGACGAGGCCGAGGAATCGATGGTCCAGGTGTGGCTCAGCGCGGATCCCGAATACGGGCCCAAGGCTGCGGTGTGGCTGACTCAGCACGCCGCCCGGGTCGGCAAATGGGACCAGGTCAAGGGGATCGGCACCATGATCAATCTTGAGTACGGTCCATTCTTCATGCACAACGATTTCGACTACCGTGAGCGGCTGGCGTCGCTATGGCGTTACCAGCTACTGGACAACCTGAATCCCGTGATGGTGCTGCGGGCCACGCATGCCCTCGCGCAGTTGGACGGTGTCACTGAGACGCCCAGCCTGCAGACCATGCTGCGTGATTACCTGGAGACCCAGGAAACCGAGCGTGATTACCTGGAGACCCAGGAAACCGAGGAGGACCCGGACACCGAGAAGACCAAGAAGGCCCAGAAGATTCAGGAGGCCCTGGAGGCCGAGAAGATTCCGAGGGCCGAGGAAGCGTTTGAGACTGACGAAGCGTTTGAGACTGACGAGGACCAGGATGACCTGACGATCCCGGCTCCCGAGGTCCATCGGTGGCGGCCGTGGTGGCTCGCCACAGTGGCCTCCCATCAGGAGCGTGGCACACTGCCCGAGCTCACCCATGACCTGTTCTGGCTCATCGACCGGTACTACGCCCAACTCGCCTGGCCTTACGCCGAAAATGACGTCGAGGATCCGCTCGGCCTGGTCCGCAATCTCATGCACGCCGTGGACGAATTCCGGTGGGGCACGCTGCTGCAGGACAGCATGCGGGAGCGAATGAACGCCATTCTCGGTGTTGAGGTACTACCACCTGGCTGGCCTCACCTCACCCTGCCTGACGAGGAGAAAGCAGAATCCTGACCCCCCGCGCGCTCGGCGTCCCACGCGGTAGCGTTGTCGGCCGCCGTGGTCGCTGCCCCACTGCCTCCCGGCTGCGCTATGGTGCCGCCCTGGTTATTCATTGACTGCGGGAAGCTGTTGGTTGGTGATGAGTTACGGGCATGAGCCGGGGTCAGGATCGGCGGGTGCACCGAGTGCGGGCAAGCCCGTGCCCGCCATCGATCCGGCACAGTATGCCCGGCCGGAGGTGCGTCGGTTGCTGGCCGCGCTGGACATCGGCGGTCTGTATCGGGTCCTGGGCCAGGGCCGTGGACTCACGCAGCGAGAGATCGCTCGGCGGACTGGCCAGTCGCAGTCGGAGGTGTCCGACATTGTCAGTGGCCGCCGTCGGGTGCAGAACTATCACGTGCTGCGGCGTATCGTTGGAGGGCTGGAGATTCCGCCGGAGTCCATGGGGCTTTCGTGGTGGGGTCCGGATGGTTCCTACTGGGGGCCTGACGGCGCCCTCTGCGGACAGCTCACCCCGGAGGAGGTGGCGGACGAAGTGTTGCGCAGGCACGCCCTGGCGTTGGGCGTGATCGCCGGATTCGGCGCCCAGATCAAGGGGATCGGGGCACTGGCCGATCCGTACCCGGCACCGGGTCAGCTGCCGCTGCCGTCGCAGCTGGGTATGTCCCACGTGACCTGGATTGAGGAGACGACTCAGCGAGTGTGGGTCCTGCGTTGTGCCCATGGCGGCCAGGCGGAGATTGCCAGCGCCACGGCCACGGACTGCACCCGGTGGATGGGGGTGGACGCCACCGACGTCGTCAAGCGCGCCCTCGGCCCGGCGCTGGCCGAGGCGCACGAAGTAGCCGGTTTGTGCTGCTTCGATTCCGGCTACGACCGGCACGCGCGAGACCATTACTGCCAGGCCCTCGAACTCGCTATCAAGACCGGTGACCATCACCGGGCGGCCTCTGCGCTGCAGCGTTCTGGTGCGCTGGAGGCGATGGCCGACCACCCGGACAAGGCACTCAAGTATTACCAGCTGGGGCAGGCCACGCTGCTGCGCGCTTCCGGTGACGACCCCCGGACCGCATGTCAGGCATCGTTGCTGCATGCCCAATCGGCGGGGGCGTACGCCCGGATGAATGACCACCGGCAGGCCCTGACCTGCCTGAGCCGGTCACGCGACGGCTGGGAGCCGCCGGACGCTTTCCAGCGGGCCGACTCCGACTGGGTCACCGCCGACACTGCTTGGCGTCTGCGGCGGATCGATGCTGCCGAGCCGTTTGCGGCATCGGCGGCACGGACCTTCGGCGCGCACGAGAGCCGCGATGGGGTGAAGGCACGCCTGACCCTCGCCACCATCCAGGTCCATTCCGGGGAGCCAGGCGGGCTGGTGCTCGTCCACCAGGTCATGGCTGAGGTGGCGGCGCTGCACTCGGTGCCCACCCGCCAGCGCCTCGTGCCGTTGGCCGAAGCACTGGACACCCGCCCGGGTTCCGACGCGAAGGACCTGGCCCGCAGCGCCCGCCAGATCGCCGCGACCCGGCCATAGCCGCGAGCCCCATCACAGACAACACGTCCCGACTGACTCCCCGCGCTGGATCAGAGTCGATCCGTGGTCTATGCACGGCGCCACTATGGCGCACCGGTCCCCCACAGGGGGCCAATTCTGTCCGCCCCGCCAAGTAGTGTTGGCCCGCTGTCAACGATGAGGGGCGCGAGGTTGACCAAGAAGTGGATCTACTACACCTCTCCTGCTGGTCGCAGCAAGATTCAGGATGAGCTGCGGGACGCGAAACTCAGCAAGTACGAGGTCGCCAAGCTCGAGCTCCTGATGGAGCGGCTAGCGGAGGGCCGCACGATGCCCCAGGACGTCAAGGCGCTGCGCGAGGGTGTGTGCGAGCTCCGAGCGAGAGTCGGGCAGCGGTCCTTCCGGCTCGCGTACGCGGAGGTCAACGGTGACTTGGTGCTGCTCGCGCTGCACTTCTTCTTCAAGAAGTCCCAGGTCGCGCGACACGATATCGACCTGGCGGTTGACCGTCTGAAGGACTGGCGCGGAAGACAGTGACGTGCGGCCACGGCAGGCGGTATCGTGAATAAGTGATATCGTCTCTTCGCTGGTGGGAAGGAAGTCGATGAACGTCAACCTGGCAGAGCTCGCGGGTTTCCCGGACGACGATCCCGAGGTCGTCGCTGCCCGTGCTGACGTGGCCGCCTACGCCGAGCTCATCGAAGGTCTCGTCAAGCTCCGCCACCACCGCCGCCTGACTCAAGCCGACGTGGCCGAGGCGATGGGCACAACCCAGTCTATGGTTTCCCACTTCGAGCGGCTCGGCGGCGACGCCCGTTTCTCGACCGTTCAGCGCTATGCGCGAGCGGTCGGCGCGCAGCTTCATTGGCATACCAGCATCGATGGCGAAGCCGCCAAGATCCCGATCGCGGAGACCCGGCCGGGCTCCGACGCGAAGGACCTGGCCCGCAGCACCCGCCAGGTCGCCGCGACCCGGGCGTAGCCGTGAGCTGAGTCCTGCTGGCAGGACTCGCCGCTCAGCGCAAGATCTTGAAGTGTCCGAAGCCGGACGGGGGGCGTGCCGTGCCATTTCTGTCTGGTAGCTCCGCCGGGCTGGTGTGAGGCTGGCGCCAAGCGCAGCGCGGAGGAGGTACAGGCACATCTCCCAGCTGTGTGCGGACATTCGATCACAGAGGACCGTGGACCGAGGACGACTACCTTGCGCGACTCGACGACGGGCTGCGGATCGAGCTGCACCGGATGAGGATGCCGTCGAAATTCCTGGAGTGGCTGTCGGAAGCTATTACATAGCTGCATCGCTAGCACGGCGCTATTTTGGTAGCTGTGGGCGAGACGATCAAGCAGTCGGAGCTGTGCGACAACAATGTGGAGATCAGGCGGCGGGTGGCCGACGGCGAATCCTTCACGGTCACCGTGCATGGCCAACCGGTCGCTAACCTGGTGCCTCACCAGTGGAAGCGGGACATTGAGAAAGCCGACCACATCTTCGGGGACGACCTGCCGACCGACCCTTGGGAGAAGTCAGGGCAGAGGTGACCGGGCCGGTTTCTCCTCGACACCTCAGTCACCTGCACCGGGTACTCACAGTGATCGAAGTGTAGTGAATCGCTCGGCTATGCGTGGGTCACGGCGATCCCTGCGGTGTCGGCGACGAGTGTCGTCAGGTTCGTTTGATCCGAGGTGAGGATCAGGACTGGTCGCTCGGCGATCACCGCGGTGGCTGCCACCATGGCATCGACGGCGTGTCCACGGCCGAGGTTCGCCTTGCCGAGCAACTGCCCGGCCAGGCGACCGGTTGCTTCGGTTACGGGCAGCACCGTCACCTTGGCCACGATCCGATTCACTGCCGCGTCCCGGCGGTGCCCGCGGATCACCTCAGCTAGCACGGCTGCGCTGACCACCACTCGCGCTCGGCGCCGCAACGCCTGTTCGAGATCAACGAAGACGGCGCGATCCGTTGCCGGCTTGGACAGACCTTCGCCGTCCAGAACCAACGTCCCACCTACTGGCGGCCTCGATCGCCGGGACCTCGGAGGCTTCACGCTTCGGGCCACTTGGCCTCGGCGGCGGCCAGCTCCTCGACGGTGGAGTGCCCGCCGTGAATCTCAGCGAGTAGATCAACCAGCTCGCCCAACCGGTCCAGCTCGATCTGCCGAACCAGCGCGTCGGTGACATAGCTCGAGACGTTGCCCGCGCCGGCGCGTTGCCGGACTACTGCAGCCAACGATTCGGGCACCGTCACACTGAGCTTGGTCGAAGGTCAGTCCCGCTCGTAGTGCTGGTTCCTCGATCACCTCGACCAGCGCCGTGTGACTCAACGTCCCCACTGCGACCGGATCACGGAATAACCGAGCCTGGCCGGTTCCTAGGAACGCGGTCAGGAACTCCGACCGCATGATCATGATGATCCACAGCCGCGGGTCGGCATCCAACGCACTCGCCAGTAGGCCGAGGAAGCCGTCGCGTTCGGCCGCTCCGGAGAGGGTGATCAATTCCTCGGCCTGATCGACGATCAGCAGAACCGGGGCACTCGGGCGACCATGCGCGGCGCGAAGCTTGTCCGCAAAGTAAGGAGCCTGCACGTCGTAATCGGCGGTGGGGTGTCCCGGGAATGCCGCCGCGAGGTTGCGGGCGAGGCTGCGCAGCGGATGGTCCCCAGGGATGACTGGCCGAAGAACACCGCCGAGTCCTGCTCGGTGAACGCCTCAAGCCCGGGGAAAGGCGATCGATCCGAGTCCCAGACCGGACGAGCCGGCAATGCGAGACGCTGCTCTGTCCGGTGCTGCCAGACCATCACCCCGATGATCAGCAGCACGGTGCTGCCGACCAGCGGTAACGACTGTTGCCGAAGGAACTCCAAGCCCCACGGAAGGGCACCCGTGCTGTTGTTCAGATTCTCGAGGGCAAACCCGAGCAAGGTCGCCAGCACGAACAACAGCACCTGAACCGGCAACAGCGAACGCTTGCGTGGCATACCCAAGATTCCCAGACGGTCAAGTCACCGGAACCAACGGGAGATCGGAGTCGATGTCGGGGCACGCCATCGGTCAGGCGCATGATGGAGCCGTGACGCGGATCGTGGCCGGGGTGGCTGGGGGGCGGCGGCTGGCGGTTCCACCGCACGGCACCCGGCCGACGTCGGATCGGGTGCGGGAGGCGGTGTTCAGCACGATCCAGGCTCGCCGCGACCTGCATGGCGCCCGGGTGCTCGACCTTTACGCCGGATCGGGCGCGTTGGGGTTGGAGGCGTTGTCCCGGGGGGCGGCGTATGTGCGGTTTGTGGAGTCCGACCGGCGCGCTGCCGCCGTGCTGCGCCGCAACGTCGAGGCGCTCGGGCTGGGCGGGCCGGGTGGCGCCGCAGCGCAGGTGAACGTCGCAGCGGTCGCGGCAGTGCTGGCAGGCAACCCGGATCAACCCTACGACGTGGTGCTCGCCGACCCGCCCTACGCGCTGGACACCGACGCGCTGAGTGGGGTCCTCGATGACCTGGCCCGTGGCGGCTGGCTCGCGTCCGGCGCGCTGCTCGTGGTGGAACGTCCGGCCAGGGCAGTAGCACCGACCTGGCCGGATGGTGTGGCGGCGCTCACGGTCCGGCGGTACGGGGACACGGCGGTGCATTACGGTTCCGCGATATGAGGCGAGCGGCCTGCCCAGGCTCCTACGACCCGGCGACCAATGGTCACCTGGACATCATCGAACGGGCCGCGAACCAGTTCGACGAGGTCGTGGTCGCCGTACTGATCAACAAGACCAAGCGCTACATGTTCGAGATCGAAGACCGCATGGCCATGCTCGAGGAGATCACCCAGCATCTGTCGGGAGTCCGCATCGACTCCTGGCACGGGCTGCTGGTCGACTACTGCCGCGCCAACGGGATCGCGACCATCGTGAAGGGGCTGCGGGCGGTCAGCGACTTCGACTACGAGTTGCAGATGGCTCAGATGAACTATCAGCTCTCCGGGGTGGACACGATGTTCATGCCGAGCAACCCGACCTACAGCTTTCTGTCCAGCTCGCTGGTCAAGGAGGTTGCCACCTACGGTGGTGATGTCAGCCACCTGCTGCCTGCCACGGTGCACCAGCGCCTGATCAACCGGCTCGCGGAGCGACGCTGAACCGCCGCCTCAGAATCGGACACGCCCGCACACCGTGTTCCCGCGTCTTGGTTGCAGAAGGGGGCACACTGGTGACCCATGGTCAGCGGTGATGAGGAGGGGCAGGTGTACCGGGTCTTTGAGGCACTCGACGCGCTCGTCACTACCGTCGAGGAGGCGCGGGGGGTGCCGATGACCTCGAGCTGTGTTGCGCCTCGCGGCGACTTACTCGACCTGCTCGACGAGGTCCGCGACGCGATCCCCGCCGAGTTCGATGATGCCCAAGATGTGCTGGATCACCGCGACGAACTGGTGCAGACAGCGCGACAGGAGGCGGCCCAGGAGCGCGAGGCGGCCCGCGCGGAGGCTGAGCGGACCCGCAGCGAGGCACGCGAGGAGGCGCACCGTCTGGTTGCCGAGGCCCTGGCCCGTGCGGAGTCGATGGTGGCCGACGCGCAAGCCGAGGCCGAGCATGTCGTGGCTACTGGGCGCCACGAACATCAGCAGCTCATCGGGCGCGCCGAAACCGAGGCGGAGCGAATGGTCGCGGCAGGGCGGGCCGCCTACGACCGCGCCATCGCCGAAGGTCGTACCGAGCAGGCCCGGCTGGTCGAGCAGACCGAGGTGGTGCAGGCCGCCCGCGCCGAAGCCGCCCGGATCCATGAGGAGGCCACCATCGAAGCGCAGCGCCTACGTGCGGAATGTGAGAGCTACATCGACCGCACCCTCGCCGAGTTCGAGGACCTGCTGACCCGCACGCTGCGCACCGTGGGACGGGGTCGCACCCGGCGTAGCGGGCCGGTGTCCGCGGGCGCAGGCGAGTACCGGAGCTGAGCTGGTATGCCACGCAAACCCACACCTGGCCGCCCCGATCCGGCCACGCCCTGGGTGATCGACACTCGAGAGCTGGGCAGACGTCCCGGTGCGATGCGCTCCTACCGCCGCAACGTCCCGGCCCCTGCTGGCCTCGGGCTGGACGTGATCCGAATTCCCGAGGGCGACCCGGTGGCTCTGGACCTGCGCCTGGAGTCGGTGATGGAGGGCGTGCTGGTATCCGGCACAGCGGCCGCTCCGGTGGCCGGGGAGTGCGCCCGGTGTCTGGATCCGCTGGCCGACCGGCTCGAAGTCGAGCTGACCGAGCTGTTCGCCTACCCGGACACGGCGACCGACGAAAGCACCGAGCCCGACGAGATCAGCCGGGTCGTCGACGATCTGGTCGACCTCGAACCGGTGGTGCGCGACGCGGTGCTGCTGGCACTGCCGCAGGCACCGCTGTGCCGGGACACCTGCCCCGGCCTGTGCCCGGAATGCGGCGGTAAGCGGGCCGAACTCGGCGCGGATCACCAGCATGAGACGATGGATCCTCGCTGGACCGCTCTGAAGCGGTTCAGCGAGAATGAGCTGCAGCGTAACGAACAGGAGAACGAGTAACGTGGCCGTCCCGAAGCGCAGGATGTCGCGGTCGAACACCCGCTCGCGGCGGGCCCAGTGGAAGGCCACCCCGCCGACCCTTGCGATGTGTTCGAATCGAGCCTGCAGGCAACCTAAGTTGCCCCATCTGGTCTGCCCGCACTGTGGCACCTACGACGGCCGTCAAGTCGTCCGGCCAGCCTGACCCGGCGGTACGACGTACCGTGGGGGGTCGGTCGTCGCGGGGTAAGGGACCGGACAGAGCCTCGCTACTCACCGCGCTCGGCGTGCATCTCGATGCCAAGCTGCTTGAGCTCGCGCTGACGCACCGCTCCTATGCCTACGAAAGCGGCGGACTCGAACCGAACGAGCGCCTGGAATTCCTCGGCGACGCAGTGCTCGGTGTGGTGGTAACGGACCATCTTTTCCGCACCCACCCTGAACTACCCGAGGGGCAGCTTGCCAAGCTGCGTGCCAGCGTGGTGAACATGCATGCGCTTGCTGGGGTAGCCCGCCGCTTGGGTACTCACGGATTGGGCGAGTTTGTGCTGCTGGGCCGGGGCGAGGAGCTAACCGGGGGGCGAGACAAGGCAAGTATCCTCGCCGACACCACCGAGGCACTGATCGGCGCGGTGTATCTGCAGCACGGCGTGGACGCCGCCCGCGCACTGGTGCACCGTCTGTTTGACTCGCTGCTGATCGAGGCTCCGTTGTTGGGCGCGGGCCTGGACTGGAAGACCAGCCTCCAGGAACTCACCGCGAGCCGCGACCTAGGGGTCCCCGAGTACCGGGTGACCGAGATTGGGCCCGACCATCTCAAGGAGTTCACCGCGACCGCGGTGATCGCCGGAGTGGCGCGGGGCAGCGGACAGGGTCGGACGAAGAAGGAAGCCGAACAAGGCGCCGCCGAAGCGGCCTGGCGCTCGCTGGCCGAGCCACCCGGCGGAAGCGCCGCCGCAGTGGAGTAGTGCCCCAATGCTGGAGTAATGCCCATGCCGGAGCTGCCCGAGGTGGAGGTCGTCCGGCTCGGCCTCGCCGAGCACGCCGTCGGCCGTTGCCTGGCAGGCGTGGAGGTGCGCCACCCCCGCTCGGTGCGCAGGCATCTGGCCGGAGAGCTCGATTTCGTCGGTCGGCTGGCGGGTAGGCAGATCCGGGCGGCTCGGCGCCGGGGCAAGTACCTGTGGCTGGACCTCGGCGACAATGAGGCATTGCTGGCGCATCTGGGCATGAGCGGGCAGCTGCGCATCCAACCTTCCGGCGCCGCCGACGAGGTCCACCTGCGGGTGCGGTTCGCCTTCACGGACGGCGGACCCGAACTGCGCTTCATCGACCAGCGCACGTTCGGGGGGCTGTCGGTGGCGGACGTGGTCGACGGCGTGCCCGTGCCGGTAGCACATGTCGCGCGGGATCCGCTGGACCCGGCCTTCGATCTCGACGCCGTGGTGGCCGGGATGCGGCGGCGGCGTACCGACCTCAAGCGCGCGCTGCTGGACCAGACCCTGATCTCCGGGATCGGGAACATCTACGCCGACGAGGCGCTCTGGCGGGCTCGGCTGCACTGGGCGCGTCCCACCGCGACGCTGACCCGCGCGCAGGGCCGGGCCGTGCTGAGCGCCGCCACCGAGGTGATGGCCGAGGCGCTGGCCGTGGGGGGAACCTCCTTCGACACGCTGTACGTCAACGTCAACGGCGCGTCCGGCTGCTTCGACCGCTCACTCGCGGCCTACGGCCAGGGCGGTCGCCCCTGTCCGCGCTGCGGCACCGAGATCCTGCGCGAGCCCTTCATGAATCGCTCCTCCTACACCTGCCCGCGTTGTCAGCCTCGTCCTCGTCGTCCGCATCGTCATCGCTGACCTTCGTCCTGCCTCTGACACTCGGTCGACATGGTTGGCGTGCAGCTCAGGCGGCCCGACCGACCCGGCTCGCTGAGACCTTCAGCCGATACCGCGGCTCTGGGACGGCGTGGGAGGCTTTCGGTAGCGACAGACACGCATCGCCACCTCTCGCGGCGGTGATTCGACCGCACGTATCGTCCGCCTGACGAGGAGTCACCCAGTGCCACGCACCGACTCGACGCCGACCCGGACCTGCAGCCAGCAGGATCTGGAGTTGGTCGACGCGTACTGGCGAGCGGCCAACTACTTGTCGGTTGGGCAGATCTACCTGCTGGATAATCCGTTGCTTCGAGAGCCGCTGCGGGCTGAGCACGTCAAGCCACGCCTGCTGGGGCACTGGGGAACGACGCCCGGACTGAACCTGCTGTACGCGCACATGAACCGGGTCATCAAACAACGTGACCTCAACGCGCTGTACGTGACCGGTCCGGGTCACGGCGGCCCGGGGTTGGTGGCCAATGCGTACCTGGAGGGCACCTACAGCGAGGTCTACTCCTCGATCAGCCAGGACGAGGACGGGCTGCGGGCTCTGTTCCGGCAATTTTCCTTCCCCGGCGGCGTTCCCAGCCACGTCGCACCCGAGACGCCTGGATCCATCCATGAAGGCGGTGAACTCGGCTACGCGCTGGTGCACGCTTATGGCGCGGCATTTGACAATCCGGATCTGCTGGTGCTGTGCGTGGTGGGTGACGGGGAAGCGGAGACCGGTCCGCTGGCGGCCAGCTGGCACTCGAACAAGTTCCTCAACCCGGTGACCGACGGCGCGGTGCTGCCGGTGTTGCACCTCAATGGTTACAAGATCGCCAACCCGGCTGTGTTGGCCCGCGTCCCCGAGGACGAACTCGCCGCGCTGATACGCGGCTACGGCTACACCCCGCACTTCGTTGTCGGTGACGATACCGCGGCAGTCCATGAGCAGCTCGCGACCACGCTCGACGAGGTACTCGACGACATTGCAGCCATCCAGCACGATGCCCGCGACGGCGCAGGTACACCGGTGATCCGTCCGGTGTGGCCGATGATCGTGCTGCGCACTCCGAAAGGCTGGACCGGACCGAAAGAGGTCGACGGCGTCCCGGTCGAGGGCACCTTCCGCTCCCACCAGGTCCCGCTGGCCGAGACCCGCAGCAACGCCGAGCACCGCACGCTGCTCGAGCAGTGGCTGCGCAGCTACCGGCCGCAGGAGCTGTTCGACCAGGCCGGGCAGCTGATCCCGCAGCTGCGGGAGCTAGCGCCGCAGGGGCCCCGGCGGATGAGCGCCAACCCCCACGCCAACGGCGGACAGTTGCTACGCGACCTGGCCATGCCGGACTTCCGCGACTACGCCGTGCCGGTGGAGCGCCCCGCCGTCGAGTCCAGCGAGGCAACCCGGGTGCTGGGCGCGTTCCTGCGCGACATCGTTGCCCGCAATCCCGACCGGTTCCGCATCATGGGCCCGGACGAGACGACGTCCAACCGGCTTTCGGCGGTGTTCGAGCAGACCAACCGTGCCTGGGACGCGACCACGGCGCCCGGCGATGATCACCTTTCCCCGGACGGGCGGGTGATGGAAGTGCTGTCCGAGCATCTGTGCCAGGGATGGCTGGAGGGCTACCTGCTGACCGGACGGCACGGGCTGTTCAACTGCTACGAGGCGTTTGTCCACATCGTCGACTCGATGGTCAACCAGCACGCGAAGTGGCTCAAGACGACGCGCGGGATCCCCTGGCGGGCGCCGATCGCGTCACTGAACTACCTGCTGTCCTCGCACGTCTGGCAGCAGGACCACAACGGCTTCTCCCACCAGGACCCGGGATTCATCGACCACGTGGTCAACAAGAAGGCCGAGATCGTCCGCGTGTACCTACCGCCGGACACCAATACCCTGCTGTCGGTGGCCGATCACTGCCTGCGCAGTCGGCATTACGTCAACGTCATCGTCGCAGGCAAACAACCCGCATTGACCTACCTGAACATGGACGAGGCGATCGCGCACTGCACCCGCGGGTTGGGGATCTGGCCGTGGGCAGGCAACACCGACGGCGAACCGGACGTGGTGCTCGCCTGCTCTGGTGACGTTCCCACGTTGGAGACCCTGGCAGCTGCCGACCTGCTGCGTACCCATCTGCCCGAGCTGAGGGTCCGGGTCATCAACGTCGTGGACCTCATGCGGTTGCAGTCGGCCACCGAACACCCGCACGGGCTGCCTGACCGTGACTTCGACGCCCTGTTCACCACCGACAAGCCGGTGATCTTCGCTTACCACGGCTATCCGTGGCTGATTCACCGGCTCACCTACCGGCGAACCAACCACCGGAACCTGCATGTGCGCGGCTACAAGGAAGAGGGCACCACGACCACCCCGTTCGACATGGTGATGCTCAACGACCTCGACCGCTTCCACCTCGTCATGGACGTCATCGACCGCGTTCCCTCGCTGGGCAGCCGGACCGCGACGCTGCGCCAGCAGATGGCTGACGCCCGCCTCGCGGCGCGCCGGTACACCCGCGAATACGGCGAGGACGACCCAGCGATCGCCAGCTGGACCTGGCCCCATCAGGAATCAGCCCATCAGGAATCAGCCCATCAGGAATCAGCGGAGCGGGGCTGACCGGTGCGGGTACTGGTCGTCAACGCCGGATCCTCGAGTCTGAAACTGCGTCTGCTCGACGACCACGACAACATTGCGCATAGCGCTGACCTGCCCGCCGGACCAGACGGGTTCGACACCTCCCGCCTCGCCGAAGTTCTGCAGGGCTGGGACAAGCCCGATGCGGTCGGCCACCGCGTCGTGCACGGCGGGACGAGCTTCACCGGCCCGGTCCGGATCGACGACGCTGTGCGGGAGCAGCTGCGAGACCTGACCGACCTCGCCCCGCTCCACCAGCCCAAGTCCCTGGCCGCGCTCGACGCCGTCACCGCGCAGCTGCCTGACATCACCGCGGTGGCCAGCTTCGACACCGCACCGCGCGAGAAGATCTCCAGATCGCCCGGGAGGCACGCCAGCTGCTCGGCACCTGATGACAGCCCCCAGTGACTGTGGCCGCTGGGCGATGAGGAATGCGTCGATGGCGGCCATGACGTCAGATCGGGCGAGCAAGCGTGCCTGGGCCTCGTTTACTACGGCGGCCGGGTGTGCCCCTTTGTTTCTGTCGGGCGAGGGGGGCGCTTGCCGGTCGTCGTCAGACGGCGGGTCAACACGTGGGTGGTGTTGCCGTCGTCCTCTGTGATGTCATGGATGTGCTCAAAACCGATCCTGCCCAGCAGGGCCAGCGAAGCCTTGTAACGACGCTACCCACGGTTACCTGGCCAAGGTTGCGCGACAAGCCACTAGCGCAGCATGTCGACAATCTCTTTGGCGCATCCCCAGGAGAGGCTGACGCCGGCTCCGCCGTGGCCGTAGTTGTGGACGATCCTCGCTCCGCTGGGGTGGTGTTGGAGGTCGACCCGGACATGCGGGCGGCTTGGTCGCAGCCCGACAAGGTGGTCGATGACCTGGGTGTCGGCGAGGCGGGGTTCGAGGTGGGTGCAACGCTCGAAGATGGCTCGACCAGTGGCGGGATCCGGGTCGCGGTCCCACCTGCCCGGTTCGGCGGTCCCGCTGAGAACCACGTGGCCGGGGTGGGGATAGATCGCGATCAGGTCGGGTGAGTCGCCGGTGTCGGCCTCGATGAAGTCGGTCAGCCCGGGGTTGGTGACGATGACGTGGTGGCCGCGGATGGGGTGGACTTGATTGTCGGGGACGAGGGTGCGTGCGCCGAGTCCGGTGCAGTTGACGATCAGCGGCGAGTGGCGGGCGACGTCGTCGAGCGAGGTGACCGGCTGGATCTGGATTGTTCCGCCGGTGGCGATGAGCCGGCCGGTGAGGTAGGTGAGGTAGGTGAGCATGTCGATGAGGGGAAGGGTGCCGTAGGTGCCGTGGGGGTACCCGGCTGGTAGTTCGTCGGGGGTGCAGGGACGCCGGTCAGGAAGCAGGTGCGCCCAGTCGGGCGGGTCGTGGCGCAGGTCGGAGACCTCGATGCCGGAGGCGAGGCGCACTCCGGTACCAGGGTGGGCAGCGAGGTCGCGCAGCGCGGTGAGTGTGTGCTCGGCCCAGCGCAGCACCCGGGATCGGGGCTCGACCAGCCACGGGCCCCACAGCGCACCGGCGACGGCGGAGGTGGTCGCTTCGGGTGGCTCGGCGGTGCGCACGAGGACCGGGTGACCGGTTTCGGCGAGGGTGACGGCGGTAGTCAGGCCGATCACTCCGGCTCCGATCACCAACACCGGCGGCAGGGCGGTCATCAGGCTGGTACGGGTTGCCGGGCCAGCGCGGCGTCGAGGGTGGGCACGAAGTTGCGGACGTAGTCGTTACGTCCGCAACGGTGTAACCGTCCGGCGAGTAGTCGCAGGACCTGTGCGCTGCGGGCGGACTGGACCCCATTGAGGCGTGCGACGGCGTGGCTGCCGATCGTGCATGCCTGCTCCAGCTGGCCTTGCCCGGCTGCTGCGACAGACAGCCAGGCTCCTTCGAAAAGGGCGCGGCGCTGGGCGGGATGATCGGCTGGCAGGTCATGCGCGCCAGTGCGCAGCAGCCGCTCACCGCGACTCAGGAGCGCACTGCCTGCTCGGTGGTCGCCAGCGGTGTTAGCCAGGGTGCCGGCATGGGTCAGGGCGTACCCGGCTTGGGTATCGAGGTGGTTGGGCGTGAGGTAGTACATCCAGGCTGGCTCCTCGCCCGGATCGCGATCGGCGATGATGTCCAGCCCAGTGGCGTAGGCGCGCTCGAAATTGTCGAGCTCGCCAGCGAGCGCGTAGCCGTAGGCCAACCGTGTCTGCACGCAGGCGCGTACCCCCGCAGGGCTCTCAGCGGCGATGCGGGCGGCCGCCGTGCCGAGAGCTACCGCGTCGCTGGAGTGTTCCCTGGTAGCGGCTTGAAAGGCCAGGTCGGCCAGTATGTGCGCGGCCAGCGGATGGTAGCCCGCTTGCTGTGCTGCGCGCAGCGCGGTGAACAGGTATCGCTGGGCCAGCCCATGTTGGCCGGCGTCCAGCGCCATCCATCCGGCGAGCTGCCCCAGTTCGGCGAGGGCGGCGAACAGTCGTTGTTCGATACGAGCGGGATGCCCGCCATGATGTAGGAGCAGCGCGACCGCCCGGAATTGCGCTCCTACGTAGGGTAGGTGAGTACCGCCGCCGTGGGCGTCGTCGAGGCGTTGCAGCAGCGGGATGCTCTGCTCGATTTGATCGAGTAGCGGGTTGCCTACCGAACCTCGTTCCAGAGCGGCTACAAGAATGCGGGGCTCGGCATTCTGATAACTGACGACGATGTCGAGGATCGCCGCTCCGGAGACGGACAGAAAGTGTCTGCGGTCGAGAAGCCCTGCGACGACCCAGTCCCCGATCAGGCGTAAGGCGCTGGCGCGGGACCAGGGGCTGTCCATGTCGATGTCGGCGGGGAGCACCAACGGTGATCCACTAGTCCGGCCTTGCCAGAGTTCGGCCACCGTCACCGGGCGACCAAGCTCGCGGGAGAGCACCCACGCCGCCAACTCCGGAAGCGGCGGCCGGGGCACACAACCACTGTCGCGCCAGTGGTAAGGAGAGGTGCTGGCCACGCTGCCGACTCCGAAGATCTGGTTGATCCGCTGCGCGAGGGTACGGGGTGACCAGCCCAGCTCGACAAGCAGCGAGGAGAGCACCTCGTTAGGACCGTCCGCCACGCGCCTGCCTCCCCACTGCCGATTCCGCCACGCGCCTTTCCTACCAGCTCAGAGCTATTTCACCGAGCCGGTTGAGCAAGTTGACGGTTTTGACGCCCCGCAGGACTTCCGCCACGACTGCCGGACCGGTGTGCTGTCGGCACGCGATTCGAGGACGAAAGGACTGGGTGACGTGACGGAGCCGCGGGGAGCTGACGCGAAGGAACATGGCTGTCAAGCTATGAGCAGGGTGAACTGGTATGTGGCTTCGCTCGCTGACGGTGATACCCACCTGGCCGACCGATTCGGAGACACACTCGTCGCTGCGCAGTGTGACGGGAGGCGGTTTCGGCCCCTCGTGAAGCTGGCCGGTGCGCCGCTCGATCAGGCGCAGATCTGTCCGGCCTGCCGGAGTGCCTGATGAGGGCTGATGACAGTCCGGACCTGGTGATCGCGAAGCGGCTGCTCAATCATGCCAAGCTGCGTGGTTTCGAGTTCCGGCGCGGCGCCCCCGGTCAGGACGGCCCACTGGTCGGCAGCCGGGTGAGCGGTGACTGGGTCGACCTCATCCACATCGAAGGATTCAGCTGTGACTGTTTCGCCTGGCGGAAACGGGTCTCGTCGCTCACCGTGCTCAACGAGGTGCTGACCTGGCAGACAGGATCGTGACTCGCAAGGCCGTCACGGCATGACCCCCGCCGCCGACATCCCCCCTCGTGCGGCGGGTTCACCCGCAGGCCCCCGCCCATCCCCCTGGCGGGGCCTGCGGGCCTGCCGTTCGGGGATCTCGGTGTTGGTCACCGGTCGGTGCCGCCGCAGCGCTGCGCAGGTACTCGACGGCGCCGAGAACGGTGTTGATAAACGACTTCGGACCGGGTGTCGAGAGCATGGTGCGCCAGTCGTAGTCGGCCAGAATCACCGTGCCCGACGATGTCGAGCAGGTCCCGGACCTTCGCCAGCGCATCCTCCAGATCCCGGCCCAGTGGTTTAGTCTCCCGGTCACTGGGCACCGCCGCCATGATCGACCGCCTTGAGCACCACGGTGCTGCGAGCCTGTCGTTCAGGATCTCCGTAGCCCGAGCGAGCCGTCGATTGGCATGATTGCACTGAGAAACAGGCCGCCAGATGGCGGCCGCAGCGAAGATCCGGTGTCTGGCATGGAGGAGATGACTGTGGCCGCTAAGACTGGCAAGTCGAAAGCGGTGACCCAAGACGGTCACCGGCGGTTGCCGCGCCCGGTCTACGAGCGAGAATTGTTCCGCTTGCAGGCGGAGTTGGTCAAGTTGCAGGAATGGGTGCGGGCGGAAGGCGCACGAGTTGTTGTCGTCTTCGAGGGACGTGATGCCGCGGGCAAGGGGAGCACCATCAAACGAGTTACCGAATACCTCAACCCACGGGTCGCACGCATCGTCGCGTTGCCCGCGCCTACCGAGCGGCAACGCACACAGTGGTACTTTCAGCGTTACGTGGCGCACCTGCCTGCGGCGGGTGAAATCGTGCTGTTCGACCGGAGTTGGTACAACCGGGCCGGCGTGGAAAGGGTTATGGGTTTCTGCACCGCCGACGAGTACCGGCGGTTCCTGCACCAGTGCCCGATCTTCGAGCGGCTGCTTGTCGAAGACGGGATCATCTTTCGCAAGTACTGGTTCTCGGTCAGCGACACCGAACAGGAGCGCCGCTTCCGGGCCAGGCTGGCGGACCCGATGCGGCGCTGGAAACTTTCCCCGATGGACATGGAGTCGATCACCCGGTGGGAGGACTACTCACGGGCCAAGGACGAGATGTTCGTGCACACCGATATTCCTGAGGCTCCCTGGTATGTCGTGGAGAGCGAGGACAAGCGGCGGGCGCGCATCAACATGATTGCCCACCTGTTGTCCACCATTTCGTACTACGACGTGCAGCGGCCTGCGCTGCAGCTACCGCCGCGACCACCGTCGCATGGCTACCAACGACCACCGCGGGAGACGCAGACCTACGTTCCCGACCACACCACCGAACCGGCGTAAGCCTCACCTGAGCTGCGACACCAAGCCCTAACGGCCGCCCCCGGGACCCTGGATGGGGTCGTCGGGCTGGATGGGGTCGTCGGGCAGTGCACCGAAGCGCTGCCGGTGCCAGCTCCGGTAGGCCGCAACGGCCGTCGGTAGCGTCATGAAGATCCGGTCCTCGCCGACGGAGTCGATCAGCCCGGTCCTGGCGAGCTGGTCGCGCAGGTCCTGCTTGACCCGAGCCATCGCGAACACCACCCCCTGGCGCTCGAACTCAGCGTGCAGTGCCGCCAGCGTGTCGGCTGCGGTGCTGTCCACCTCGACGTTGGCCTCGGCGTTGAGTAGGAACCACCGCAGCCCCGACGGTGCCGAGGCGGCCGCGGCCAGCGCCCGGCGCCGGAAGTCCTCGGCGTTGGCGAAGCACAGCGGAGCGTCGTAGCGGTAGACCACCCTCTCGCCGACGCTCGCGACCTCGCCGACCACGAGCGCATCGTGGAAGTGGCACCCGACGTGCTGCTGCTGGCGGAGCGTGCCTGATGGGTCGGGCGCTGACCGAGGAGCAGTGGGACGCCCTGTTCGACACCTACCGCTACACAGCGCGTCGCCTGGAGCCGCGGGACCGGTACAACACCGGGAACTCGGAGCGGCGACAGCGTTTCCTGGCTGGTGAGCTGACCGACTACTCCTACATGGACAACTGGACCGGGCAGGTGCGCGCCCGGAAAGCCCAAGGCAAGCGGATGTCCCGGGTCCGGATAGTCACCGAACCGCTCAGCGACGACGCGCGCTACCTACTGAATGTCGCCCGACTCAACGTGGCCGCTGGGGACGAGATCCGCTACCTGCCCCGGCAGCGGGCCAGGGAACTGGAACTGGGGCTGCCGGACGAGGATTACTGGATCTTCGACGCGACCATCGCCGTGGTCATCCACTTCGACGAGGACGACCGACCAGTCGGCCACGAGTTGATCGACGACCCGGCGGAGATCGTCCCGCGGCTGCATTGGTTCGACGCTGCATGGCACTATTCGGTCTCACGGGAGAAGTTCGCCGCGAAGCACGGCGTCGACTGAGATTGACGAGTTTTCAGCGGGAGCGCGAGGCACTCGGTCAGCAGTTGCGCGAGCTGCGCAAGGAAGCTCGGCTGACCGGGCGCCAGCTCGCCGACTCACAACGCTGGCAGCCCAGCAAGGTCTCGCGGATCGAAGGTGGCAAGCAAACCCCGTCGGATGCCGACATCGAGGCTTGGGCGGTGGCCTGTGGCGTGCCGGCTACAGCTGGCGACCTGATCGCCGCGTTGCGTAGCCTGGAAGGGCACTACCTCGAGCATCGGCGGACATTCCGCGCCGGGATGGCTCGCTTCCAACGCGCCATCGGTGACCAGGAGGCGCAGTACTCGGCCCTCCGGAACTTCCATAGCTCGATCATCCCGGGCCTACTGCAGACCCCCGAATATGCCCGACACCGGTTTGCGAGTGGGGTGAAGTACGGCGGGCCGCCCACCGACCTGGACGAGTCCGTCGCAGCCCGAATGGCCCGCCAGCAGATTCTTTATCGCCCCGAGACCAGAGCGCATTTCGTGCTGACGGAGGCGACCCTGCGCTACCGACTCTGCCCAACCGAGGTTCTGGAAGGCCAACTTGACCGGTTGCTGGGCATGGCGAGCATGCGCACAGTCCGCCTCGGCGTCATCCCGTTCGAAACCCAGTTGCTGAATGCGCCGCTGCACGGGTTCGCCGTCTACGACGAGCGTGAGGTGCACGTGGAATCGCTCACCGCGAGCCTTACCCTGTCCGAGCCCAGCGAAATCGGCGACTATCTGGAACTGTTCGCCGAGTACGCGAATCTGGCGGTATACGGCGCCGAGGCCAGGGCGCTCCTCGTCAAGCTGGCCGGTGCACCGCCGCGCCGGCTACCGGAGGTCTCGATGATCGTCGCTATGGCGGGCCTGCCCGGTGCAGGCAAGAGCACTCTCGCCCGTGCCCTCGCACCCCGGCTTGCCGCCGTCGTGCTCGACAAGGACCGTGTCCGCGACAGTCTGTTCGGGCCGTCGCATGTGGACTACACGCGTGAGCAGGACGACTTCTGTGTCGATGTCATGTATCGAACCACCCAGTGGCTGGTGCGCCGCGATCCTGCCACGGTCGTGATCCTGGACGGTCGCAACTATGCCCGCGCCGATCAGATCGCCATCCTCCGGCAGCTGGCCGCCGACCTCGATGAGTCGCTGCGGATCATCGAATGCACCTGCGACGACGAGATCGCCTTAGTCCGGATCGAAGAGGACCGCGCCGCCGGGCGCCACCCCGCAGCCAACCGTGATGCGGCACTGTACCGAAAGGTCCAGACCGCCGCTGACCCGATCAGTCAGCCGAAATTCGTCGTCGATACCGGCCGTCCAGTCGCCGACTGTGTCGCCGAATGCCTCGCTCACCTTCGCCGATCAGGCCGCTGCGCCCCTCGAAAGAATGGGTGAATTTATTGCGGGGACCGGTCTGGCCGCGCTGGGTCTGGACGCGCTGGCCTCCACCGCTTACGGGCCCGAGGCGATCGTGCTCGCGCTGGCCGCCGCAGGGGCGGCCGGCATCGGGTTGACGCTCGCGATTGTCGCGATGCTGGCGGTGCTGGTCCCGTCGTTCGCGATCGGTGTGTTCATCGGCTTCGCACTTTCCCAGGCCGGCATGGTGCGGCACTGGCTACGGGAACGGGGAAGACACTGGCGGGTCCGTCTCGCGATCAACGCCATCGGCGCGGTTCTCACCGCCGCTGCGGTGGTGGTGTCGGTCGAGAAGTTCACCGATGGGGCCTGGCTGGTCGTGCTGGTTGTGCCGCTGCTCGTGGCCGGGTTCCGTCTGACGCAGCGGGCCTACGATCGGATCGGCGCGGAGCTCGGGGTGGACTGCTGCCCGCCACGCCCGCACCGGGGTCCAGCGGTGATCATCGTGCCGGTGGTGGAGATCACCCGGCTCACCGAGGCGACCCTGGGTACCGCGCTGTCGATGGGCCGCGACGTCCTCGCCGTGCACGTCGTGGCACCTGATGAGGCCGGGCACGCCCGCGACCTCGCCATCCGCTGGCTCGCCTGGAAGCCCGAGGTACCACTGGTCCTGCTCGACTCGCCACAGCACACCCTCGGACCACCGATCGCCCGGTTCGTGCGTGATCAGCGTGCCGACCACGTCCTGGTGCTCGCGAAGTGACTCATCATGCACAAGGCGTAGTTAGCCAGCTCAGCGTTCCGGGCTTCCTGGGCGGCTGCCCTGGCTTGGTCGCAGTAGTGCATGGCGCTGGCCGGGTCTTCGAGATCGAAGAAGTAGATGCCAATTGAACTGGACATACTGCTGTAGACCGATAGGAGCCGGGGACGAACCTCGTCCGAGCAGTCGTCCAGAAGAGAGTCCACCAGCTCCCGTTGGGCGATGATGGTGTGTAGTACCGCATGTGGGCCGAACGCATCCTCTTGCCGTTTGCAGTCCTGGAGAATTGTTTCGATGTGGCCGATGGTCTGCTCATCGACCCGGCTTGGTACAGCAATGACCTTGGACAGGCGTTCCTGTTCGTCAGCATTCAGGCTGAGGTTCGGGGAGGCGGCCACCGAAGCGGTCATCCATCCCAGTAAGCGGAGGTGTTCCCGACGTTCCACGGTATTAGCCCATTCACGGAGTAGGGTAGGAAGCTGGCGCGGTGGTCGTGGCTCCGTTTCCAGCTTCCCCCCGTCAAACCGTGCATGAGGTTCTCCCTCACACGGCTTTCCGACATCGTTCACCGTCAGGCATGCGCAGTCCGGTA
>JBQTGW010000006.1:0-9415 GCA_052390495.1 Pseudonocardiales bacterium
TCGTCCAACGCGGTGCCCGGCGGCGAGACGATCGAGGCGGTGCTGCGGGAGGTCAAGGGCACGGTCGAGGTGGGGCACATGGATCACCGCTACTCGTTCGGCACGCACGCCACCGCGCGGCGCCGCGAGGTCTGCGAGTATCTGTTCATCGGCCGATGACCGAGCCGATCCCGACGTTCGAGGCGTCCGTCGCGTCGCCGGGCGGTTCGTGACTGCCCGGTAGGTTCCCCAGCCAGATGAGCCGCTCGTCGAAGCCGCCGCGTTGCTGTCGTTTGTCCTGGGCGATGGCCAGCAATTCGTCCGGGCTGACACCGTGTAGCGCTGCGGCGGCGAAGCAGACCTCGATGAGGTCGGCCACCTCGGCCACGTCTCCGGAGCTCAGGTACTCCTCAAGCTCTTCCTTCAGCTTGGCGCGCACGTAGCGGCCGTAGTCCTGCGGGGACGCGGTCTCGACGACGGGGGTGAGTCCCGCTCGTTGGATGATCTCCGGAATCCGGTCTCGGACCAGCTTCCCCCGCATGCTCGTGTGATCCGCCATGCCGGCGGAGCTTAACGGGCCTGCCCGGCCGCTCAGCTCGGCGAGACCGTTGATCGCGTGAGCGTGGCGCGACCGGCGCTGAACCGGGTCAGCGGTACCTGTCGCGGCGAACATGACAGGGAGTCCACGCCCAGGGACACGAGGTAGTCCACGGACGCCGGGTCGGCGGCGTGCTCCCCGCAGAGGCCGATCGGGAGGTCCGGGCGCCGGTCCCGGGCTTCGTTGATGCAGATGCGCAGGATGCGCCCGACGCCGTCACGATCGAGGCACTCGAAGGGATTTGCGGTGATCACCTGGTCACGGACGTAGGAGCCGTGGAAGCTGGCTTCCGCGTCGTCGCGGGACATGGCAAGGGTGAACTGGGTCAGGTCGTTGCTGCCGATCGACAGGAAATCGGCGTGCGCGGCGAGATCGGCGGCGTTGAGCGCGATTCGGGGTACTTCGATCATGCAGCCGACGGTGGGTGGACAGGCCCGACCGCCGGGCGTCTCCCGCTCGAAACGTCCTCGATGACCTGCTTGGCTCGCCGGAACTCCTCGCTGAAGCCGACCATCGGCACCAGGATCCGCACATCCGTGCGCAGTCCCAGCTCCGTAACCGCTCGGCGGGACCGGGCGATGGCGGCCACCTGCGCGACCCCCAGGTCGGCGTTGACCAGGAAGTCGCGCACACCCCGGGTGCCCATCATCGGATTCACCTCAGCGATTCCGGCGCTCGGATCGGTGTCGCCGACCCAAGCGTCTACGAGCTCGTGGCGCGGGACGTCCAGCAGCCGGACGGTGACCGGCACGCCCTCGGCCGCCAGCAGGATGTCGGTGAGCAGAGTTGTGAGAAGTTGTGTCGCATCCTCGATCGCGCGGGCGCGTGCCGTGGGATCCCGCTGGACAAGGGCCTTCCGGAGCTGGGCGATTCCTCCTGCGGCTGCGAGAACGTGCTCGAGGCGACAGAGTCCAACTCCGGATGCGCCCAGCTCCTTGGCCGTGCGGACGTCTTGGCCGCTGTCGGCGTTTGCGTACACCTGGATCGTCAGGGACCGGTCAGCCCACCCGATGAGCTCCGCGAGGGCGGGTGTCATCGAGGCGTCGGTCACCGTGGCGCGGCCCGGGTAGAGGTGACCCTGGTTTCCGTCGACGGTCACGATGTCGAGGCGCGATACCGTACGGCCGCCGATCCGCAGCACCCCGCACGCGCAGTCCAGCACGGCATCCCGGAGCCCGGCGATCATCGGCAGTCCGAGGCCCTTAGCCACGACCGCTGCGTGCGAGGTCGCACCTCCGCGCAGCGTGACCACGGCCGCGAGGTGCTTTCTGCTGCCGAGATCCTCCGGCCGCAGGTCGCCGACCACCAGTACGCAGCGCTCACCGCTCGCACCGACCCGGCTCGCGTCGTCCGAGCTGAAGACCACCCGTCCGGACCCAGCACCCGGTGAGACGCCGAGCCCCCCGCCGAGGAAGCCACCATCGGTCGGCCCGACGGTCGGGGTCAGGCAAGCCCGGACCTGCTCGGGGGTCACCGCGAGCACCGCCTCGTCCGGGGACACGACGCCAGTGTGCACAAGATTATGTATCGCAGCGACGTATGCAAGCGGCCGCATCCTGGCGGTGCGGACGCGTGTGGGCCGGGCACGGTGCCTGGTCAGCTCGAACTCGAACTCCACCGGAGCACGACGCTCTCGTTCGAGTCGGATGGCGAGTTCAGCCAGCTGCTCCCAAGCGTCATGATGCCGGGCCGCCAGCAGACTCAGCGGCTCCGTCGCCAGCCAGTCAGCGACGTCACGTCCCAGGGGCCCGGCAGTGAAGCGTCCGGTCAGACTCGGGCTTCCGCTCTCCGGATGGCGGCTCATGCACCATCCGGTGAGGCCGGGCAGCCCTAAGGATTCGGTCATGTCACCAGGCCCAGGTCTCGGGCTACCAGGTTGGCGAGTTCCTCAGGGGTCTCGTGTTCGGGACGGACAGTGGCCCACTTCCGCTCCTCGGCCAGGCTCCGGTAGAACTCCGCCACTGTGGACTGATACCCCACGAAGCCTTGGTCCCCGGCGTCGCCCTGGCGTTGGTGCTGTCCGACTTCACCTCGGGTGAAGTTACTTTTGCGGGCGACAGCCACTGACGGATCGAGTTCGAGATAGACCACGTCGGTCGGTTCGAGGATGCCGTCGAACACTCGCTCGAATTCGTCCTGGGAGCAGCCGGTGTTCACGATGAGGCGGGCGAGGAACTTGTAGTACCAGTTGTCCGTCACCACAGTCCTGCCAGCCGCGAGGGCAGGTTGGATCACTGCTTCGCTGATGGCTGCGAAGTACGCGGCCATCAGGCGGATCCAGTGCGCGTCACCCAGCAGATGTATCGGTTGGTGATCCGCCTCGTCCCAGATCAGCCGACCGAGTGTCGCCAGGTGCTGCTCGACGTACGGGTCGACCCCGAGCGGGATGCTCTTCTTGTGGAAGAGGACCACATCGACACCGTGTCGCCGCAACTGGTGGGCCAACGCCGTAGACAGCGTCGTCTTGCCGGCGCCATCGATCCCTTCGAAGGATATGAACACGCTATCTCACCCTTCCGGTGGATACTTTCTGGCCGATGTGGGATCTCGACCGGGATTTCATCAGCAGTGACACCAGGCGCTTTACGCAGTCGTGACAGTCGTCCCATTCGGTGGCCCGGCCGAATCCGATGCGCAGCGTCGAGCGGCTGAGCGTCCGGGACAGGCCCAGAGCCAGCAGCACGTGCGAGGGTTCCGTCCGGCCCGACGCACAGGCCGAGCCCGTCGCCAAGCCGAGGCCCGGATCGGCCCGCAGCACCTCGTCCACCTCGACGCCGGGGAAAGTGACACTCAGGTTCCCTGGGATGCGCTCTGTCTGGTGGCCGTTCACGAACGCGTCCGGTATCGCGGCTAGTAACTCCTCCGCGAACCGCGTCCGCAGGGTCGCTGAGTGGATCCCGTCGATCACTCGCCGCTCTACGGCCAGCTCGGCGGCAGCGCCTATGCCGACAATGCCCGGCACGTTCAAGGTCCCGGGGCGCAACGCCGGCTCGGTCGTACCCGGCCCTTTTCTCAGGCCACATCCTCTGCGTACGTACAGAGCGCCGATACCCTTCGGTCCGTAGAACTTGTGCGCGGAAAGGGACGCGAGGTCGACCCCCAGGTCTTTCACGTCCACCTCGAGAGCACCGGCGGTCTGCGTCAGGTCGGCGTGCAGCAGGACGCCTGCGGCACGCGTGATACGGCTGATGTCGGCGAGCGGCTGGATCGTGCCGACCTCGTTGTTTGCGTGCATGACGGACACGAGTCCGGTCTCTGGACGGATCAGGGACTCGACCTGCACTGGGTCGACCCGACCCTGACGATCGACCGTGAGGTAGCTGACCTCGTGCCCGGCCCGCGCCAGCTCGGCGGCCGGGCCCAGCACCGACGGGTGCTCGATCGCGGTCGTGACGAAATGTGCCCGCTCCGCGGTGGCGAAGACCTTCCGGATGGCTACGGCGTTGCTCTCGGTGGCACCCGCCGTGAAGACGATCTCGTCTGGGGATAGCGCCCCGATCAGCTGCGCGACCTGCTGCCGCGCCGCGGCAACCTGGAACGCCGCAGCCGTCCCGAAACTGTGGCGCGAACCCGCGTTGCCGAACTGATCCGAGAAGAACGGCAACATTGCGGCCACGACACTCGGGTCCACCGGAGTGGTTGCTTGGTAGTCGAAGTAGAGAGCCCTGCGCTCCACCTCAGCCGTGCCAGCCATACTTGCTTCTTCCATCGATGATGTCCCAATAGACAGGGCGGCCAGTGCCCAGATCGGACCAACCGGTCGCCACGCAGGTCCACCCCGCGTGCGAGATGCCAGCCGCGATCGAGAACGCGTCCCGGTGCCAGTCGGGGAGGTGCCGTAGGGCAGAGGTCAGGTCGAACGGCTTGAAGAGCTCGCCGTACCCCCGCTCCGACAGCCAGGCCCGGGCGCACTCGACGCGGGTGACCTTGTCGACCGCCACCGGCCCCGGCAGGCAGTGCGCGCCGATGAAGTCCAGCCGCGCCTCGAGCCTGGTCGCCCTGGAGGCGTCCACCATGGTGATGACGACGTCGTGTGGCCACAGGGATTCCGGCCGATCCCAGTCGATGTTGCGGACCTCGATCCGGGCCTGCGGCTGCACACCGCTCCTGGCCAGGTCCGCAAGGTCGTACCCGGGTCCGAGCACCTCGGTCGTCAGCTGTCCGGTTCCGTCGTGGGGCGCGTTACGATCGAGGCGGATCATCGCAGTCAGCCTGTTGGTGAACCGGTTCGTCGGTTCCAATAGCAGGACGGCACGACCGTGTGACAGCAGATTGTCCGCGCGTTCGACCGCCTGTTCCACGGGCAGTGTGTGGCCGCCCCGCTGGTACGCCCTGGTCTCGATTCCTTCGTCGGAACGAATCATCACCGCTGTGTTGTCGTGCAGCCGGGCGAACGCCTCGATGGCCTCTGCAAGATGCGGCGCGGCATCGGGAGTCACCAGGCATGCGTCCAGGACAGCCAGGCCCAGGGAATGCATCAAGCACTGCGTCGACCATTTCGGCCATCGCCGGTCCCGCGCCATCTCCCTGCACACCGCCGGGGTCAGCAGGGAGAGGATCAAAGGCATATCGCAGGTAACGGGCATCAAGGCATCCGGGCGGGCTGCAGCAGAGACGTCCCGACCAGTGCGTCGTACGTTCGCCGACGCTCCGGGTCGAAGGGATGGTCGCGCCAGTCCCACTGGGACGCCTTGCCGTGGATGTCCGCGCATACCCGGCGCACCCACTGCCGGGGAAATGCCGTCGCTGGCCAGATGTAGTGCTCTGCGGGCGCTGGTGAGACGTACACATAAGCTTCATCGACGGAGGCGAGGCACTCCGGCAGCGTCCGGTACGGTTCTGTCGGCCCGCCGATCTCGACGTACTCCTTGACTACCCACCCCGGGGCCGGCAC
Organism: Pseudonocardiales bacterium; assembly: GCA_052390495.1. Classification (GTDB taxonomy): domain Bacteria; phylum Actinomycetota; class Actinomycetes; order Mycobacteriales; family Pseudonocardiaceae. Next base: position 5,472 of record JBQTGW010000006.1, read on the forward strand.
CGGAACGAGATGTATATGTGCGTGGTCACAGCAGCCCGCTCCGAGGTCGCACTCCCGCGGGCCGTGCTCGGCGACGATCATCGGGCCATACCGGTCGATCAGCGTACTGCGCAGCCCGTCGATGTCCTGCTCGCACTCGCGCAGCTCCGCGCTGTCGAGATCGGCGAACGCGAGCGTGTGCTCCTGCGGCATGTAGAGCAGGTAGCCCTGGGTGAGGCAGCCGATCGTCGGGAGAACCACCCGGCTCTGCGTACGAGCCACGATCCAGGTCGCCTCGACCGGTTGAGCGAACTCATCGCAAAAAGCGCAGTCGATCATTTACCTCTCCTTGACAGGTGTCGAGAAGAATTCAGCCGCGTACTTGCTTCCGAGGTGGTCTTCGTTTCCGTAGAAAACGTGGTGATACGGCTCAACGAGCGCACCTCCACCGACGCGGTACAGGATTACCTTCGCGACCGGCATCCCCGGCCGGAGGATCACATCGGACGGACCAGCGTTGAACATCTCGATGGTCAGGACTCCGTTGAATCCAGCATCGACGATGGGGGTGTCCAGATTCACCGTCAGGCCGAGCCTTGCCATGTGGCTCAACCCACCGATGAACCCGCCCACGCTACGAGGGAGCGCCACCGGGTGATCCGCGTGGACGAGTGCCAACTCACCGCGTCGCAGGGTGAAGGAGCACCATCCGACCAGGGCCTCGCCATACATCGCGTCGACCTGGTCCTGGTTCGTCAGGTCCACCACTGCTGGCGGGCGGTACGCCATCGGCTGCAACCGGTTGCCGAGCCTCAACAGGAGACAATCACGTCGGAGCCCGCCACCCCAACCCAACATGCCTTCGTCGATGAGCGACCGCACTGCCACTTCGTCTAGAAACATCTCTCTCATCCGCAGCGTTCGTTGTTGTCCCCACTGGCGTTGGGGCGGCCGGTAGAGCTGGTCGATCTTGCCCTTGTCGGCCGGGTCGGCCGCGTAAGCCCCGATCCCCGGGACCAACGACTGCCGGGGCGCCCAGGCGAGCAGCAGTCCATCTCCGCGCAGCTCACCAGGCCAGCCGACCTGGCCCGACTCAAGCAGCTTCGTGGTCTCGCTCTCGACCCCCGTCCGCTCCGTCTCCGTTCGAGTAACTGGACGAGCACTGACGGTCAAATGTTCCCCGATAAATTTTCAGGTGTCTAGATGTACTATCGAACATCTGGAGGTGGTCTCAACTGGAACTGCGTTACGGTGCACTTCAAATGTTCGGCCGGGCAGTCACGATCGGAGGGAAGGCGGTGCGGCGTTGATGACAGAGGGTGGGCCGACAAGCACGACGGGCGCTGGTGGAGTCGCGACGGTCGGACCAGGACTGTTGGAGACCACATTCGATCAGCTACGTACCCTGGTGCTGGTGGCCGAGACCGGCTCCGCCCTGCGCGCGGCCCGGGTACTGGGCCGGGAGCAGTCCAGCGTCCAAAAACAGCTGGACACGCTCAACCGTAGCTTCCGGCAAATGTGCGGAGAACAGTTGGTAATCAAACAGGGGCGGGGTCAGGGGTTCTTGTTCACGCCGTCCGGATCACAGTTCGTCGAATTGGCCAGCTCTACCCTGGCTAATTGGCAAGCATCGATCAACGGCACCCGTCAGCGGTTGGGGCAGACAATTTCAGTGGGAACCACCGAGTTCACCCTAGACTTCTTGAGTCGGGTATGGCAACGTGTTAGTGCTGAATTCCAGTCCCGTGAGATCGAACTCAAGGTAGTGCATGTGCGCACCAAAGACACGTTCACTCGGCTGGACACCAAGGAGGTCGATCTGATGTGTGGCGGGTTCGCCTCTGCGGCCGGACGTTCAGAAGTCCCCGGCCAATACGATTTCCTCGAATGGCACCGTGAAGGGCTTGTGCTGTTGACCAACCTGCCCCGGCGAGAGCTGGCAGTAAATGCGGTCGGACGAGACAGGCTGCCGTTGATCCCGCTGGTGATCCCGTCCAGTGGCGTGATTGTGGACTTTCTTTCACGTTGGTACGGCAGTGGGTTTCGCAACAAGCTGACTATCGCGACGACTATCGATGACATCTACTATGGCTTGGCGTTGCTACGTTCTGGCATGGTATACGGATGCATGATTGTCTCTGAAGTCATAGGTCGGGCGGCCGTCGAAGGGCGACTGCCCGGCGGACCCGACTTTCGACTCGTCGCGTTCGCCGAAGACTTCGATCCAATGCTTGAGCTGGTCACCGGTGTGTTCGCCCGTAAGGGAGAGCGGGAGCAATACGCGCCGGAACATCCGCTCAACGTGCTGTGGAATTCGTTCGACGAAGAAACCCGATCGGGAATCGCTATCACCCTGTAGTTTTGGCGAAAGAGACTTCCGTGCGCCTGGCCTCGGTCAACCTCAACAAACGCCTTGGTAACCCTGCGGCTCGAGCAAAACTCACGGCGTGGCTGCATCACCACCGGGTAGATGTGCTGGTCGCCCAGGAGCCATGGAAACCGGTCACCCGTACTGCGATCAACCTGGCCGGCTACAGACCGGTCGGCGGAGACGGAGACCTGTTCTGCTGGAGTGCTGAGCGCTTCACCATCCCACCGGTTTCCCGGCCGGACAGCTTCGTCCAACGCCTGGAGCTAGGCTGGCTGGTCGTCTACAACACCTATCTCGACTCGGGCTCGACCACCTCGCGCCGCCACCAGCTCCGCCGACTTCAGGAAATCATCGCCGCGGAAAACGGGCGACCCGTACTCGCCTGCGGAGACTTCAACCTCGCCCCTCGCCCCATCGACGGCCTCTGCAACGGACGGACCAGCACCTTCAACAACGCCACAGATCGCACACCGTTCGCCGAGTTACTCATCAATAGCGGCCTACTCGACGCCGCCGCTGCCGAGCCTGCCCAGTTCACCATCGAACGTCAACGGCCGGGCATGCACAGCCGGTTCCGCTGCGACCTCGCGCTTGTTCCCCACTACCTGCTCCCGATGGTCAACGTGCGGTACAACCACTCCACCCGCGCTAGCGAGCAGGCATTCACCGACCATTCCGGCATCCTCATCGACGTCCCCGTCACGCTCGACACCATCACCGTAGCGGACCAGGACACCCTGTTCACGCCACAGACCGAGCATGCCCTGCCACCTCGTTCCGGGTGTCAGCCGCACAAGACCGCGATGAGCCGCAGCCGCCCATCCCCGTCCGCCCGCACCGTCGTCGATGTCCTCGTCCCCCTTCTGGGCATCACCAGTGTCCTGGACCATGGGTGCGGGCGCGGCAGCGACGTCGACCATTACCGAGTCGCGGGACTGGACGCCGATGGCTGGGACCCCCACCCGCACTTCGGCTGGAGCGCCACACCCAAGCGCGAGTACGACCTGGTCACCAACATCTTCGTGCTCAACGTCCTACCCGATCCCTGGCAACGCATCCAAACCCTCCAGCACGCCACCCAGTTCACCCGTCCCGGTGCTCACCTGCTCGTCGTCACCCGATCACCCACTGACATCGACCCCAGAGCCGCCTCCGCGAACTGGCCCCCCCACCAGGACGGCTACTGGTCAAGCCAGGCCAGGGGCACCTTCCAGAAAGGCATCTCAACAGAGGAGATCATCGCCCTCAGCCTGCGGGCCGGCCTGGAACCCGCCGCGGAACAGGCCCTGCTGACCGGCTCATCCGCCGCTGGCCAGGCACTACTGATCCGACCGGTGTAGTCGTGACAACTGGAGGCTTATGCAAAACCCGGCTATTGACCCATCCCCGAGCCACCTGTCCAGATTTTTCGAATTTTCCCGACACGCCGCGCCAAATACGAAGCAACGACTTCTCCAGCCGATAGAAAGGAGGTTCCAGACCAAACCTTTCCCGGCAGGAGAAGCCGTGGCGGTTCCAGCGTATATCACAGCCGAACAGCGGATCTCACACGCCGCCGGTGACACACGCCGAGGCACACGTGGGGTCACAGCCG